>CAYINJ010000014.1:0-13159 GCA_964364745.1 uncultured Gammaproteobacteria bacterium
TCCCTCTCCGCCCAGGGCGGATCGGGATGACAAGCGTGGGGTATGGAGTGGGTGGTGACGATGTAGACATAATAGTTATTGCCAAAACTCATAGTTTGGGGGATATAATCTGGGATTGCCGCGTCCCCAGCTGCAGGGCCCTGCAGCTGGGTCCTCGCAATGACGATGGTAAAAAACGAGTTCGCAATGACGAGTATATAATGGCCGGTCTAAAAAAGTTCTAAACTTTAGAGTTGGTCTGGATGACAAACAAGAGAGAAAAATATTGGTCTGGATGACATGAAAAGTAATGGGGTGGGTTGATATTTGACAGAAATTATTATGTGTGTTATTATATATGGGATATGGTTCTTTCCCAATGAAAACCGCTATTTAGCCGCTATATTCAGGGTATTTATGTTAATACATAGATATTCAGAGTGTAGCGGCTAAACAAAAGCCGCGGGGCAGGCCCTAGGTCTCGGCACGTCGTCGAGATAAGGGGTAGGCCAAAAGGAGGACAGAATGGCTCGGAATAGAAGTGAATTTTTGTCAGCGATGGGGAAGGCCTGGGAAATTTTCAAGGCCTTGATCGACGAGGTGCTGGCGCTCGGTGGCAGCGACGCACACGTCGCTCGTATCTTGACCGATAAAACGCTGCGGCGCGAGCTGGCCAAGCTGATCGTCAACGCTGGCCAGTCCTTCGCCCAGCTCCTGGCGGCCTGTCGTCAGGACTCGGTCAACCCCGACTTCACGGAGGAACGCTTTCCTCTGGTGGACGACGGTACCACCGGCCCGGTCGAAGAGTACTGCTTCGGCCGCGAGGTGATTGACCGTGAGGTCGTGGCCGAGCTCGCCAAGCTCGGCCTCAAGCCAGTCGGAATCAGGCGGGCGATGAAGTACATCGCCGCCCATTCCGACGCCCAGCTTGACCACCCCGTGGTGGTCATCGGCGCGCCGTGGACGGTTGGTGGCGGCAGCGTGTTCGTCCCGCTCTTCCGCCGGGGCGGTTCGTCGCGCCACCTTTACTTGCGCTGGCTCTATGGCCGCCGGTTCCTTGCTAGCGTTCGCTTCCTGGTCGTTCGCGAGGTCAAGCCCTCGGCCCCTTGAGGCCTTGACTCTCGGCTTTGGGCTTTCGTTCTCTTGGGCTCTGGCATCTGCGCTGGAGCCCTTCTTCTTTTGTTATAAAAAGAGGTTATTGCTATACTACAACCATCTTCCCTCACTCCGACTCCCATGACCACCCTCATCATCTTCAACCCCGTGGCCGGCGTCCGGCGGCGAGCGATCAAACAACGTCTCCAACGCGCGCTGGGCGATTTAAAATATGAGTGGGTGGACACGAACGCTCAAGGGACGTACTTAGAGCCATATCAACCGGCCGACTACGAGCGGGTGGTCGTCATCGGCGGTGACGGCACCGTGCACGAGGTCGCCCAGTGGATTTTGGCGGCTGGCGCCACGACGACCATTGGTATCGTGTCGGCCGGCAGCGGCAACCTGCTGGCCCGAACCTTGAAGTTGCCTCGTTCGACCGGCCTCGCGCTTCATGTCGCTTTAACTGGCACGGCCCAAGCGATGGATGTCGGGCTGATCAACCACGGCCGATATTTTTTGGTGGCGGCTGGTTTGGGCTATGATGCCTGGGTGATCGCGCGGGCCAAACGCTCCTGGAAGCGCTTGTTTGGTTTCGGGGCCTATACCTTGGCCCTGCTGCAGGGGCTCTTGCATCTGCGCGAAGAAAACTTTACCCTAGTGGTGGATGGAGTCCGTCGGCAGTATCACGCCAAAAGCATCTTTATCATGAACGTGGGGACGTTTTGGGGCCTGCCACTAGCGCCGGATACCAGCGCTTACGACGGGCAAGGCACCGTGGCGGTGGTCCGGCCAGTGCGGTGGCATGATTATGTTTTGATGTTAGGACGCATCATCGGTCGGCAATGGCATTGGGAAAAACGGCTGGAGTACCACGCCTTTAAAAAATTAAAAATCGAATACAATCATCGCGTGCCGTTTCAAGCTGACGGGGAAGCCGTGACGGTCAAAAGTCCGTTGGAAATTGATATCCTGCCGAGTAAAATTTTTATTAGCACGCCGTAGGTTTTTATCGTCATTGCGAGGACCCTGAACGAAGTGAAGGGGACGCGGCAATCCCAGGTGATATCCCACTGCACGGTCAGCGTGCTCATCCTGGGATTGCCGCGTCGGTCCGACCAAAGCGTCGGCCCTCCTCGCAATGACAATTAAAAACGCCATCCATCATCACTCATCTTACTTCGTATGAAAGGAATTATTCTCGCTGGCGGTACCGGCTCGCGGCTGATGCCGCTGACCCGCGTGACCAACAAACACCTCTTGCCGGTCTACACCAAGCCGATGATTTATTATCCGCTAGAAACGCTCCTGGCGGCGGGTTTGCGTGACATCATGATTATTTCCGGGCGCGGCCACGCCGGGCACTTCTTGGAACTACTCGGTAGCGGCGCGGGGTTTAACGCGCGGATCTCTTATGGCCTCCAAGAAGAAGCCGGCGGGATCGCCCAGGCGCTGGGCTTATGTGAGGACTTCGCTGATGGTGAACCGATCGCCGTGATTTTGGGGGACAACATCTTTACCGACACTGCCCAGATCACCAAAGCGGTTAAAGATTTCGCCGCGCAGGGCAAAGGTGCAAAGGTGTTGCTAAAAGAAGTCCCGGACCCGAAGCGCTTCGGCGTGGCCGAAGTGATGGGGGGCAAAATCATCAGCATTGAAGAAAAGCCGGCCGTGCCGAAGAGTAATTACTGCGTGACGGGCTTATATTTTTATGATGAACAGGTCTGGGAAGTTATTAAAACCATAAAACCGTCCGGTCGGGGCGAGCTGGAAATTACGGACGTAAATAACTTTTACGTCCAGCAAGGCACGATGACGTTTGAAGTGGTCAATGGCGAGTGGACCGACGCGGGAACATTTGAATCCTTGCTCCGCGCCAACATTTTAATGGCCAAACAAGCCGGCCTGACGCTTTAATCTAAAGAAGTAAAAACTCCCCCGATCTGCTCGGGGGAGTTTTTGGTTAATCCTGGAGAGGCAATTGCCACGCGCCGGACTGATCAGTGATAGTACCGACCAGCAGCGCGGTATCACCATCGGCCGCCAACCAGAAGTCAGCCAACGGCGCGCCCGTAACCAGCGACGTGGTCGTGCGATGATCCCGGTCATCGAGTTCGACCGTGGACAGCTCATTGTTGGTCAGGACGGCCAAGTAGTTATATTTTGGAAATAAGGCCACGCGCTGGATGGTCGTGCCGTAGCGCGTCACTAGTTCAGTTTTCCCCAGCGTGGGATAATAAAAGCCAATTTCAAAGTCGGTATAGATCAGCAGCCGCTGGTTATCAGCCGACCATTGGTAACCCTTGGCGTCACCGGCCAGCAGCGTTTGCGTGAAGTCCGGATCGGTGACGACAATTTTCTTGGTGTCAGCAGCTAAGAGAATAATAGTTCCGTTGGGGGAAGCGAAAAACTGATAATCACCGCGGTCCGGCAGTTGCCACACTCGCTCCGGCCCTTTGACCGGGCCGGCTTCTTGGAGATGCCACCGCTCGATAAACGTCCCGCCGGTCGCAGTCGTTCGTACGGCGTAGACGGTGTTTTGACTGACCGCGATCTGGCGGCCATAGCCACTGTTAGCCGTCGACGGTAATCGCAGGAGTTGCTTGGATTGTTTGGTCACTGTGTTGAGTTGGGACCAGACATCGCCGCTTTGAACGTAGAGAATATATGGGTCAGCCAGCGACCAATTGGCGGCGGTCACCGATCCGGCAAAGATGCTAGACAACAGCACCGGAGCTTCAGTTATTTGGGTGGTCAGGAGTGCGGCCTGACCATTGGCTAGCTTGACTAACAACGTCGTACTGTCCGACGACCAGCCCAGGACTTGGCGGACTTGATGAGTAGTAGTCAATGGTTGAACCGAGGCATTGAGGAGATTGATCAGCCAGACGTCGCCTTTCGCCAGGCCAGCGACTTGTTTGCCATTCGGCGAGGTCAGAGGGGTGACAATGGTCGCATCATTGATCAAAGTCGGAGTGGTTTGTTTCCAGAGGACCGCCGCATCGACAAACGTGTTGGTACTACTCCAGACGGTCAGTGGCTTCGACCAGCTGCTATAACCGTCGCGGACTAGTTTGACTGTGTATTGGCCAGGGAAGAGGTTATTGATGCGGAGGATGCCGTCAGTCCGGGTGGCAAGTTGTTCGACATCGTCGAGAAATACTTTAGCGTCACGGGGGAATGGTTTGACTGACAGCGAACCGATTTTGACCACGGTGTGCTTGGTCCAGTTATACCGCCAGCCAGCCGAATAGAGGACCAGTAATGGGGCGACGATCACGAAGACCACGATGAAGAGGCCGTAGATAATGCGTCGGGATTTTAGAGATAACATAGGTAGAGGTAAAAGAAATGGCCAGCCGCTAGCGTAGCAGGGCGGGGCAAAAAAATCAAGATAATTCGCGCTGACTTGGAGGGCCAGGAGGGGAGTGCTATACTGACAGCTATGGCGAAATTTACTATTCATGGCGGCCAACCACTCCGGGGGACGGTCGCCGTCGCCGGCTCAAAAAACGCGGCTTTGCCGGGGGTGGCGGCCACCATCTTGGCCAGCCGGCCAGTCACGCTGACTAACGTCCCCCTCATCGCCGATGTGGCGACGATGATTGATTTGTTGTCATGGCTCGGCGCGCGGGTGACTCGGCGCGGCCACACCGTGACCATTGATCCGCGAGGAATTAAAAATCGGCCCTTACCGCACGAACGCGTAAGCCGCCTGCGGGCCTCAATCCTCTTAGCCGGGCCGCTCTTGGCGCGGTTTGGGGAAGTGACGATGGATTTCCCAGGCGGTTGCGTGATTGGTAAACGACCGATCGACGCTCACCTTAAAGCATTTGAAGCGCTCGGCGCCCAAGTCGTCAGTGATGGTGAACGGCTGCATGCTCGGGCCAAGCGCGGGCTCAAAGCCAACAGCTTCATGATGTGGGAGACATCAGTCACGGCCACGGAAAACGCTGTCATGGCGGCGGCCGCCACGGTGGGGAAAACGCAAATCCGTTTAGCCGCCGCCGAACCACACGTCCAAAACTTGTGCCATTTGTTAGTGAAAATGGGCGCGCGGATTAGCGGGATTGGCACTAATACCTTAGTCATTCAAGGCCGCCGCCGTCTCGGCGGCACGACGCACCGAATCAATGGCGACTATTTGGAAATGGGCACCCTGGCCATCGCCGCGGCGCTGGTGCCCAAAAGCCGCCTGACGATCACTGGCGTGGACCCGACCGACCTTGATTCGTTTTGGAATAAGTTTACTGAACTGGGCGGCCACGTCAGCCGCCAGCCCGGCGGCGTGACAGTGACTTACGCTAGTGGCTTGAAGGCCTTACCCAAACTAGAAACTCGCGTCTATCCCGGCTTTCCGACTGACCTCCAGGCGCCATTTTCCGTATTATTGACGCAGGCCAAAGGGGTGACCAAGATTTTTGAAACACTATTCGAAGGCCGCTTTGGTTATTTAGCCGAACTGGAGAAAATGGGCGCGAAAGTCGAGGTGTACAATCCGCACCAGGCCTTAGTCATTGGTCGAACGCCACTGCGGGGGGCGGTCGTCGACAGTTGTGATCTACGCGCCGGCGCCACGGTGGTGTTAGCCGGTTTAGCGGCGACTGGCACGACGGAAGTATATAACATCAGCTACATTGATCGGGGCTACGAACGCTTTGACGCCAAACTGCGACAACTCGGCGCCGACATTCAACGAGTCGAAGATTAACTATGGGATTAATTAAAAAATCATTCGCCCTCTACCTCGGTGTCCTCTTGATCGCCGGCAGCTTCCTCGGCGGTCTGTATGTTGGTCGAGATATTTTTCCCAAGAGTGGTCAGGGCCAGCTGGTTAACGTGCCGGCGGTAGGGGAGAAACCGGCCTGGGCGACGCGAGACGTTGATTTTGATTTGTTCCGCCAGACCTGGAACATCATCCGGTCCGAGTATATTGATCGTGACCAAGTACTGGACAGTGAGTTGTTTTACGGGGCGCTGCGCGGCCTGGTGGCTTCGGTCGGCGACCCCCACTCTATTTTCTTCGACCCCCAAGAAACGAGTGAATTCTCCCTCGAACTTGATGGTAACTTCGAAGGGATTGGCGCAGAAATTGGCCTGAAGAAAAATCAATTGGTGATCATTGCCCCGCTGACGGGCAGTCCGGCCGCTGTCGCCGGTTTGCAAGCCAACGATGCCATTTTGGCAATTGACGGTCAGGCGACCGCCGGCCTGTATGTCAATGAAGCCGTCCAGTTAATCCGGGGGACTAAAGGGACGATAGTGACGCTGTTGATCAGTCGGACTGATTGGCCCGAGCCCCGCGAGATAAAAATCGTCCGGAATGAGATTCACTTCAATAGCGTGACCTGGGAAGTCCGAGCCGACCAGATCGGCTATATTGAAGTGACCAGCTTTAACCAAGACACCATGGCGCTTTTCCGCCAAGCGGTCAACGATATGTTAACCAAAAATCCTGACGGGATCATCTTGGATTTGCGCAACAACCCCGGCGGCTATCTCGATCAGGCGGTCGGCATGGCCTCCGAGTGGATCAAGTCCGGTCCGGTCGTGATTGAAACATTTGACGGTCAACAGCAAGAATACCCGAGCACTGGCGCGGGGCGATTGGCTGATTTCCGCACGGTCGTGCTGGTCAATGGTGGCTCGGCCTCGGGCTCGGAAATTGTGGCTGGCGCGCTGCAAGATGCCGGCCGTGGTTGGGTGATTGGCGAACAAACGTTTGGCAAGGGCTCCGTCCAAGAGCTAAAAATGTTGCCCGATGGCTCGTCGATCAAACTAACCATCGCCCGCTGGCTGACGCCGAAAGGTCGCAGTATTGATCAAGATGGGATTACCCCCGATCAGGTGGTCGAATACCCGGCCGCTGACCGGGATGCTGATCGCGACCCCCAGCTCGACGCGGCGGTAGCGGTGATTGGTGATGATGCCCACTGGCAGAAGTAGGAGCCGTATGTTATACTCGTCGGCGGTATGAAAGTGATCTTGGTCAAAAACCATCCGTCACTAGGGACACCGGGAGATGTTTTGGACGTTGCCGACGGCTACGCCCGGAATTTTTTGTTAGTCAATGGTTTAGCGGTCGCCGCGACCGGTCGGGCCAGGCAGGAGTGGCAAGAGAAAAAAGCGGCTCAAGGCCGCGCCGCCACCGCGGCGATGCAGGGTGCCAAACGAGTCGCCAAAGAGCTGGCCGGTAAACGCGTCGTGATCACGGTCAAAGCCAACGATCGCGGCACGTTGTTTGCCGCCATTACGCCGAACCAAATCGCGGCAGCGGCCAGCACCGAGTATGTCACGGTTGAGCCCCAGTGGTTGATTGTCGTCGCACCATTGAAACAGATTGGTAGCCACCAGATCAGCTTCCGCGTGGCAGGCGGCCAGACCGGGCAGTTCACTGTCGTCATCGTCGCCGCCCCGGCGGCGTAATTTTTTAATTTACTCATTCGTTCGTCGTATTGGCCTATGGCTAAGTTTATCTTCGTAGTTGGTGGGGTGATGTCGGGGGTGGGTAAAGGCGTGGCCTCGGCTTCAATTGGTAAAATCCTCCAAGGCAAAGGGTTTCGCGTCACCGCCATGAAAATTGACCCCTACATCAACGTCGATGCCGGGACAATGAATCCGACCGAACACGGCGAAGTGTTTGTCACCGACGATGGGGATGAGGGCGACCAGGATTTGGGCAACTACGAACGGTTTTTGAACATCGACATCCACAAAATTAACTACATGACCACCGGGCGGGTGTATCAGACAGTCATCCAGCGCGAACGAAACTTGGGGTACGGCGGCAAATGTGTCCAGGTCGTGCCGCATATTCCCGAAGAGGTGATCAGCCGGATTGACACGGCGACCAAGAAAGCCAAGGCCGAATTTACCATTATTGAAATTGGCGGCACGGTCGGCGAGTACGAAAACTTGTTGTTCCTCGAAGCGGTCCGCATGATGAAGTTAAAACGGCCCAGTGACGTGGCGATTGTGATGGTCAGTTATCTGCCAGTGCCCAGCAAAATTGGGGAAATGAAGACCAAGCCCACCCAGCACGCCAGCCGGGCGCTGAACTCGGTCGGGCTGCAAGCCGACTTCTTGCTGGCGCGAGTGCCTGGCCCGCTCGATGAGCCGCGGCGCGAGAAACTGTCGCTCTTTTGTGGGATTCCGCGCTCACACATCATTGCCGCGCCGGATGTTGATTCGATTTACGAAATTCCGATTAACTTTGAAAAAGAGGGCTTGGGCAATTTGATCCTGGAGCACTTCAAACTGCGATCCCGGCAGAAGGACTTGCAGGACTGGCGGCGGATGGTTAAGACGCTGAAAACCGCCACTAAGCCAGTCACCATCGGCATTGCCGGGAAGTACTTTGCCACCGGCGATTATGTTTTGGCCGATTCTTATATTTCGGTCATTGAAGCCATTAAGCACGCCGGCATCGCCAACAGGTGCAAACCAACCTTGAAGTGGATTGATACCAAAGATGTCGAAGAACAAGGCGCGGCGGCGGTGCTCAAAGGTCTCGACGGCGTCATCGTGCCGCAGGGCTGGGGCAAACGGGGCGCGGAAGGTAAGATCGCCACGATCAAATATTGCCGGGAGAAAAAAATCCCGTATCTTGGGTTGTGCTATGGGATGCAAATGGCCGTGATTGAGTTTGCGCGCCATGTTTGTCGCCTGCGCGCCGCCAATTCGGCGGAAGTGGATCCGAAAACGTCACATCCGGTGATTCATATCATGCCCGACCAGCAGGAATACTTAGCTAAAAAACAATACGGCGGCACGATTCGCCTCGGCGCTTGGCCGTGTAAAGTGAAGTCAGGGACAAAACTAGCGGCCGCTTACGGCAACGCCAAAAAGATTTCCGAACGTCACCGCCACCGCTATGAGTTTAATAATGATTATCGTGCTCGCCTAGAAGCCAAGGGATTGATCGTGTCCGGGACATCACCAGACGGCCGGCTGGTTGAAGCGATTGAAATAAAAAACCATCCATTTTTTGTGGGGACGCAGTTTCATCCCGAGTATAAGTCCCGCCCATTGGTGCCCCATCCGCTGTTCGTGGCGTTTGTGAAGGCGTGTTTGAAGCAGCGAGGGAAGTGACCCCGTTTGGTGAGGGGTTTTCTGTCATCCTTGAGCCCCGCCTTTGGCGGTGACTGGCGTGATGGCTGTCGCTTTCTGGCTGTCCGCCTGCCTGTCCGGCAGGCAGGCAAGTAGTGATCGCACTTGGACCCTCGGTAACTCTGGGTTTTACCCTTTGTTCCCTTGGGTTCTTTCCCACAGAAACCCCAACTTCGGTTGGGCCTTTTCTTTTTCCGCCACTGTGTCACTATAAAGACACGATGCCGCATTTTCCCACTCGTGATCTAACTTTCAATGGCCGCGAGTTTAAACTGGCCTATCGCTCGAATGTTGATCAAAGCGTGATCAACGAGGTTTTTGAATATCGAGAGTACCAAGCCGTCGAGCCGATCATTGCGGCGGCGCAGGCGCCGATCATTGATGCCGGTGGCCATGGTGGGTATTTCACCTTGTATTGCCGCGCCTTAAACCCCGCCGTGCCAATTATTACTATCGAGCCGGCGGCGGCCAACCTAGCGCTGATGGAAGAGAATTTTTTTGCTAACCAAGTTGAGCCGGTCGAGATGATCGTCGGCGTGCTCGCGGCGCGGACCGCCACTCGTCAACTCCATTTGGCTCGCGACAATCACAATCATAGTTTGGTCGAGCCACCCATCGCCGAGCGCGCCGGCACGCTGCTGGTTCAGGGCTACGCGTTGCGTGACATCTTAGACCAGCGCCAGATTAAAACTGTTAGTTTACTGAAACTTGATGTCGAGGGAGCGGAGTATGAATTGCTCGACGGCTGGACGGTTGATGACTACGCCCGAGTAGAAAATATCATCATGGAATATCACTTAGGCGCGGTGCCGCATCGGACGGATAAAGATCTTCATCGGACACTGCGGACGGCCGGCTACACGGTGACCACCACCCCGTCGAAGTTTGACGCGCGGTTTGGGATGATCGTGGCGAGGAAAAAATAGGCCAACGTCATCCTGAGTCCAACCAACCCCTCTGTCATTGCGAGGAGTGATCCGCCTCTGGCGGAGAGTGACGAAGCAACCCAGGGTTGTGACCCACGGTCAAGAAATACTCCTCATTACGTCGGTTAGCGCGACATATATAGTTAAACCATTTGGCGGCTTCGTGGTACTGGACCCTGGGTTGCTTCGCCCCGGAAACCGTGGCTCGCAATGACAAACGTGGAGGTTGAGGAAAAACAGTGGGTAATGCGCTCATACCGGGATTGCCGCGTCCCCTTCACTTCGTTCAGGGTCCTCGCAATGACGTACCAAAAACCCCGCCGGAGCGGGGTTTTTCAGATCAATAATTTACTTTTCTTGCGGCGTCACCGAAACGTAATTGCGCCACTGCATCTGGCCATTAAACAGACGTACCTTGCGATGATAAAACTTCACCGCGCCTAAAGCGGTGGCATACAACGTGTCGTCGCCACCTTTGGAGACGTTCTTGCCGGCGCGGAACTTGCCGCCGCGTTGCCGGACTAAAATCGAGCCAATTTTGGCAAATTGACCACCATAGAGCTTGACCCCGAGACGTTTAGCGACCGAATCGCGGCCTAGGGATGTAGAGCCACCCGCTTTTTTATGTGACATATGGCAGGGGTAAAAATGGAACCAAATCGATTCTGTGCCGCTATTGTAAGGTGTTTCATGATGCTTGTCAATACCGGTGACGACTGGTATCCTCTGTTGGTATGTCTTACCCCAAAATGATCGTTGGAATCGCCATCATTGGCCTGTTGACCGGCTGTCAGCTCCAATCGCCAGCCGTCACTTCGGTGACGGAGCAACCAGCCACACCAGCCGAAGAAACTTCGCCGATCCAGCCAGTCAAAGCGGTCATCACTGACCCCACGGCCAAAGTCCAAGAACGCGCCGCTGAAGTGGTGACGGCAGTGACTGATCCGGCGCCAGCCGCTGGGCTACCGGCCACTTTTGATCACGCCGACATGGCTTTTGCGCGCCAAGCGCCATTTGGTGATTGGAGTGAAGTCAACGAAGAAATGTGTGAAGAGGCCTCGCTCATTATCGCTGATCAATTTTTTAGAGGCCAGCCGCTGGATGAAGCGATCATGAAAGAATTACTGCCGGCGGTGAAGGAATGGGAGGAGGGACAGTTAGGTGTTTGGGAATCCACCACCGCCGAACAGACCGCCCAGTTAGCGCGAGAATATTTTCATCTGTCGACAGCAGTAACTAACGATGTGACCGTGGAGCGAATTAAGCAAGAGTTAGTCGCCGGTAAGCTGATTGTCTTGCCACTGGCTGGTCAAGAACTCCACAATCCAAACTATACCGGCGCCGGGCCGCTCTATCACATGTTGGTGGTCCGCGGCTATGACCGGGATCAATTTATTACCAATGATCCGGGGACGCGCCTAGGCCGAGGGTATAAGTATGCCTACGACGTGTTGCTCAACGCCGTCCATGACTGGAATGGTGGTGATGTATTGAATGGCGCCAGGGTAATGCTGATCATCTCGCCGCCGACGGATTGACAACCGGCCGCTTCATTAGTACACTTTTGTTTCCTATGAACTCCTTTACCGTCCAAGTCGCCGCCGCCATCGAACGGATTCGCCCCAGCATCGGACTGCACGACGGTGATATTGAATTATTGAGCGCCGATGAAGTCACCGGCATCGTGACGGTGCGCCTGCAGGGTAACTGTGTCGGCTGTCCGATGTCAGATATTACGTTGACGGCCGGGGTTGAGGCCTATCTCAAAGAACAGATTCCCGGCGTGACGCGAGTTACTACACCGGCCGAAGCGACGCTATGACTTTGATCTATCTTGATTACGCGGCCACGACGCCGGTCCATCCAGCAGTGATGGCGGCCATGGCACCATATTGGACAGCCAACTTTGGTAACCCATCCTCCATTCATCGCGTCGGCCGGGCGGCCGCCGCGGGAGTTGATACCGCTCGCGACCAAGTCGCTCGCGTCTTGCAGTGCCGACCGTCCGAAGTGGTTTTTACCTCCGGCGCGACGGAGGCGGATAACTTAGCAATCGTCGGCACGGTTACGGCGAGTAGTTTGGATCAGCCGCATATTATTACTACCGTCATTGAACACCCGGCAGTGCGGGAAACCTGTCGCGCGTTGGTCAAGGCCGGCCGCGCCACTGTTAGCTGGATTGGAGTGGGTGCCGACGGCCTGGTTAATCCGGCGGCCGTAATGGCGGCCATCACCGACGAGACCATTCTGGTGTCAGTCATGTATGCCAACAACGAAATTGGCACCATCCAGCCAATTGCCAAAATCGGCGCGGCCTTAGCCAAAATAAACTCCGGCCGAGCGACGAAAATTATTTTTCATACTGACGCGGCGCAAGCCGCGGCCTATCTCGATCTGACGGTTGATCGGCTGGGGGTTGATCTGTTGTCCCTGTCCAGTCACAAAATCTACGGTCCGAAAGGCGTCGGCGCGCTCTACGTTCGGGCTAATATTTCAGTTCACACCCTGATGCACGGCGGTGAGCAAGAATATAATTTACGGCCCGGAACCGTGCCGGTGCCATTGGTGGTCGGGTTTGGGCAGGCGGTGGAACACAGTCGGCGAGTCGATTGGCGCGAAGCAGTGGCGCGAATTGGTGGCCTCCGTGATGAATTGATCTCTCAACTCCAAAGCCAAATTCCGGGGGCGCACCTCAACGGCTCGCTGATTGAGCGTTTACCAAATAATGTGAATATCGCTATTGACGGTATCAGCGGGGAAACGTTGGCGATCAAACTGGACATGGCCGGCCTGGCGATTTCCACCGGGTCGGCTTGTGCCGCCGGTCGGCTCGAGCCATCAGCCACCCTCCAAGCGCTTGGCTTGTCACCGGCGGCGGTCGCGGCCAGTATTCGCTTGACGTTAGGCGAGCCCACCACCGCCGGCGAAGTGACCGCCGCCGTCAAACTATTGGCGGCCGTCTTGATTAATAGTCGGTAGCCGACCAGCGGCGCGGTGTGCTACACTACAAATCGAAATGTATCGCTGGAACACATCATTTGTTGCTCAAA
>CAYINJ010000015.1:0-8233 GCA_964364745.1 uncultured Gammaproteobacteria bacterium
CCGTCGACCCCGCCGCCACCCCCGACCCCGCCCCCGGCAGCCCTTATTTTGCCGGTACCACCGGCGCCGGTACCGCCGCCAGCACCTGAACCGCTCGCCGAGCCAACCCCACCACCAGTTACGCCGTCGCCAGTGATCAAGTCCGAACTACCGTCACCACTGCCGGAATCAGCCAAAGTAGAAAATCCAGATATTTTGGCGCAATACGGCATTAATAATTCACCTCCGGCCATTGATGATGTCGCCGCCGAAGAACCAAAATAACACAAAAGACCTCGTTAGCGGGGTTTTTTGTTTATCCACACCAGCGCAAAAACCAGGCGGAGTTGACTTATTTTCGGCTTTCGATTATACTTTGGCCACATCTAAAAGACAGTGGAGCAAGTTCTCCCGCTATTGGGGAGATAATCTACGCTTGTCTAGCAAATAATGCCTAAAATAGGCCGTAAGTTGCCTGTTAGTCACGATTTTCTAGGAGCGCTAGAGTGCCCACCACTCTAGTTTCTTTTTTGCCGGTAAATGGCCAATATGAAGGTAATTTTAGGGAAAAAATTACAGATGACCCAAAAGTTCTTGCCCGACGGCACTGTCGTGCCGGTGACGGCAATTCAAGCTGGGCCATGCGTCGTCACCCAGATCAAAACCGCTGATAAAGACGGTTATATTGGCGTTCAACTGGGTTTTGGTGCCAAGAACCCCAAACGGGTGAATAAACCGCAACTGGGTCACTTGAAGGATTTGCCCACCGTGGAAGTGATGCGCGAGTTTCGAGCGACTAAACCAGAAGAGGTTAGTGAATTGAAGCGCGGCGACACGGTCACGGTTGAGGTTTTTGCCGCCGGCGACGTGGTTTCAGTCACTGGCGTGTCGAAAGGGCATGGTTTTCAGGGGGTGGTCAAGCGTCACGGTTTCCATGGTCAAAAGGCCAGCCACGGGCATAAAGATCAATCACGCATGCCGGGTTCGATTGGCGCCGGCGGCGTTCAGCACGTGCTCAAAGGAATGCGGATGGGTGGTCATATGGGCGATGCCCAAGTGACAGTCAAAAATTTGAAAATTGCGGCCGTGGATGCCAAGAAAAACATTTTGTATATCACCGGCGCTGTCCCCGGCGCGCGCAATGGCGTGTTAGAAATTCGTCTGGCGCGTTCATAAACTACTATGAAACTTCCCGTTTACAACCTCGCCGGTCAGCAGATCGAAGAAATTGAGCTCGACGCCAGTATCTTTGACGTGCCGGCTAAGACGTCAGTGCTCCACCAGGTGGTGGTCGCCCATGATCACAATGCGCGTCAGGTCTTGGCTCACACTAAGGTCAAATCCGAAGTGCGCGGCGGCGGGAAGAAACCATGGAAGCAAAAAGGCACCGGGCGAGCCCGCGCCGGCTCCACCCGCTCACCATTGTGGCGGGGTGGTGGCGTGACCTTTGGTCCGCGCAAAGAACGTAATTTTGCAGTCAAGGTCAACAAGAAAATGAAGAATTTGGCGCTCCGCATGGTGCTGTCCGACAAAGCGCGTGATCAGGCGATCATCGTGGTTGATAAGTTAGAATTGCCGGAACTGAAAACCAAGCACTTAGCGGCGCTGCTGGCCAAGCTGCCAGTCAAGTCCAGCAAAGCCGTATTGGCTTTGGCTAAAGGCGACCAGGCCATGACCGTGGCGGCCAAGAACCTCCCGAAAGTGTTCGCCTGTGGCGCGGCCAGCTTGAACGTAGTTGATCTGTTAAAACACCAGTATCTGTTGGTGTCCAAAGCCGGCCTAGCGATGATTGAGCAAACCTATCGGCCCAAAACCGTCACGATCGCGTAAACCATTGATATGGCATTATTTGGTAAGTCAAAAGAAAAAAAGCCAGCCGCTGATGATGTGACTGCGGTCACCAAGACCGCCGCCGTGGCGCCGCAGTCGACTAGCCGAGCTGCCACGAGCCGAGCTTATGCCGTTTTGATTAAGCCGTTGATTTCCGAAAAGGCCTCACTGCTCCACGCGACCAACAAGTATTCGTTCATGGTCGCGCCGCGCGCCACGAAAAACGAAGTCAAGAAAGCGGTCCAGGCCGTCTACGGCGTCAAACCGCTGGCCGTCAACATGATCGTCGGGCGGGGCAAAGCGGTGCGCAGCGGTCGCTGGATGGGCCAGCGCAAGAACTGGAAGAAAGCGATCGTGACTTTGCCCGCTGGTGATTCAATTAAAGTTTTTGAAGGGATTTAATTAGTATGGGGATTCGCATCTACAAACCAACCACCCCGGGCCGGCGTCACACGTCAGTCGAAACCTTTGAAGAGGTGACGGCTAAGTCAACGCTGCGGCGAAAACTGGTGGTCAAAAATCGCACCGGTGGTCGCAACAATCAAGGTAAAATTACTGTTCGTCACCATGGTGGTGGCGCCAAGCAATTTTATCGGTTGATTGATTTTAAGCAGGATAAGTTTGATATTCCGGGAGTGATCACGGCCGTGGAGTACGACCCCAATCGCACCGTCCGGATTGCCGCCGTGACCTACGCCGATGGCGATAAACGTTATATTTTATTGGTCGAAGGGCTGGCGGTGGGCAGCCAAGTATTGTCTTCTCGCCAGACGATCAAACCGGCCGTTGGCGTCCGGATGCCGCTCGAACTCATTCCCTTAGGTGAGATGGTGTGTAACATCGAATTGACTCCCGGTAAAGGCGGTGCGATGATTCGCTCGGCCGGCGGCGCGGCGCAGTTGATGGCCGTCGAAGGGAAGTTTGCCCAGTTGAAATTGTCATCGGGAGAAGTGCGATTGGTGCCGAAGACCTGCTTGGCCACCATTGGCCAATTGGCCGGTCAGCATCGCCGCAACATCCGCATCGGCAAAGCCGGCCGCAATCGCCATCGGGGGATTCGCCCGTCAGTTCGAGGCAAAGCGATGAATCCGGTCGACCACCCGCACGGTGGTGGTGAAGGCCACAACCCGATTGGGATGAAGCACCCGAAGACACCGTGGGGCAAGAATGCCTATGGGGTGCGCACCCGTCCGCCGAAGAAAGCGTCGAACAAATTGATCATCCGCCGCCGCAAGAGCCAGCGGTCGTAATTACACCTATGTCTCGTTCACTCAAGAAAGGAATTTACACCGATCCGAAATTGCTGAAGAAAGTTGCGGCTTTAAAGCCCGGTGACAAGAAGGCAATCAAGACCTGGTCCCGCGCCAGTATGATTAGTCCAGAAATGATCGGCTTTGTTTTCGGCGTCCACAATGGTAAACACTTTATTGAAGTGGCAGTGAATGAAAACATGGTCGGCCATCGGTTGGGCGAGTTCTCGCCCACGCGGAAATTCGTCGGTCACGGTGGTAAGATGGCCAAAGAAATCGCCAAGACCACCGTGCCAGCCAAGCCGGCCGCTGCGCCAGCGGCCGCGGCTAAGAAATAATTTTGAAGATATGCAGGTCAAAGCCGCTAATCGATTTTTACGAATGGCCCCCCGCAAGGTGCGGGCGGTGATTGATTTGGTGCGCGGCAAACAAGCGGATGAGGCCTTGCGGGTGTTGAGTTTGACCAACAAGCTGGCGTCAACGCCAGTGAAGAAGTTAATTGATTCCGCGATTGCCAATGCGACGAACAATTTTAAGCTCGACCGTTCGACGCTGACCATTGCTCAAATTTACGCCAATGAAGGACCGACTTTGAAGCGTTGGATGCCGCGGGCGTTTGGCCGGGCGACGACGATTCGCCAGCGCAGCTGCCATGTTCATATTGTACTGGACGATCAGCCAGTCCAGGCGGCAGTTGATCACCAGCCGGTTAAGCGGGCTGTGGTCAAACCAGCCACCAAGCAGGCCACGGCCAAGCCAGCCGCCAAGCCACCCGCTTCAGTGACGGCTTAATTGATTTGTATGGGTCAAAAGGTAAATCCAAAAGTTTTCCGCCTCGGAATCTCCACGGACTGGAATGCCCGCTGGTTTCGAAATAAACAGCAATTTGGCGATCAATTGAAGCAAGATATCCAATTGCGAAAATTCTTGGAAAAAGAACTTAAGGGCGCGGCCGTTGATCAGGTGGAACTAGAACGCACCGCCAAGACCTTGAACATTATCATCCATACGGCTAAGCCAGGAGTGGTGATCGGTCGCGGGGGAGCGGGGGCGGAAGAACTGAAGAAAAAAATCAAGCGCCAATTCTTTGGCAGCCAAAAGGTGTCGTTGACGATGACGATCAAAGAAGTCGACAAGCCGGCGTTGTCCGCTCGGATTGTCATGCAAGATGTGATCGTGGACTTAGAAAAACGCGTGCCGTTCCGTCGCGCCATCAAGATGGCGATGGGTCGGATTGATCGCGCCGGCGCTAAGGGCATGAAAATTTGTGTCAGTGGTCGCTTGAATGGCTCGGAAATTGCCCGCCAAGAAACGCTTAGCAAGGGCTCGGTTCCGCTCCACACCCTTCGGGCGGACATTAACTACGCCCGCGGCGCGGCCCAGACGATTTATGGTTTGATCGGCGTCAAGGTGTGGATTTATCGGGGTGATGTTCTAGCTGAAAAACCCCCAGCGTCGGCCGCTTAAATTTCAATCTCATTGTATGTTAGCTCCCAAACGAACCAAACACCGGAAAACTTTCCGCATCAAAAGCGGCGGCGTGGCGACGGCTCGCACGACGGTGAGTTTTGGTAAATATGGCCTGAAAGCGCTCGAATCCAGCTGGGTCACCGCCCGGCAGATCGAAGCCGCCCGCCGGGTGATGAGCCGCTACTTCAAGCGCGGCGGCAAGATCTGGATTCGCATTTTCCCTGATATGCCGGTAACAGCCAAGAGCGCCGAAGTGCCAATGGGTGGCGGGAAAGGCGCGGTCGATCACTATGTGTCAGTCGTCAAATCAGGGATGATTTTATTCGAAGTCGACGGGATTACAGAGGCCAACGCTCATGAGGCCCTGACCTTAGCCGGGCATAAGCTGCCGGTCACGACTCGCGTCGTGGCGCGTTAATTGACTATATGGACTATTCAGAAGTTACCAACAAGAACACGGGCGAACTCCAGATCCTGCTGGCCGCGAGTCGAGAACAGCTGCGGGGTTTGCGTTTTCGGATTGCCAATCGCGAGGTCAAAGACGTTCGCGAGATTCGGGTGGTCCGACAAACGATCGCTCGCCTCTTGACTGAAATCAATCGCCGTCGCCATCCGGCCCAACCCTAATCTGAAGTGATATGACCACGTCTGTTC
This sequence comes from uncultured Gammaproteobacteria bacterium, assembly GCA_964364745.1. Classification (GTDB taxonomy): domain Bacteria; phylum Patescibacteriota; class Patescibacteriia; order JACRDY01; family JACRDY01; genus CAYINJ01. The sequence continues at coordinate 5,184 of CAYINJ010000015.1, forward strand.
AACCAACCAAACGATTGCGCCGCTTTACTGGCCCGGTAGTCAAGGCCGCTATGACCAAGACGATTGTGGTTAAAGTTTCGCGCACCAAGATTCATCCCATTTACCACAAGCGCTTTGCCGTCAGCACCAAGTATAAGGTTCATGACGCCAAAGGTGAGTATCGAGTGGGTGACGTGATTGAGTTTGTGGAATGCCGTCCGCTGTCGAAAGACAAGCGCTGGCGAGCGATCAAAAAAGTTTCCTAAACACCCGTATGATCCAGATGCGCACCATGCTCACTTCCGCCGATAACAGTGGAGCCAAAAAGCTTCAGTGTATTAAAGTCCTGGGCGGCACCCGGCGGCGGTATGCCACGGTGGGCGATATCATTAAAGTGACGATCAAAGAAGCGACACCACATAGTGGAGTCAAAAAGGGAGAAGTGCATGACGCCTTGGTAGTGCGCACGCACAAGGAAATCCGCCGATTTGATGGCAGCTATATTCGTTTTGATGACAACGCGGTGGTGTTGGTGGATGTCAAATCTAAAGAGCCGAAGGCCACCCGTATTTTCGGGCCGATTCCTCGCGAGCTGCGCAATTTGGGCTTTAACAAAATTATTTCCTTGGCCCCGGAAGTGGTCTAGACGCCTATGAAAATTCGCACCGGTGATACCATCACTATCCTGACAGGCAAAGACAAGGGCAAGACCGGCAAGGTCATGCAGGTGTTTCCTGAATTAGAGAAAGTGGTGATCGAGGGTTTGAACATCGCCGTCAAAAATGTCCGCTCGCGCACGGCCGGCCAAGGCGGTCAGCAGGTCAAGTTTCCGGCGCCGCTGGCGGCGAGCAAAGTGATGTTGGTCTGTCCAAAGTGTGGTCAGGCCACGCGCGTCGGCTACCAATTGCCGGTCAAAAACGCCGATGGCACCAAGACCAAGAAAATGCGCCGTTGCCTGAAGTGTCGGCAAACCATTGAATAAACCAGTATGAATCTTAAGGAACGCTATCAGAAAAAAGTTATTCCCGCTCTGACCAAGGAATTTGGTTACCCGAACGCCATGGCCGTCCCGAAAGTGGCCAAAGTAGTTTTGAATATCGGCGCCGGCAAGTCGCTGACTGACAGCAAGTATCTCGACACCATGACCGACACCTTGCGACGCATCGCCGGTCAACAGCCGATTCAGACCAAAGCCAAGAAATCAATTGCCAGTTTCAAGATTCGGGCCGGGCTGATCGTCGGACTGAAAGTGACCTTGCGGGGGAAGCGGATGTGGGATTTCTTGAATAAACTGGTGGGAGTGACCTTGCCGCGAGTGCGGGACTTCCGCGGGATTTCCCCGAACAGTTTTGATGGCCAAGGGAACTATTCATTGGGGATCAAAGAACACATCGCCTTTCCCGAGATTCGCTCCGATGAAGTGGAACGACTCCACGGTTTGGAGATTACGATTGCCACGACCGCCCAGACCAACCCGGAAGCGCTGTTCTTACTGAAGTCGTTGGGCTTCCCTTTTAAAGATTAATTATGGCCATCACTTCTCGCATTGTTAAATCACGTCGCGCAGCCAAGTTTTCCACGCGGATTGTGCGACGATGCTGGCGCTGTGGCCGCAATCGCGGCTATATGCGTCGGTTCAAACTGTGCCGGATTTGCTTCCGGGAGTTAGCGCAGAAGGGGGATATCCCAGGTGTCACCAAATCCAGTTGGTAATTCAGAATTCTATGATGACCGATCCAATCGCTGACATGCTTACTCGAATCCGCAACGCGGTGATGGTTAAGGCCACCGACGTGGTGATGCCGTATTCTAAATTAAAAGCCAGTATCGCCGAGGTGCTCGTCAAGCAGGGTTTTATTACTTCCTGGGAGCAGCGGGGCGAAGAGCCGAAGACCGAGCTGCAGCTGACGTTGAAGTACCAAGGGACGCGACCGGCCATCACGGCCTTGAAGCGGATCAGCAAACCCGGCCGGCGGATGTATGCCAAAAATGGCGCGCTGCCAGTGGTGTTGAACAACTTTGGCGTGGCCATTCTCTCCACCTCTCAAGGTCTGCTGACCAACAAAGAAGCGGCCAAACTGAAGATTGGCGGAGAGATTATTTGCGAAATTTACTAGTATGTCCCGCATTGGTAAACAACCAATTAACATTCCCGCGCTCGTCACCGTCATCGTGGCCGATAGGGTCGTGACTGTCACCGGACCGAGGGGGACATTGACCGAACAACTGCCGCCGCACGTGACGGCCACCATGACTGATGGCGTGATCAATGTGACGGTGGCTGATCCGGCCGATCACCGCCAGCGCGCATTTTGGGGATTGGCGCAGAAGTTGATTGCCAATATGGTGATTGGGGTCGTGACTGGCTACAGCAAGAAGCTGGAGGTCAACGGCATCGGTTTCCGCGTGGCGTTGCAGGGTCAAAAACTGGTCATGTCATTGGGCTTTTCCCATCCGGTCGAGTTTGTCCTGCCGGCCGGCATTGCCGGCACGGTCGAAGGCAACAGTATCACGGTGGCTGGAGCGGACAAAAAACTGGTGGGACAAACCGCCGCCAATATTCGTAAACTGAAGAAACCGGAGCCGTACAAGGGGAAAGGAATTAGATACAGCGACGAAGTGATTCGCCGCAAGGCCGGGAAAACCGCCAAAGCGGCTTAAAAGAAGAACACCTATGAGTATTCGTGCCATGAAATTAAAAGCTGCTCGGGCGACTCGACGCCGCCGTCGGGTGCGCTCCCAGATTGCCGGAACCGCCACTCGCCCACGCTTGGCGGTCAGCCGTAGTTTGCAGCACATCTCCGCGCAGCTGATTGATGACGCGACTGGCGTGACGTTGGTAGCGGCGCATGATCGCGGGATCAAGGGCACGAAAACCGAGCGAGCGGCAGCGGTGGGGAAAAAGATTGCCGAGTTGGCGGTAGCTAAAAAGATTACCGTGGTCGTGTTTGACCGCGGTGGTCGGCAATATCATGGTCGGGTGGCGGCCCTAGCGACCGCGGCGCGAGAGAACGGTTTGCAATTTTAGATTGATATATGTCTGATGCAGTAAAAAACCCAGCAGTTGAGGC
>CAYINJ010000015.1:8243-12759 GCA_964364745.1 uncultured Gammaproteobacteria bacterium
GCGGCGGCGCCAGTCGCGTCAGCGACCGCCGCGCCGGCGGAACGAGGGGCGCGCCGCGGTGGTCGCCGAACCCCGGCCGGGCGTGGTCGTAGCGGTGCCCGTGGTCGTCGTGATGACCATGAAGCCAAGGACGAGTTCGAGCAAAAAACGATCGACTTAGCTCGCGTCACACGTGTGATGGCTGGCGGTAAGCGCATGCGTTTTCGAGCTTGTATTGCCATTGGTGACCGCCAAGGTCGCGTGGGGGTTGGTCTGGCTAAGGGCCAAGACGTCAGTATGGCGATCAATAAAGCGGTTAATCAGGCCAAAAAAGACATTGTTACCGTGCCATTCATCAAAGAAACCCTACCGTTTGCGATTGAAGAAAAGTTTAAAGCCGCTCGGATTTTACTCAAACCAGCTCAAATTGGTAAAGGGATTGTGGCGGGCGGCGCGATGCGGATCGTCTTAGAGCTGGCCGGCGTGCCGAACGTGGTGGCCAAGATGCGGGGAGCCAACAACAAAATTAACAATGTCAAAGCAGTGATGAACGCGCTGAAGCGCTATGCGGCCTGGGCCGAGGCCCGCGGTCTGACCACGACGGGAACAACGTCGGCGACCGGGACGGAAGGCGCCAAGAAATCAGGGCGAGGCAATAATCGGGCGCACGTTAGCGCTTAATGATTGGATATGGCTATTACCTTATCACAATTGAAACCAGCGGCCGGATCAAAACATCGCGCCAAGCGAGTGGGACGGGGTAACGCTTCGGGGCATGGCACCTACAGCACTCGCGGCATGAAGGGGCAACGAGCGCGGTCGGGGAGCCGGAAGGGTTTGAAATTAAAAGGGATGAAAGCCCGCTTATTGACGATCCCAAAAAAGCGCGGGTTTAATTCACCCTACCCGAAGCACCAGATTATTAACGTCAGTGATCTCAACCGGTTGGCTGATGGCGCTGTGGTGACGCGGAAGCTTTTAGCTGAACGGCTCTTGATCAAGGCGGCCAATGCGCCGACCAAGATTTTGGCCAACGGCACGCTGACCAAAAAGCTGACGGTTAAGGATTGCGATGTTTCGGCGGCCGCCAAGACCAAAATTATCCAAGCCGGTGGAACCGTTTCGACCTAGTCGGAGATGGTTCTCTAATTTTTACGCGGACATTATGTGGAAAGCACTGTCTCGCATTTGGCACATTCCTGATCTACGCAACAACATTCTGGCGGTCCTAGGGATGCTGGTGATTTTCCGATTGGCGACGCACATTCCGGTGCCGGGGATTGACGTCGAAGCGCTCCGCCGGCTATTTTCTTCCAACCAGTTTTTGGGCCTGATCAACATTTTTTCTGGTGGCGGGATGGAGAGTTTCTCGATTGTGGCCATGGGCATTGCCCCCTACATTACCGCCTCGATTATTTTTCAATTATTGGCGATGATCGTGCCGGCCCTGGAGCGGATTCAAAAAGACGGCGAGGCCGGACAGCGCCGCATCAGCCAATATACTCGCTATTTGACCGTGCCGCTGGCGGCGCTGCAGGGTTATGGGATGTTGTCACTGTTGCGGCAGTCCAGCCAAGGGATTGTTAGTGCCCTGTCGATTTTTGATACGCTGACCATTATCATCACGGTCACTGCCGGAACGCTGTTTCTGATGTGGATTGGTGAATTGATTTCGGAATATAAGATCGGCAATGGGATTTCAATTCTGATTTTCGCTGGGATTATTTCTGGTCTGCCACAAGCGGTCGGTCGGACACTATCAGTGTTTGATCAAACCCAGATTTTCAATACGGTCGTCTTTGTGGCGATTGCCATTGTCACGGTCATCGCGGTGGTGATCTTGACTGAAGGTCAGCGCAACATCCCTGTGGCTTATGCCCGGCGCGTGCGGGGGATCAAAGTGTATGGCGGTTCGGAAAGTCACTTGCCGCTCCGGGTGAATATGGGTGGCGTCATCCCGATTATCTTTGCCATTTCGATTTTGCTGTTCCCCCCGACCGTCGCCCAGTTTTTCGCCCGGGCGTCAACGCCGGCCTTGGCCAGCGCGGCGCAGTGGGTGATGACCATGTTTCAAAACCAATTGGTCTACGGCGTGGCCTATTTCGCGCTGGTAGTGGCCTTTACCTTCTTCTATACTTTCGTAATTTTCCATCCCGATCAAATCGCGGAAAACCTCCAAAAACAGGGCGGCTTCATCCCGGGGATCCGGCCCGGGGCTTCAACGGCTGAATATCTGACCAAAGTGGTCAGTCGGGTGATCTTAGGCGGCGCGCTCTTCTTAGGCGTGATTGCCGTCTTGCCGTTGGCCGTGCAATATCTGACTGGATTACAAACCCTGGTGATTGGTGGGACATCACTTTTGATCGTGGTGTCAGTCGTCATTGAATCGGCCAAACAAATTGAGTCCCAGCTGGTCATGCGCGACTACGAAGGGCTCTAACTTCTGATCTTCCTAGTCAAAAAACATCTCGCTTGAGCGGGGTGTTTCTTTATTGGCCAGACCGAGCCGTTTTTGCTACACTACAGGACGTTATGACTCTCCAATTATTTAATACTTTGGGCCGTAACCAAGCCGAGTTTGTCCCGATTCAAGGGCAGACAGTGGGCTTGTATACCTGTGGCCCGACGGTCTACCACTACGCCCATATCGGCAATTTGCGGTCGTATATTTTTGCTGATATTTTGCGACGGACACTGGCGGCCAACGGCTATGAAGTTAAGCAAGTAATTAACATTACCGATGTCGGCCACTTGGTCGGGGATGGCGACGATGGCCAAGATAAACTCGAAGCCGGTGCGGCCCGCGAAGGCAAAACACCAGCCGAAGTAGCGCGGTTTTATGAAGCGGCGTTTAAAGCCGACATTACCAAGCTAAACATCGCTGAACCGACCATCTGGGCGCGGGCGACTGAACATATCGCCGAACAAATCGTCATGGTCGAGCAGTTGTTGACCAATGGCTATGCCTATGAGACCGAGCAGGCAGTATATTTTAATGTTAGCAAGCTGGCCGATTACCCGGCGCTATCTGGCCAGGCGCTGGTCGACAAGCGCACCGCCGTGCGGGACGAAGTGGTCAGTGACTCCGCCAAACACCAACCGGCCGATTTCGCCCTGTGGTTTAAACTCGTCGGTCGCCACGCCAAACAAGCCCAACACTGGCCCAGCCCCTGGGGCGAGGGGTTTCCTGGCTGGCATATCGAATGCTCGGCCATGTCAACCAAATACTTAGGCGTGCCGTTTGATCTGCACACCGGCGGGATCGATAATATTGCCGTGCACCACACCAATGAACGCGCCCAAAATATCGGCGTGTTTGGTCGCGAGCCCGGCGAAATGGTCCGCTGGTGGCTCCACAGCGAGTTTGTCGTGATGGGTGGGGGCGAGAAGATGGCCAAGTCGGCAGATAATTTTATTACGCTGCAAACATTAATTGATCGCGGCTATGACCCGTTGGCTCATCGATATTTTTGTTTGGGCACACACTACCGCAAGCAATTGTTATTCGGTTGGGAAGCGCTGGACGGCGCGGCGCAAGCGCTGAAGCGGCTACAAGCCGTGATGTATCAACCCGCGCCACCGACCAACCCAACCGACCAAACCGACCCCGATCCGGTCATATTGGATCGGATCCATGAAGCATTGAATGATGATCTCAACACGGCCCAAGCACTCGCCGCCCTGTGGGACTTGGTCGGCAGTAATCAGCCGCTGGCCGTCAAGCAAGCCACGCTGCGGGCTAGTGACGCGGCTTTGGGGCTAGGATTTAGCGAGTTGAAACCAGTGATGGTCCCGGCGGCAGTGCAGACGCTGGTTGGCCAGCGAGAGGTGGCGCGCCAAGCGAAGGACTTCGCCACGGCCGATGCCTTGCGTCAGCAGATTTTAGACGCGGGGTTTGAGGTGGAGGACACAGCTGATGGCTATGTAGTGAAGCCAAGGTAGTGTGATAATAAGCAAGGGTCAGAGGAAAGTAGATATTATATCGGATGTAGTATGTAGGGGCTAGGTAGCTCCTTATTTTGTTTTGATTTTTCTCGTCATTGCGAGCCCCGCAAATACTTTATGTGCGGGGCGGAGCAATCCCAGGGGAGAAGCACTGAACCTGGGATTGCCACCCTTCGCTACCGCTCAGGGTAAACTTCTTCGCAATGACGAGAAAAAGACAGGAGCAATGACGAGTATATATCTCCAGCAGTAAAAAAGCCCTAAAATTGGTTAAAATATAGCTAAATGCTTTACAGCGTTAGTGTTTTATGCTATATTCCAACATTACTCGTGTTGAGTAAACCCGGGCCTCGGGTAGAGGCAAAAATCTTTTTTCGACTTTCAGTCGAAAGGAGGCAGAGATGAAGTACGGCTCTTTTACATTCGGCGAAAGAGAGGCGGCTTTTAACATGATTTGTGGAGGTGATGAAGAATTACTCCGCGCCGTTCTTCGGGGGGAGAAGAAAATCTCCCTCGCCGACGTCATCAAGCTGCTCATTGACAAAACCGGCCGTCGCATTCCGCCGCAAGGTATGAAGGCGGCGCACACCGA
>CAYINJ010000016.1:0-1075 GCA_964364745.1 uncultured Gammaproteobacteria bacterium
TGCCCGTGACGATTGCCCAAGGTCGCGGCTATGTCACGACTGAAAACCAGGATAAATCCCGGTTGGCGGTCGGTGAAATTGCCGTCGATGCTATTTTTTCACCGGTGTCAAACGTTGGCTACAAGGTGGAAGACACCCGCGTCGGTCAAGTGACTGACTATGACAAGCTAACCATGCATGTCGAAACCGACGGCATCGTCACCCCGCCAGAGGCCTTTGCTCAAGCGGTGGAGATCTTGCTCGATCAGTTCGGGGCCTTGAAAGTTGACGAGACGACTGAAGCGGAAATTACCCCAACTGACGAGGCCGCGACCGCTGGCGCAGAATAATTATCAGACCAAAGTATGCGTCACCGCCACACTATCCCGACTCTCGATCGCAATCGCGACGCGCGCCAAGCGCTGTTGCGGGGTTTAGCGACGAACCTGGTGTTGCGCGATAAAATCCGGACCACCACGGCCAAAGCCAAAGCGGTTAAGCCGATCGTCGAGCGGTTGGTGACGATCGCCAAGACCAATAATCTGACCGCCCGCCGCCGGCTAGTGGCCTACCTCTATACCGACGGGGCCGTGCGCAAGATGCTGGAAGTGATCGGGCCGCGCTACACCGATCGATCAGGCGGCTACACCCGGATCATTAAAACCGGACCGCGCAAGGGCGATGGTGGCGACACAGCAATTTTAGAATTTGTTTAGTATGAACCACTCGACGGTCCACAATTACAAGATTACCCGCGTCATTCATCAGCTTGATGCCGCTGATCAGGTGTCTGGTCGTCTAGCGACGCAGATTGCCAAGTTGCTCATGGGTAAGCATAAGCCCGATTATAGCCCGCAAACTGATTGTGGTGATTTTGTGGTGGTTAGCCACGCGGCGGAACTGAAATTTACCGGCAAGAAGTTAGATCAAAAGGAATACATCCGCCACACCGGCCATCCCGGTGGGATCCGCCGGACGCCAGTGGCGACCGTCATGGCCACCAAACCAGCGCTGGTGATCGAAAAAGCGGTCTATAATATGTTGCCCAAGAATCGCCTGCGCGCCAAGATGATGGCTCGCCTTAGCTTTGTGGCTT
>CAYINJ010000016.1:1085-12100 GCA_964364745.1 uncultured Gammaproteobacteria bacterium
GGCTTAACCCTCGTATGACTGAACCAAAAGTCGCCGACAAGAACAAGTTTACCGGTCGCTATATTGTCGCGGTGGGTCGTCGCAAGACGGCGATTGCTCGCGTGCGCCTGTATGCCGATAAAAAACATCGGATCGTGATCAACGAGCAGCCGCACACCAAGTATTTGCAAACGGAAATTGATATTCAAAAAGTGGAATTACCGTTGAAGACGACTAACCAACTGGACGTCTCGATCAGCGCTAAAGTTGTCGGGGGCGGTCCCCACAGCCAAGCTGAAGCCGTCCGGCATGGCATTGCTCGCGCGCTGCTGAAGATGGACAAGGACTACCGGATGGTCTTGAAGCCGCTGGGCCTGATCACGCGTGATCCGCGCCAAAAGGAGCGAAAAAAGCCAGGGCTCAAGCGCGCTCGTCGCGCGCCGCAGTGGGCCAAGCGGTAAAGATTTTAAAGCCACAACCACCCCGCCGCGGCGGGGTGGTTTTCTGTTATTTTTGGGGAGAAAATGGTATGATCAAGGCACAATTTTACTAATTTTTATGGTTTTTCGACCAGATCGAGCAACTAGCCAGGAACGCCGCAGTGAACGGTTAGCGCCGCTTCTTGCGGCCGTGGCCGCCGAAACCAATGCCGAGTTGGTTCAGTTGGGCGCGGACGCCAAAGTGCCACTGCTGCATGACGATGCCACGTTGAACATGCGGGCGTTTTTACGTAAGCACGGCGGACCGTATGGCAAAGAGACGGACATCCGACCGGATGAGCAGTTTATTAATGAGCGCGAACGGGAGTGGAGTGATGCCGATAATCCGAAAGTTCAGGCCTACCACAACGTCACCACGGCCGAAGGCGTGCTCGATCGTTGGCGCGCTGATCGCGCCGCCAGCAATGGCGCCGTGCTCGAGATGGCGCTGACGGCCAGCTTGCATCGAATCATCGGGCCGGACTTTATCGTCGCGCGCGCCAGCACCTATGATGACTACGCCAATGGCATTGATACGGTGATCATTGATAAAGCCACCGGCGATGTGGTCTGCACTTTCGATGAAGTTACGGACACCTCCGGCGGCGACCGTTACGCCGTCAAACTAGAGAAAGTCGTCAAGCGCGCCAAGCAAGGCGGCTCTTCCATCCGCTACGGTTTGGGCGTGGCTAGTGACGCAGCCGGGCAGCGACAAGTGGTTAAGCAGTCGCTGGAACACGTGCCACTGTTTTATTTGTCGCTAGACAAACAACAACGGGCCGACTTGTTAGCGGCGTTACCAAATGACATTCACGTACCAGTGACCGAGGTGGAGCTGAAGATATTTGATCAACTGGCGGATTTGCTAGAACGCCAAGCCACTTGGTTGCAACATGAGCAGGGAATTCCCGCACTTATCCAAGAGCGGCTGACCGTGTTTCAGGGATCGCTGGTGAAAATGCGGGAAAGAAGGGCGAGATCGACTGCATGATTAAGTAATCTATCCTTATGGAATACAATAAACTTGTCCGAGATAATATTCCGGAGATCATTAAAAAGTCCGGTGAAGTGCCAGTGACTCGAATGGCCGAAGATCAAGAATATGAAGCCGCGCTGATTGATAAACTCCACGAAGAAGTAGCGGAGTTTCTGGCGACGCCATCCGCCGAAGAAGCAGCCGATGTTTTGGAGGTGCTTTATGCGCTGGGTCAGTTGAACGGAGTAGATATGAGTCAGGTGGAGACGGTGCGGCAAGCCAAAGCGATAGAGCGGGGCGCGTTTGCCCAAAGAATTATTTTAGAACGAACGGAAAAAGGGAAGCCAGAATAAAAATCACCCCACTTTGTCACTTTCATTTAAAGAGATCCTTCGTCCGCCAGCAGGCGGGCTCAGGATGACAAATCCCGCTATACTACTTATGCCCACCGCCCACGTGGCTCGCAACACCACTTATCTGACCGCCGCTTACGTCGGTCAAAAGATTTTAACTTTCGTCTATTTTATTTTCGTCGCGCGGGGCGTGGGCGTGGCCGACATTGGTAAGTACGTCTTTGCTTTGTCTTTTACCACCATTTGGAGCGTGTTTATTGATTTGGGCTGTTCACCGTTCTTGACTCGCGAGGGCGCCAAAGACACCAAACGCTTGCCGCAATTACTCTCGACGGTGGCCAGCATGAAGTTAGCGCTGTCGCTGGTGGTCTACGCCGCCGCGATCATGGCCGTTAATCTCTTGGGTAAAGAGCCATTGGTGCGGGAGTTAGTTTATATTTCCGGCTTGATCATGGTGCTGGATTCTTTCTCGCTGACTTTTTACGCCGCCTTCCGCGCCCGCCAAGAGCTCAAATACGAAGCGCTGGGGATGATCATCGGCCAAGTGGTAATTTTTATCTTTGGGATGACGGCGTTGCTCCTCCGCTGGCCGCTCCCGGCGCTGATCGCCGCAATTTTGCTGGGCAGCATCTTCAACGCGGGCTACTCCTGGTGGTTGCTCCGGCGCCATGCCGGTATTCACCTGACTTGGCGGTGGGATGGCGTGGCGATCAAAGTAATGTTGTTCAGCGCTTTGCCGTTTGCTGTCGCCGGGATTTTTGCGCGGCTGTATGGGTATCTCGATGCGGTGCTGTTGTCCATGTTGGGCGGGGACGAGCAACTCGGGTGGTACTCGGCCGGTTACAAAATTACTTTTGCGCTGCAGTTTTTGCCGCAGGCCTTTGCCGCCGCGCTGTTTCCGGCCATGGCGGCCGCCTACGCCACCAACCGCGCGCTCTTAGCCAAGCCCTTTGAAAAATCCATGTTTGCTTTGTTAATTATCAGCGTGCCGATTGCCGCCGGCGTGGCGGTGCTGGCGCATCAGTTTATTGGCCTGATGTACGGACCGGAATTTGCGCCAACCGCGTTTTCTTTGCAGATACTGATTATTAGTTTGCCTTTTATTTTTTTGTCTTTTCCGGTCGGGTCGTTGTTGAACGCGGGGGACAAGCAAACGGTCAACACCATCAACATGGGAGTGGTCATGGCCGTCAACGCCGCCATGAACTTGGTGTTGATTCCGCTATTGGGGCCCCGGGCGTATGTCGGCGCGGCCGCCGCCGTCTTGGCCAGCAGCGTGCTGCAATTAGTCCTCGGGCTGGTCTGGGTGGGCAAGATTACGAGCTACAATTACTGGTGGTTGATTAGTAAAGTTATTCGGACACTGCTGGCCGCCTTAAGCATGATCATCGTCATTCTCTGGTTGCTGCCGTATGCCTACTTCTTGTTCCTCGTGCCGGTCAGTGGCGCGGTCTATGTCTTAATGTTGTGGCTCCTGCGCGGCGTCGAACGCTCGGAGCTGTCCGAGTTGTGGTCAGCAATTCGTGGTCGCGAGTCACTGGCGACTGAAGAATAACTTATGCCGCGCGTTTTGTTAGTCACCTTAGATTTCTTGCCCGACATCGGCGGAGTGGCGCATTATTTAGAAAACTTACTCCGCGGCTTGCCCGTCGGCACGGTGACTGTTTTGGCACCGGTGGCCCCTGACGCCAATGACTCTGACTTTCCCCAAACCATCATCCGGCGGCCACTGTTAGCCAATTGGTTGCGGCCTCGTTGGCTGCCGCTGTATTGGGAGATGGCGCGGCGCCTACGAGATGAAAAGTTTGACCTGCTGTGGATCGCTCAACCATTGCCAGTCGGCATGGCCGGTCGACTCTTAGCCCGACTGTGGCGCATTCCGTACATCATCAACACCCACGGGATGGATGTGTCTGGGCCGCTGGCCCGCGGCGGCCGCCATCAGCGGCAATTGCGCCGAGTGTTACGTGGCGCGGCGGCCGTCACCGTCAATAGCCAGTTCACGGCCGGACTGGTGCGCCGTTGCGGGGTACCTGAAGCCCGGCTGCACTTACTCTTACCCTGTCCGCGACCCAAGCTGGTCGTTGATCTAGTGACCAAAGAAAGCTTATTGGCCAAACTGAACATCATTGACCAGCCCATCGTGCTAGCGGCAGGCCGACTAGTGGCGCGCAAAGGGTTTGATACGCTACTGGCCGCTTGGCCGCACATTCATCGGGAAGTCACTGCCGCCCAACTAATTATTGCTGGCGATGGTCCGCAAGCGGCCAATTTGCTACACTTGAGTCAAACATTGCCCAATGTGCAGTTCACTGGCCGAGTGAACGCCGCCGAGTTAGCGGCGCTCTATGACGCCAGCACTTGTCTCGTCATGCCGGCGCGGGAGGAAGCCAATGGTGATGTCGAGGGTTTTGGCATGGTGTTTTTAGAAGCTAATAGCTACGGCAAACCGGTGGTGGCCGGTGACACCGGCGGGCAGGCCGAAGCCGTGATCAATGAGGAGACCGGGCTAGTGGTCAGGGCAACGGAGGCCGAAGCCGTCGCGGCGGCGGTGATCCGGTTACTGACTGAGCCGGCCCTGGCAGCGCGCTTGGGGCAACGGGGTCAAACCCGTGTCGCGCGTGATTTCCAGTGGGCTGACCGGATCAAAGAATTTAAAAACATCTTAGTTAATATTGGAAAATAATTTAGTATGTCCCGGCCGATTGATGTCATCGTTTTTTCCATGTCCCACTACACCGACTGGCAGCGGGGCCGGGTCAATCGTAACTACCACATCGTTGAACAACTCCAAGGTGACGAACGAGTGGGCAAAGTCGTGACGGTGGATTTTTTGCCGTGGTCGTGGCGGAAGGTGGCCAAAATTTATTGGGAAAATATCATTCGGCCGATGGCTGATTTGGAAATTGTCTACGGCGATCTGACTAGCGCTTGTCATAAGGTCAATGACCGTTATTTTGTCTATTCGACGGTTGATTCGATTTACGCGCCACAGGCGGTGGTCGGTCAGCTCAAGCGGATTAGCCGGATCCTTAATTTAAAAAATGTCGTCCTATGGTCGTATCATCCGATGTTTCCTCATCTGTTGGAGCGCGTCGCGCAGGGGGAAATCGGCCATACCCAGTTTGTCTTTGATGCGGTCGACAACTGGTTGAGCCACCCGGCCTACGCGGGTGACCGGGAGCGGTTGCGGCGCGGCTACGACCGGATCGCCCGTGATGCTGATGTGGTCTTTACGGTGAACCAACACCTGGCCAAAACGCTGTTTAGTCAGCGGATCAAGCCGACGATGGTGGTGCCCAATGGCGTGGATTTCGACCATTTTGCTGCCGATCGACCGATCCCGCCGGCCCTAGCCAACCTACCCCGACCCATCATTGGATATCACGGGATTATTGAAAGTCGTTTCGACGCGGGGTTGGCGGTGGTCGTCGCTGGGAAAATGCCGGAAGCGTCATTTGTCTATCTGGGCGGCAATGTCTGGAAGAGTCATCGCCGGGCCATGGCGGAGGCCTTCCACGGATTGCCCAACGTGCACCTCTTACCATTTGTCTCGTACCAAGAGTTGCCGGCCTATCTCGGCGCGTTTGATGCCGCCTTTATCCCGCATCAGGTCAATGATCTGACAGCGTCGATGGATCCACTGAAGTTTTACGAGTATTGCGCCGCGGGCGTGCCGGTCGTCACTACGCCGGTCGCTGGCACGGCGACGTTTGGTTCGGCCCTGCGGATCGCTCGCACGGCAGATGAATGTGTCAGCCAACTGCGCGCCGCGCTGCGCGACACTGATCGGGCCAGCCGCCAAGCACTAGTCAAGCCACACAGCTGGCCAACGCGGGTTGATCAGATGCTTAACCTGATCCTATCATCCACCAACCACTGACGTTTCGGCGTTGGTGCTTTAACCGGAGGTCAGTCATGCTGGCGTTCTTTCGAGAGCTCTGCACGTTGTTGTTGACGTGGTTCATCGGCCTGATCGGTTGGGATGGCGACTTTTGAAGCATCATCGGTCGCCAATCGCTCTGGCCGGGGTAGATCCCCCCGGCCTTCTTTTTTGGACACATTTTTGATACAATAGCCGGTGATGAAACCACGCCTTAGTGTTATTATTCCCTGTTACAATGAGGGCAAAATCATCGCGGGGACGGTCCAGGCGGTGACCGATTTTTTTAATGAAAAATCGTGGCCGATTGAGGTCATCGTTGTCGATGATGGTTCAACGGACGACACCGCCGCGCAAGCCCAAGCCGCGGGGGCGCGGGCGATCCGGCACCAGACCAATCAAGGCAAGGGCGCAGCCGTGGCGGCCGGCATGGCGGTGGCGCGAGGATGGTGGGCCTTGTTTCTCGACGCCGACTTGGCCACGCCGATCAACCAGTTTGACGAACTGTGGTACCGGAATAATGACGCCGATATCATCATCGGGTCGCGGGCAGTATCGGCGGCCCGGATTATCCAGGCGCAATCGTGGCGGCGGCGCACGGCCGGACTGGTCGGTAACCGCTTCGTCCGCCTGATCCTTAATTTACCCTACGCCGACACCCAATGCGGGTTTAAGTTGTTCAGTAGCGACGCGCGGGAGATATTTAAACAACAACGACTGCGGGGCTTTGGCTTTGATTTTGAATTGTTGCTAATTGCTAAACGGCATGGTTTACAAGTGCGCGAAGTGGGCGTCAGATGGGCTCATGGGATGCAATCCGCCGTCCACTGGCAGCACTACCCATTAACGATTATTGAAGCCCTGCGGGTGAAATATCATGATTTGATTGGTGATTATGACCCCCCTTAAGCTGTCGGTTATTATTGTTAACTGGAACACCCGCGAGCTGCTCCGGGCGTGTTTGACGTCGGGTCTGGGGGCGGGCACGGACAGCGTGGAGGTGATCGTGGTCGACAATGGCTCAACGGACGGCAGTGCCACAATGATGGAGCATGATTTTCCAACCAGCCGCCTGATCCGCAACACTGCCAACCTCGGCTTCGTCGCGGCAAACAATCAAGGCATCGCCGCCAGCGCTGGGCGTTATGTGTTGTTGCTCAACTCCGACACCGTGGTGCCCGTCGATGCCTGGGCGTCGCTGGTTGCGGCCGCCGAAGCGCGCCCGCGGGCCGGCATCATCGGCCCGACGCTGGTCAATCCTGACGGTAGTATTCAGTGGTCCGTCCGTGGTTTTCCAACCCTGCTTGATCACATTATTCTCTTTACGAAGTGGCATAATTTTTTCCCGATACTCTTGCATCGACACCTGGCGGTCGGTTTCGACTACAGCCGCGAGCAAGTGGTTGATCAGGTGATGGGCGCGGCCATGCTGATCCGCCGCGAAGTGATCGATCAAATTGGTGGACTCGACGCGGCGATTTGGTCGTGGTACGAAGACGTCGACTACTGTGCGCGGGCCAAAGTGGCCGGCTGGGAAGTTCGCTACGTGCCGTGCACCAAAATTATTCACCTCAAGGGTCAAAGTTTCGCCCAACACCTGCCGCTAGTCAAACAGCGGATGTTGGTGCAAAGTATCTTGATCTATACCAAAAAACACCAGGGTCCTCTGGCCTGGTTAATCCTGTGGCCGTTCGGGATGGTCAGCATCGCGTTGGCCTTTGGTGTCCAGTTGTTTGGCATCAAAAAAATTAACCGCGAATTATGAGCAATTTGCGCCGCTATAATTATTGGTTGCTTGGCCTGTTTGGGCTGGAGGCCTTGTCGCTGTTGGCTTATTTCGTCCCGTCAGCCCGCCCGGTGATTTTTGTGATGGTCATAATTGGTGTCGTCAAGCTGGCGTGGCGGTCTTTTGACTGGCTCGTCTTAATCGCGGTCGCTGAGCTGTTTGTTGGTTCGAAGGGATATTTATTATTTCTCGACGCTCAAGGATTTAACATTTCACTGCGCTTGGGATTATTCCTCATCATCATGGCGGCGTGGGCGATTCGCTATTTGTGGCGATGTGAAGTTCCGGCGTTATGGACAAGTAAATGGCGCAATGCTTATTTGGCGCTAGCGGCGGTAATTATTTGGGGGGCGGTTTGGGGATTGATTCGCGGCAATGGATTATCGGCGGTCTTTTTCGACGTCAACGGTTGGCTGTACTTCGCCTACGCTTTGCCGTTTTACGAGGTGATCAAGCGGCGGCAGAATCAATTACTGCCGTTGCTAGCCGCGGCCGTGACTATTATTTTCATCAAAACCATCACCGTCTTTTTGCTGTTCACTCAAGGCGCGCCAGACAGTATTTTAAGTCCGCTGTACAGTTGGCTGCGCAACACCGGAATAGGGGAGATTACTTTTGCGGGGGATGGCACCAACAACCTGTGGCGGATATTTTTTCAATCGCAAATCTATAGCTTGGTGGCAATGGTCGGCTCATGGGCGCTGGCGTCCACCACTAAACTAGATTGGCGCAAGCAGCTGCCCCTGTGGGGCGTGATGCTCGTGAGCAGCTGGACCATTGTTTTAAGTTTATCGCGCAGCTTTTGGCTGGGAGCGGCAGCCGCACTGGGCCTGATCACGTTATGGTTTATCTGGCGGGGGAGACAATACTGGAAAACGTGGTTAATCACCACGGCGCTACTGGTGATTTTTGTCTTGATCCAATATCAAATGATGAACATCTGGGCCGGTGCCGGCACGGGCGATTTGGTTTCAGCCCGTCTGCGTAATTTCGCAACTGATGCGGCGGGGAGTAGTCGGCGCAATCAGTTATGGCCGCTCACGGTCGCCATTGGCCGCCATCCGGTAGTGGGTTCGGGCTTCGGCATTGCTGTCACCTACCAGTCCGAAGATCCGCGCATCTTGGCTGCCCATCCGGACGGCTGGTACACCACCACGGCGTTTGAATGGGGCTATCTCGATATGATCCTCAAGTTCGGCCTGACCGGGTTAGTAATCTACGGGTATTTGGTGGGACTGTTGGTCTGGCATTTAACCAAGAACCCGGACCTGCCGTTGGGGCTGAAAATAGGGCTAATTGGCGGCTTAGTGGCCATTGGCGTCACCTCCGTATTTTCACCCTACCTCAACCATCCGTTGGGAATTGGGTATGTGGTGGTGACCAGTATCATAACTAGTCAAAACAGTGAAAAGTAAGAATTTTAACTAGTTTTTCACTGTTATGTTGACAAAACCGTGAATAAAGAATATAGTGATAATATATGGCAAAAATACTTTCCGTCTTCAATAAGGTAATTTCTCTGCGCGAAAGATATTATCAAGCAGCCACTGGCAAGGAGGGCCTGATTAATCTGATTGCTGAAACCGAAGTGGCTGAACAGGTCTATAACTCAAATGCGATAGAAAACAGCACCCTGACCCTTGAAGAAACCGAAAAAATACTTTTACAGATTGACCTGGATAGATTTATCTCCGAAAGAGAAATGTTTGAAGCGAGGAATTTGGGGCGAGTGGTATCTTATATAGACAAAAAGGCCAAGGAACGTGAGCTTACTTTGGCAGTGATTTTGTCACTTCATAAAATGTTAATTTCCAATATCCGCGATGATGTGGCCGGTCGGTTCAGACAAGACAGTGAGTATGTTCGCGTTGGAAATCACATTGCCCCTCATCCGAAAGAAGTAGTGGACCGGCTTGAAAAAATGTTAGCCGAGTACCATGCTACCAGCCACGCCAACATCATTATGCGCATCGCCAAACTACACCTGACTTTTGAGTATATTCACCCGTTTATTGATGGTAACGGTCGGATCGGTCGGGTGATTAATAATTATTTGTTGATTCGAGAGGGGTTTGTCCCAATAAACATAAAGTTTATTGATCGCAAAAAATACTACGAAGCGTTCAAGGAATTTGATGGTAAAGGGGTGACTACTATTATGGAAGAAATAGTGGGCAAGGCGCTAACGAATAGCTATCATAAGCGATTGGCGTATTTGGAAGACAAGAAAATAATTACGTTGATTGATTATGCCAAAGATAATAAACTTTCGCATTCAAACGTTATAAATAAAGCTAACCGACAAACCATCGAGGCATTCTTAGAAAGGAATGTTTGGAAGATCGGCGTTGATTACCATAAAAAATAGTTTCTGATTGACAACAAGGTGGCCATTGGTGTGACGTCAGTATTTTCACCCTACCTCAACCATCCGTTGGGAATTGGGTATGTGGTGGTGATGAGTGGGGTGGGAAAAGTTTCGTAGTTAAATTATTCGCATAATGTGCAGCTTTCAAGTTATAGTGCGAAAACACTTCGTATAACCGCTAGTTATCGGAAATTGAAAAAACTTTATCCCTCTCAAAATTATGAAAGTATTTATTGAAAACGAAGCTGGCTCCGACCAAAAAAATCTCTACGATGAGAAAACATTGGAGTATAGAAAAACTGTTACAGTATCGAGAAAATATCCCTACCCTTATGGTTTTATTGTAGACACAACTAGCGGAGATGGTGACAATGTAGACGCCTTTATCATCACTAACCAACCGCTAAAATCCGGACAAATTGTTGAATGTGAACCCATTGGACTCATGGAACAAATGGAAAAATCGTGGGATGAATCTAAGCGCGACGCAGAAGAAGTAGATCATAATGTTCTTGCAGTATTATCAGGTGATGATCAGAAGGTTGTTAGTGAAAAAATAAAGGCTTGTCTCACGGATTTTGTGCTTCACATCTTCGACCATATTCGTCCTAACAAAAATCGGGTAGGGAATTTTCTCGATAAAGAAGAAGCGCTGAAATATATCCAAAGTTGCATGGATTAGTCACGACGGGATAAAATTTTTTCAACATCCGATAACACGGCATATCTGGCTCCGCTAACGCTCCGCCCATATTGCTAACGCAACATCAGATATGCCGATACGTTATACGCCATATGACTCAGCCATAATTCTTAAATATTTAAATCTATGAAATCACCCGAAGGACCACAGTACCAAGAGAACAAACTAGCGCGCGCTGAAGCTGACTTGCGAAAAGCTTTAAATATCCAAAAATACGAATCAAGTCTGCCTTCACATTTAAAAATAGCTTCGGTGTATAAGGAAATGGGAGACATTATGGACGCCTTAGACAATGGCGACATGGAAACGCTGGGGAAATACGCGCGCGCAGAAATCACAACAGCCATTGGAGTTAGCCACTTGGTTCAAGCATATCTTGATGCATTGGAACGCTAAGGGAATGACCTCGTCATACGCGCTCCTTTCAGTCGCACCCCGCTGCGCTCTCCTCCCTTCGGTCGTCGGGGCGTATAACACAGCGTATGCGG
>CAYINJ010000017.1:0-11953 GCA_964364745.1 uncultured Gammaproteobacteria bacterium
CCCCCCCCCCCCCCCCCCCCCCCCCCCCCCCCCCCCCCCCCCCCCCCCCCCAATAACGGCGTCATCAAACGGTGACTTTTCCGTCTTTTGAATGGTGCTGGCCATCATGGTGACGGTCTCGACGGGGTATTTGCCGGTCGCCGTCTCACCGGACAACATCACCGCATCAGCGTGATCGATCACGGCATTGGCGACGTCAGACACTTCGGCGCGGGTTGGCCGTGGATTGGTCATCATCGACTCCATCATCTGCGTGGCGACAATCACCGGCGTGCCGGCCGTCCGGCACTTTTGGATAATAGTTTTTTGCAACACCGGCACTTGCTCGGGCGGCAATTCGATGCCGAGATCACCGCGCGCGATCATAATGCCGTCCGCCGCGGCTATAATCTCGTCTAAATTATCAATCGCCTGCTGCCGTTCGATTTTGGCAATAATTTTCGGCCTGGCCGCGGGGCGATGTTTGGTCATCAACGTCCGCAACGCGACGATGTCTTGGGCCGAGCGGACAAATGACAGCGCCACCCAGTCCACGCCCTGCCGCAGGCCAAATTCTAAATCAGCCCGGTCCTTGTCGGTAATGACCGGCGCTTTGAGATTGACGCCCGGCACGTTCATCCCCCGATGCGTCGTCACCGTTCCGCCGGTCACGACCGTGCAGTAGATCAAGCGCCGGATCCGATCGGTCTTTTTAACTTTAATCTCAATCAATCCGTCACTGATTAAAATCTTGTTTCCCACCTTGACCTGGCCGGCCAGTTCGGGATATTGGGTCGGGAGTACTTTGAGGTGATGAGGGAAGCGCTGGTTAGCGCCCGCGGGGACGACAACCACTTCATCGCCGGGCTTGATCACCACGCCGGCTTTGGGCATCACCCCGATGCGAATCCGCGGCCCTTGGAGGTCTTGTAAGATCGCCACCGGCTGGCCAACTTTTTTACTAGCGGCTCGAAGATGCCGAATCAACGCTCGGTGATCAGTATAATTGCCATGCGAAAAATTCAGGCGGGCAACATTCATCCCCGCGCGGATCATTTTTTCTAACACCGCCTGACTGGCTGACGCCGGCCCGATCGTACAAATGATTTTGGTGCGCTTCTCCATAAGAACCTCTGGCCTGGTTTTAATTAAAGTTGGATCTTCTTGGCGTATTTACCCAAGACCGGCATGGCCCAGTAGTTACCTTGGAGGGCCTGCAAAAAGCCCCAGATTGCCGCTAACAACACCACTAGCCACAAGGCCCAGCCGATCACCGGGATCCAAAACACCAGTGTCCCCACCACTTCGACCAAAAACAACACTAGCCCCTGCTTGCCATGCCACTGACAGGCGGGATCTTGCCGCTTACCAAGTAGGGGGATGAGAAATAAAATCCAGACGTAAGACAGCGCGGCCAGGAAATTACTGCTGCTGACGACTGCTCCGACGGCGTCGGGCTGGAACTTGGGCGGTAGCTTGTCGGCGGCTTGGTTGAGTTTGGTCTTGATCGACTTGGCCATATGTTGGGGTCGGTTCAGCCACTGGCACTGGAGCTCGCGGAGCTGGTGGTGGCGGCACTACCGGCGCCACTGGCGCTGGCGCGGACTGAACATTAATTAATGATTTATTTTTAGCTCGCCAGATAGCGGTAAACAATAGTCCGATGATCGCGCCAATGATCATGCCGCCTAAACACTCGGCGACGAGACCGAGCACCGCCCACCAGGAGGGCCACCAGATCAAGTTCAGCCCGCCGCTGACTAATCCCAACAGACCACCGGCTAACAAGCTCGCGGTGGCGGCGTGGCTAAACTGTTCGGACTGCTGCTCGGCCACCGCATAGCTGATGCGGACCAGCATGGCCACGATCACGACGCGGGACAGCCCTTGCAGTATCTCCTGTTCCCAGGCCAAAAAACTGATTGAGCTTAACAGATATAGAAACAGCACTCCGCCCATCCCGACCAGCACCGGCCGGCGGGCAATGGCCATATATTGGCGGACGTGGCGGGTGGATTCATCTTGTGACCAGGGGTTGGTTTCGGCCGTCATAGTGCTGATAGTATAACATAAACCAGCCCCGCGTTCTAGCGGGGCTGGTGGAGTTGTCAAGATTAATTTGGCGGTCGATTACATCATGTCCATGCCGCCATGGCCGGCCTGGCTGGCGGACGCTTTGGGTTCGGGTTTGTCGGTCACCACCGCTTCAGTGGTGATAAATAGCGCGGCAATGGAAGCGGCGTTTTGCAGCGCACAGCGCACCACTTTGGCTGGGTCAATGATCCCGGCCGCGAGCATATCTTCGTAGGTGTCAGTCGCGGCGTTGTAGCCCATACTGCCCGGTTGCTTCTTGACTTCTTCAGCCACCACGGCGCCATCTTTGCCGGCGTTTTTAGCGATTTGGCGGAGCGGCTCTTCCAGGGCGCGGCGGAGGATATTGACGCCAATTTTTTCATCTCCCTCGACGTTTAATTCGGCCAAGGCCGGAATGGCGCGGACTAAGGCCACGCCGCCACCGGGAACGATCCCCTCTTCGACGGCGGCTTTGGTCGCGTTCAACGCGTCTTCAACTTTAAACTTAATCTCTTTCATCTCGGTTTCCGTCGCTGCCCCCACTTTGATCACCGCCACGCCGCCGGCCAACTTGGCCAGGCGTTCCTGGAGCTTTTCGCGGTCGAAGTCCGAGTCAGCGTCTTCAATTTGCTTCTTGATTTGCTTAATCCGCTCGTCAATCGCGGCTTTGTCACCCTTACCACCGATAATGGTGGTAGTGTCTTTGGTCGCGATTATTTTGGCCGCGCCACCGAGATCAGCCAGGGTGGCGCCGTCCAATTTCAAACCAACTTCTTCACTAATCACTCGCCCGCCGGTCAAGACCGCCAGGTCATCGAGCATCGCTTTGCGGCGATCGCCAAAGCCCGGGGCTTTGACCGCCACGGTGACGAACGTGCCGCGGAGCTTGTTGACCACCAAAGTGGCCAGGGCTTCACCGTCAACGTCTTCGGCGATAATCATCAGCTCCTTTTTGCCGCTTTGGGCGACTTTTTCTAAGACCGGCAAAATATCAGCAATGGCCGAGATTTTGCGGTCGGTAATCAAAATCAACGGTTCAGACAGCTCGGCCTTCATCGCTTCACTGTCGGTGATCATGTACTGCGACACAATGCCTTTGTCAAACTGCATGCCTTCTTTCAATTCTTTTTCAATACCAAACGACTGGGATTCTTCGACGGTGATCACCCCGCTGTCGCCGACTTGCTCCATCGCTTCGGCAATCACCTGGCCGATCCGAGCGTCATTGGCCGAAATCGTGGCGACTTGGGCTTTTTCTTCCTTGCTGGTGACTGGTTTAGCGAGTTTTTTAATTGACTCGACCGTGGCGGCCACGGCCTTTTCTAAACCGTGCCGTAAGGCAATCGGATTAGCGCCGGCGGCGACGTTCTTGATCCCTTCGGCAATAATGGCTTGGGCCAACACCGTGGCGGTGGTGGTCCCGTCGCCGGCGATATCGTTGGTCTTCGACGCCACTTCCTTGATTAGTTCGGCCCCGACGTTTTCGAAGCGGTCTTCGAGTTCAATTTCTTTGGCAATCGTCACGCCGTCGTTGGTGATGGTCGGTGAACCATAGCCCTTGTCCAGCGCGACGTTGCGGCCACGCGGCCCCAGTGACACTTTGACGGTGTCGGCCAGTTTATCGACGCCCCGCTTGATGGCGGCGCGCGCTTCTTCGTTGAAGAGAATCTGTTTAGCCATACTTCAATTCAGTAATGATGAAATTTAAGTGAGGATCGCGATGACATCACCGTCGGAAATGACAAAATACTCAACGCCATCGATTTTGATTTCG
The DNA here is from genome assembly GCA_964364745.1 of uncultured Gammaproteobacteria bacterium. Classification (GTDB taxonomy): domain Bacteria; phylum Patescibacteriota; class Patescibacteriia; order JACRDY01; family JACRDY01; genus CAYINJ01. The sequence continues at coordinate 3,827 of CAYINJ010000017.1, forward strand.
TCCGGCGCGTACTTCTTAAACATCACTTTATCTCCGACTTTAGCCGACATCGCCGCGCGATTACCATTGTCGAGGACTTTGCCTGGACCAACGGCAATCACTTCGCCTTTTTCCGGCTTTTCGATACCGGTATCGGGCAGGACCAGACCGGATTTCGTCACCCCCTCACTAGCGATGGGTTTGACGATGATGTGATCATGAACTGGGGTGATCGACATACGCTGTTTATATTATTAAATATAATCAAAAAATACCTATTAGCTGCTTAGCACTCCACATGTTTGAGTGCTAAGCTAGGCCATTGTAACGCAAGACCGGCCACTCGTCAAGAGCGGCCGGGGGGTGATTTTTTGTTTATTTTTAGGTCTGTTTCAACCGCGTTCAATCGGGCTGGTATCACGCAAGCCACTAGCAAACCAAACCCCAAAGATCAGGATCAGGCCCAGACCGAAGAACAGAGTCGAGAGGTCAAACCAACGCAGCACCACGCCGGCAATAGCGGCAGCGCTTAACCAGGCCAGGGGTTTGGTGTTGCGGAAAAAATTGATGTAATCAACATCGGCCACGTTCACGATTTTGAAAAAATAGGTCTCGCGCATGGCCTCCACTAAGGCGGCGCCGCACCGGCTTAAGAACAGCAAGATGACCCAGACCAATAAACTTGAGGAGTTAATTAATGACCACAGCAGCACGGTCGAAGACAAAATTAGGAACCCAATAATCATCATCCCCCGCTCGCCAAAATAGCGGTCGGCGACAATCCCAGCCGGTAATTCCAACACCACAAACGGCACGATCATGATCGTAAAGGCCACGCCAATATCTTGCCAACTAAACCCGACGACCGTGGTGAGATAGATCGGCATGTAGATGACGGCCATGGCGTAAAACAACTCCAGCAGCAATGACACCCCAAAAATCCGCCGAATATCGGCTCGCTGGACGACGTGGCGTAAAGTGGTCAGTAGATGATGATGGCGATAGTGGATGTGGTCTTGGAGTTGCCGCCGGGATAGCATCAATAAGACCATCACGGGAATGACCCACAGCGCGGCGACTAGGAACACTAGGCTGTATCCACCCGACCAACCAATCAACTGGCCGACAACCAGCGGTGAAACGATGACCCCCAAGCTGACCACTGTATAGTAAGTAGTCCGGATCCGGCCGGTCATGGCTGTCGCCGTGAACCGTTCAATAAACAAATCCAGGTTAATAATCAGTAAATACTGGCTGATAGTCAGGAACACAAACCAAACCAACGCCCACCAACGATTGGTGACCAGCGACAGCCCAAGTAAACTGGCCGCGCAGACGGTCATGGTTACCAACGCGGTACGATAATTGGTAAACCGGGTGATGAACCAAGGATAGAGATTCATGGCGATCAGACCGGCCGCCATGGCGATGACGAAATACCAGCTAACCATCGTAGCGGAAACCATCGTCGCCAAAAATGATGATTCAATATACATCGGCAAAGCAAAGGCCACCGACAAACAAAAGCTTAACGGCAAAATCACGCGCAATGCCTTGGGGTGCCACGAGCTATTCATACGCCTTCGTCAGGTGATGGCATGATGATCAAACCAATACTCATATACAACATCATAACACCTGGATACAAACTCCACAAAAAATGATCAAATAAACCAGCGGCCAATAATACCGCTCCTAAGCCCACCCAGGCGGACTGATATCGGGTCACGGCAATAGTTACTAAGAAAATGGCCCACAGTAACCCGCCGACGATACCCAGTTCCACCACTGGCAGGGCGTAGAGTGAATGCACCGGCTGATACCACCAGGCCGGCGGCGTGGCATTAAGGTTTGTGACCACCGCCGCAGTCATATTGCTTAAACCCACTCCCCCGATCGGATAACGCTGGATCAATTGACTGGCCTGGTCATACTGGACCAGTCGCTGATCGATGGATTGCTGTTCCAGCCGACTAGTGGCATCAACGCGCGTAGTTAATATTGGCCACCACAGCGCCACGGATAGTGTGGCCATAACGGCCATGATGCCGACGGTCAGGCCGACGACTCGATTAAATCGTTGTTGCTGCCACACTCTGACCAAAACAACCAGCATGCCGACCGCTGCCGCGATATAACCGGCGCGAGAAAAAGTCGCCACCAGCGTCGGCACCATGATCATGGCGGCGCCATAGACCAGCCAGCGTTGTGACGCGGTTTTTGCCTGCGTGGCCAGCCAGATCACGGCGACTAACCCCAGCGCGAGCCAGATGGCCAACATGTTCGGGTGAGGAAACGCGCCATACGCTCGCAGCCAGCGCTCACCGCCGACTTCAACCACGGCCGTGCCGGCCACGGCCGGCCACTGCGCCGCCAGACCCAGCCACTTGGCCGCGGGGACCATTTGAGCCGTCACCTGCCACCAGCCCACCACGGCTTGCAGCGTGGCCGAGATCACCAGTCCGATGGCGAGACGTAATTGACTGACCGCGCCAGAGGACAACATCACGGCCAAGACCATCGCTTCGGCCGTGTGGCGCGCCAGGGAGGCGGCCGCCAACTGATTACCAGCCCACATGATCGATAGCAATTCCCAAACCAGCAGCGCGCCGGCCACGATTAACACTGATCGCGGCCAGACCGGCTTAACCAGCTGTTGGCGATACCACCAAATCCAAGCCAACGCCAAGATGATCAGCAATAACTCCGAACCATAAACACTGACCGTGCCATATTCCCACGGTCCACCGTTGAGTGACTGTGGGATCGCCAGCCAGCGCGTCTGCAGGGGCAAGACGACCAGGAACAGCGGGAGGCCCCAGCCCAGTCCGCCGGTGATCAATCTAGTCAGCCGGTTAGCCATAGTAACGCTTCAGTAAATCATTAACTTTAATCACCCATTCATTCCGGTAACCCTCCCGCCGGTCATTAGCAATCAGCTTAACAATCCCCGCGCCGACGATCACGCCGACATCACGGTTCATTTTGTCCCGCAACACTGGCGGCAATGCTTTCCTGGATCGCCATTGACACCACCGTTCTAACCAAGCCGGGCCGAATAGTTGTTCTCCCAGCCGCTTAATTAGTCGCTCGATTCCAGTCAGGTTGATCGACCAACGCGGATGCGGCGGCTGATAGGCCCGATTAGGCAACCAGGAATTGAGCCAATTATTGGCCTGGAAAAATTTCTGACCCACGCCACCGGCATCGTAAATCGGATAGAGTTGTTCGAGCCAATAGACAAAATGAATATCCGTGCGCGGTAGCGCCGTCGGCTCGAGGTTGAGATGGTCGGTGTCAATAAAAAAACTTAGACACACCTGGTTGGCCTGTTTACCCCGCTGTCCCGGCCGCAAGCCAAAGACCGCCAACAAGGTCAGGCAGGCGGCGCGGGCCGTCCAGATGTGGTCCGGCGCGGTGATGATAAACAAATCAATGTCGCTAGTCGGCGTGGCGGCATGATAACTAACCGTGTTGGCCACGGCAATTAGCCGGACAAATGGCAAATAAGCCAGCCATCGCCCCACCCGACGAGCCCGGCGCCATTTGGCCTGGCTGTCGCGCCACCGTTGCTGGCGCCGAGTCACTAGCTCGGCCGGAGCTTGGGCCAGATAATAGTGGCCGTCCGTCCTAGCCAGCCACCCTGGTGGGTGGTTGACCACGGTATCAATCTCGGCCAGTGACACCGGCGACGATTCCGGCGCGAACAGATACCGCCAGATTTCCGTGCTGACTAGTGGATAATCAAAGAGGTCAAAATAAGCCATCGTCTTTAAGATGGCGATGGCTAAATCACGGTCTAACATGATAAAAAGATTATTCCGACACGGACAGCGGTGGGGTCGGGACGGCCGGTTGGGGCATGACCGGCAAGGTCGCGCTCTGGGTGGTGATCAGATCATCCACGGTCATGGCGTCAGCCGTAATTGATCGGACCTGCGACGGCGCGATCAGGAGCTGACCACCCCAGAGCTGGGCCAACGATCGGCGGGGGCGGATCACAAATTTTTTAATTTGATGCGTCTGGCTGTCCAGCTCAACATCAACCACTCGGCCCAGCTCTTGGCCACTGACCGTGATCACTGGCAGCCGTTGTAGTTGGTTGATCGAGTAGCGCATAGGTCTATGACGAGGTAATAGGCGGGGTCTTTTTTCGGAAATACCACCATTGTTGGGCCACCATCAGCAGCGTGGTCAAACACCAGTACAGCGCCAGGCCACCGGGCAGCTTTAAGCCGATAAACAAAGTCATCACCGGCATGACGTACATCATTTGCTTAGTCATCATCGCCGCCATGTCTTCGTCTTTACTGCCGGCAATTTTTCCGCCGGTGGCGGGGTCTGGCGATGGCCGAAGCATCTTCATCATCCAGCCCTGCCAAAATTGCGCCCCGGCAGCGAGGACGGCTAGAATTACCTGCGGTTGACCCAAATCCATGCCCCAAAACCAGGTATCAATCCGCTCGGGGCTGGCGACGAATGAGTAGAGTAAATCAAAACTACCATTGGCCAACCCTTGGCGAAACACTTGGTAGACGGCGATCAAGAACGGCAACTGGATCAACATCGGTAAACATGACGACAGCGGATTGATTTTTTCGGTCTTATACAACTGCATCATCGCCAGGGACTGCTTTTCTTTATTATCTTTGTGCTCGCGCTTGATCGCGTCAAGCTTTGGCTGGAGCGACTGCATTGAGTGCTGGGCCTTGAATGACTGGGCGGTAAACGGATACAAAATCAGCCGAATCAAAACCGTCAGCACCACGATGGCCAGCCCAATACTATCCCCCGGCAAAACATTGTACAGCCAAATCAGGAGGTTGAAGAGGGGTTGATAGAGAATGGTGTAATAAATCGCCATCATGGGATGAGTTTTTTATTTTGAGTTAATGACGTTGGGTGGGTTATTCCGCGGCTGGCGGCTCGGCTGGTGGTACTTCTTCGGCGGCGACTGCTGCAACCGGCGCGGTTGTTTCTTCAACAATTGGTTCGGCCGAAGCGGCGGTCGCAGCGTCAGTCGCGGCCGCAGCGGCGGCGCGTTCCGCCTCCCCGGCTAACTCTTCGTCGGTTAATTCACGTTTGGTGTTGTCGCCGGTCAATTCCACGATGCTAATGGCGTGCCCGGTCAACTTAGCGGCCAGGCGGACGTTTTGGCCCAGCTTGCCGATGGCCAGTGACAACTGATCGCTAGCGACCGTCACTACCGCTCGCTTGTCGGCGTCGTTGACTTCCAAGCTTAATACTTTGGCCGGCGACAGTGAGTTGGTGATAAACGTGCCAATATTTTCCGACCATTCAATAATATCAATTTTCTCGCCGGACAATTCGGTGATAATGGTCTGGACCCGGCTACCGCGTTGCCCGACACAGGAACCGATTGGGTCAATGCCTTCGTCGTCAGTAAAGACGGCGACCTTGCTGCGATTGCCGGCTTCGCGGGCAATCGCTTTGATTTCAATGGTGCCGTTGGCCACTTCGGGGATTTCCATGGCAAACAATTCACGAACAATTTCGGGGCTGCGGCGCGACAGCACAATCTGGGCCCCGCGGGTGCCGAGTTCGACGGACTTGACGTAGACCTTCAGTCGGTCGCCAATCCGGTAGCGCTCACGGTCCACCTGTTCTTCCGGCGGCATGATGCCAACGCCGCGAGTTAAATCAATTAAGATCGCTCGGCCGTCGCGCCGCTGCACCGTGCCGGTCAAAACCAGCCCCTGTTGATCTTTAAACTCTTCGTAGATGCTGGTGCGTTCGGCCTCGCGGAGCCGTTGGATAATGACCTGTTTGGCCGTCTGGGCGGCCATCCGGCCATATTCTTCCGGTACACCAAGTTCGACGCGAATCTCATCGCCTTCGACCGCGCCGGCTTTTAGTTCTTGGGCGTCAGTGACCGAGATGTGCAGTTTGGGATTGTAACGCAGTTCAGCTTCTTCGGCCACCTCTTCTTCCGCCTCGGGTTTAAAACTGTGGTCTTCAAACACCGGCCGGGCTACCGGTTCAATAATTTCACCGCGCTCGATGGCCGCCGCGCGTTCGGCCGCTTCGGCTTCGGCTTTGGCTTTGAGTTCATCAGCCACCACGATTTTGACGTCAAACACCCGCGACTGGCCGGCCTCGGGGTCATATTCCACTTTAATGTTTTGGTTCTTTTGACCAAAATCCTTGCGATAAGCGGCCGCCAAAGCAGCTTCAATGGTCGCGATCACCGACTCGACCGGGATGTTCTTTTCCTGGCAAATCTGGGTAATTGCCGCCATGATGGGAGATTGAGCCATAGAGATAGATCGGGTTAGTGCCTTTAGTATAAAATAATTACCAAGAAGAAACAATGCGCTTCATCAGACAAGAAAAAATCACTCTCGAGTATTGAGGGTGATCATCAAGGCCACTGTAAAGCTGTACCGCCAGCTTAGCAGCTAATCAGGTATCTGTCAATACCAAATCAGGCGGACCAGCGCGCCGCCGGCCGCCGTTTTGGTAATGGCCACCAGGCCAATTTGCCAGACCGACGCGTTCGGCGCGCGGCTAGCGAGATAATGATCAACCGCTTTTTGGAAGCGATGTTGTTTCAAGCGACCAAAGGCCTCTTCGGGGTAACCGAATTCAACCGTCCGACGGGTTTTGACTTCGAAAAAGGCCAATTGCCCGGCCTGGCGGGCGATGATATCCACCTCCCCGCCCCGACAGCGGTAATTGCGACCGACGATGGTGTAGCCGTGGCCAGCCAGCCACCAGGCGGCCACCCGTTCGCCCCATTGTCCCAATGCTTGACGACGACGCATAAACAAAAGCTCTTGGAGTTAAGTTACTCCGAGAGCGTAGCATATCGACCTTAAACTATTTCTAAACTTATTTCTGGCGGTTCGGCAGGTATTGTTTCTGCATTTGTTCAGCCACAATCGCTTGCCGCCGAACCGGCATGATCACGAACCAGAAGTAGAACAGCCGGGTTTTCCAGATCATGGCCGCCAAGAGCCAAACCGCTAGCCAGTACCGTGACGACAGGTACGGAATCAATTGCCAGATGAAAAACCACAACACCAACCCAAACGCGCCTAGTCCACCAAACATTTGCGCGACTTTGGCATACCAGCGGCCAGTTAATGAGTCCGCGGTTCGGCTGGATAGCCAGGCACTGACTAGCGCGGCGACCACGCAAAAGACAAATATCCCCAGTAAGACCCAGCGGGCCAGTGGCTGCATCGCGCCGGGCTGACTGGCCAACCAAAATGACGGACGAAGGAGGACGGACCAATCAATCATACGGCGGGTGAGTTGAGAGTAAAGAGTAAACCAAAATGCATCCTACTGGGCGAAAATTCTTTCGTCAAGGTCAGGCCGGCCCGGATCGCCCAGGCGATCACCCCGGCCGCGTTGACGGCTTGCGCCGGCGGCGGACCAATTGGGGTGTTTGGTTTCCAATCCACGACTAGCAACTGACCACCCGGCTTGAGCAGCCGCAGGGCTTCGGTGAGCATCTGTTGGCGGTTGGTGTTTTGAAATAGGACATTAATTAATGTCACGACATCAGCCATGTGCGCCGGCAAATGAACTCCGTGTGACTTTTCGGCGTCCCCCCACAGTGGGATAATTTGGGTTAAGTTTTCGACGCGGGCTCGAGTGGTGATGGCGGCCAGCACCGGTTTGCGGACATCGACGGCATAGACGCGCCCCCGGCTACCGACCGCCTGCGCCGCTGGGAAAACACAATACCCGACCGCGCCGCAGCCCAGCTCCACGACCGTCATGCCTGGTCGAATAGTGGTGGTGTCAATGATATTTTGGGGCTTCAGCCGTTGGCTGCCGCCGGGTTGATGGACCATAGATTATAGCGATTGCCGACCGGGCGGTAGAAATAGCCAGCCCACGGTCGCGAGTAAAAACCCCTTGATTAGACCGGTCATGGTCAATACGCCCAGTAAAGCAATGCCGATGCCAAGTAACTTATACAGCGTGCGGCTGCCGCCGGAAGGGCCAAACTTCGATTCCGCCCAGTCGCTAGTGCCGAAGTTTTGCAAAATCCACTCCGACTTCCAGGTAATCAGAAAACCGGCAGCGGTCATGACCAATCCGAGGAAAAAGTTCAGCATATGTTACTTAGTATAGCGCAGATTGGCCGGTTTTGGAAACGAAAGCGGCCGCCCC
>CAYINJ010000018.1:0-11497 GCA_964364745.1 uncultured Gammaproteobacteria bacterium
CTCGTCGGGTTCTTCGCCGTCCGGATCCGCCTCACCGCCCGCAGTTTAATCGTCTTGGATTCGCGGGAGGGGCTGATTAACATTTTGTTTGACTTCTTCTCCGTGCCGATCGTCCGCCTGGGGCAGTGGCTAGCCACTAAATTGTCGCGGATAAATGTCTTTGTCTTTTTACTCGACTTCGTCATCGAAGCGCCACTCAAGATTGTCTTAGGTATCATCGAGGACTGGTTCTTGTTCCTACGGGAAAAGAAAGAAGAGGTATACTAAGAGTAGCCAGATCATTAAGGGGCCCACGGGGTCCTTTTTTGATTGTGGATAAGTTTCAGGTGGTTGATTGAAATAGTCCGGTGGTGTATAGTGGTAATGCAGTGGAAGGTTGTGGATAAAAGTGGGGATTACTCATTGATATGTTTATCGGGGAATACGCCCATACCTTGGATGAAAAAGGCCGGCTGGCCATTCCAGTAAAGTTCCGATCGGAACTGAAAAAAGCCGTCATTACCAAGGGTCTGGACGGTTGTTTGGTGGTCTATCCGGCGGGCGAGTGGAAGAAGCTAGCCGACCGCTTGGCCGCCCTGCCAATTTCTCAAGCGAATCCCCGGGCCTTTAGCCGCTTGATGCTCGCTGGTGCGATGGACGTGGCGGTCGACAACCAAGGTCGGGTGATGATCCCCGAGTATCTCCGCCGCTTTGCTAATCTAACTAAAAAGGCGGTACTGGCCGGACTCTACAATCGAGTTGAAATCTGGGAAGAAGCCGCTTGGGGGCGATATCGGAAAGACCTGGAGGGTAAAAGCGCGGCGATTGCCGAACAGCTCGGCGATCTCGGCGTCTAGCCCACGACCATGGCCACCATTCATCAACCAGTTCTGCTGACTGCCATCATGGAGTATCTGAAACCCGCGCCGGGGCAGTGCATTATTGACTGCACCTTGGGCGGCGGGGGATACACCACGGCCCTAGCTCGGGCAGTCGGACCAACCGGTCAAGTGTTTGCGCTCGAGATTGATCCCGACGCGATTGCCCGCGCCACGGCCAGTGGTTTACCGGACAATGTCGTGGTGATCAACGCCTCATTTAAAGACCTAGCCCATGTTTTCCAACAGAGAATCAATCATCCTGTGGACGCTGTTGTCCTTGACCTGGGTTTATCATCTGACCAGTTGGTTGATCCGACGCGCGGCTTCTCGTTTGCCAGTCATGGTCCGCTTGACTTCCGGTTCGATCCAGCGACGAGTTCACTAACCGGGTTTGAGATCATTGATACGTGGTCGGCGGCTCAGTTGGCCGAACTATTTCGCACGCTGGGTGATGAGCGCCTCGCTGGGCCCATCGCTTTCGCCATCGTGAAGCAGCGGCAAACTGAGCCGGTGACGACTACGAGTCAATTAGCCATCGTGATCGAAGGCGTATATGCCAAGCACTTTAAGAAACCATCGCGTTTGCACCCGGCCACTAAAGTGTGGCAAGCGCTCCGGCTGGCGGTCAACGATGAGCTCGGCGCGTTGCGTGCCGCCTTGCCGGCGGCGGTGGAAATTCTCCGGCCCGGCGGGAAATTAGCGGTGGTGGCCTTCCATTCGGGGGAAGATCGGATCGTCAAGGAGTTCTTTCGACAAGCTAGCCGTGACTGCCGCTGCCAAAGTGACGCACCGGTCTGTCAGTGCGGTGGCCAGCAAGCGACGCTGACCGTGGTGACCAAAAAACCGGTCAGGCCCAGCCCGACCGAAATCGCCGCCAATCCGCGGGCCCGCAGCGCTAAGCTCCGGGTGGCACAAAAATGCTCGTAACTAGCGGCCGGCGTCTGAATACTGCTGTAGGTATGCAGACACCGGCCCATCGATACGAGTATGACCAGTTGGATCCAAAATCAAAATACCAAACAAAAAATTGACTCCGGCCAGCCCCGCTGGTCAACTAAAACGCTCAACTTGGTCTTGATCGGCCTAGTCGTTGGGGGCATCTTTGGCTACCTAGTTCAGGTCAACAACTCGGTGGTTAATGCCTATCGGCTGCGGGATTTGGAGCACCAGTTCGGGAAAGTCAAATTGGTTAACCGAACGTTGGAAATTAATAATCAACAGCAACAGTCCGTCGATACGGTCTTAACGAAAGTCACCGCCTTGGGAATGGTCAAGACCAGTCAGGTCGAGTATCTGCCGGTCCCGGGAGGCAGCGTGGCCCTGGCTCGATAACCAAAAAAGAAAAAGGGGGCCGGCCCGGTGGCGGGTTTTTTGTTTTTTGCGTATACTGCCCAGCGGTATGGCGATCTCATTTAAGATTCAGAAAAAAAGTAAAACCACCGCTGGCCGGCGCGGGGTGATTCATACTCGGCATGGTGATATCGCCACGCCGGCTTTTATGACCATTGCCACTAAAGCGGCGGTCAAAAGTTTGGGGGCCGACGACCTTGCCGCCCTGGCGCCGGACATCGTTTTGTCCAATACTTACCATCTCTGGCGTCAGCCCGGGCATGAGTTAATTAAGCAGGCGGGCGGCTTGCATCAGTTTATGCAGTGGCCCAAGCCCATTTTAACCGACAGCGGTGGCTATCAAGTGTTTTCGCTGGCCCAACACCGTCAACTGACGGAAGCGGGTGTGGAGTTCAAAGATCCTAAGACCGGCGAGCGGTGTTTCCTTTCGCCAGAAAAAGCCATTGATATTCAAACCGCTTTGGGAGTTGATCTCATGATGGTCTTAGACGAATGCCCGCCTTACCCTTGTCCGAAAAAATACGCTGAAGATTCCCTAGCGCTAACTACGCGGTGGGCGGCGCGGTGTCAAGATCAATGGCAAAAACAACCAGCGGCCGCTCGATGGGGGCGCGGGTTGTTTGGCATTGTGCAGGGGTCAGTCCACCAAAAATTGCGGGAGCAAAGTGCTCAAGAGATTACCGCGCTGGATTTCGATGGCTATGCGATTGGTGGAGTGGCGGTGGGGGAGCCACGGGAGATGTTAGCCAAAGTATTACGCTGGACGATCCCGCACTTGCCCGCTGATCAGCCGCGTTACTTGATGGGGCTGGGCCGGCCCGAAGAAATCGTCGCGGCCGCTCTGGCCGGCGTGGATTTGTTTGATTGTGTGATTCCCACTCGCGAGGGGAGACATGGCCGGCTATTTATGTGGCGGAAAAAAGAATTGACGGGGAAGTTTTATCGGGCCATCAACATCACCAACCAAAAATGGCGGGCCGACCATACGCCGATCAATCCGAACTCGGATCAGCCGCTCCTGCGACACTACACCAAGGCCTACCTCCACCATCTTTTCAAAACCGAAGAGCCGCTGGCGTTGCGGCTGTCCACTCTGAATAATGTGGAGTTTTATCTGGAGTTGATGTGCCGCATCCGCCAAGAGATAAAATAGGTCGGTAGTTGATTAGTTGTCTGGCGGCCAAGCGGCCGCTTTTTCTTTTTCATTCGCCCAGGAAATATGATATAATCTAGCCATCATGACCAGTCAAAACGTCTTCATGACCGCAGCCGGATTCGTCGGTCGAGAGCTGATCGGCGGAATGTTATATTACCCGATTTGGTGGTACGGCGCTGGTTTATTGGCGTTTCTGAAACGGCGAGGCCAGAGTTTACAAAATTTCGAAGCCAGCGTTGGCCTGACGGTCTGGATTATCAACTGGACTACGCCGATGTTCGGCCAATACGACATCTGGGGTAAAATTATTAGTTTCGGGGTGCGGACGGCGGTAATTATTTTTAAGTCCGCCCAGGTGGTTTTGTACTGCCTGGGGCAACTGGTAATGATTCTCGGCTGGCTGGGGCTGCCCATGATCGTGGTCTGGGAACTTTGGTATCATCTATCGGCCTGGCTATGACCACTCTTCAGCAGCCCATTTCGCCATTTAGTATCGTGACGTGTCCGCAATGCCAGGGCAAAGGTTGCGGCGCCTGTGACGGTTTTGGGGTAGCTAGTGTCTACGCTGATTTTGATGTCGAGCGGGCAGAGACCAAGACCTTCATTTGGCGGCGACCAATCGACTGGGCTCATATCGCCGAGCGGTTGGTCGAGACGACGACCAATCGCGCGCTCAATGGTTTGCTGATCGCCAGTGGGGTGGCCGGCGTGGGCTTGGGTCTCTGGGCCTATAGCCGCGGGTGGTTAGCGGGCACGGTCTGGCAACTGACCGTTAGCCCATTTGATTTTGAATGGCGCGGTTGGCGGGGCTTAGCCGGTGACTGGCGGATAATATTATTTTGGGTCAGTATTTTCTTCGATGGTTTATTATACTATCGGTTCCAGCGCGCCGGTAAACATGAATTGGCGGTCATCAAAGTAGCACCAGTGCCGACTGACGTGAAAAACCTGCCACCGCGCCCTCCGCCAACGTGGGCTCAAGTAGCCGTCGACACCGGCGCGATCGACATTAGTCGCAGTTACGACGCGGAGGCCCTAGCGGCCATCGAACAGGGCTGGCGCATCGCTAAAAATTGGCACCACGCAGAAGTCCTCCCCCTCCACTTATTGGCCGGGCTGTTTGGCAGTCAGCGTTTGCAATTAATTTTTAGCCGATTGGGAACGGATTTTGACACGCTGGTGCGGGGGATCAAGGCCGGTTTAGCCACCCTGCCACCGGTCGAGTTCGCTCCCGAGTTGTCCCGAGCGGTTAAAGAAATTTTATTTCAGGCCTATGCGCTGGCCGCCACTAGCCGGCAACCACGCGTGACCGTCGCCGAATTATTAGTGGCGGTTGATGAGCGGCAGAACGTCGCTTCACAATTGCTCTACGACATCGGTCTAGAGGTCGCCAAAATTAAAAATGTGGTGGTCTGGCTCCAAATCAATGAAAAACTCCGCCGCCAATGGCAGGAGCGCCATCGCCTCGGCCGCCGCCGGCCCAAAGGCGAAGTCAACAAGGCCTATACGGCGGTGATGACGCCAGCCCTTAATCAATTTTCAACCGACCTGACCGGCCAGGCAGCGCGGGGGTTGTTTCCGCCTTATGTTGGTCGGGAAGCAGAGATTGGCGAGGCCTTGCGGATTATGGAAAGTAACCGCCAAAGCGTGGTGTTGATTGGACCGTCCGGGGTGGGTAAGAGCGCCGTGATCGAAGAAATCGCTCAACGGATGATCGCTGATGATGTGCCGAAGAGTTTACGCGATGCTCGCTTGGTCGCCCTAAGCATTCCCAAACTGACGGCCGGGGCGGATGCGGCCCAGGCCAACGGGCGGCTGTTGGCTAGTTTTAATGATATCGCGCGCGCCGGCAACGTGGTGTTGGTCGTGGAAAACATCCATGAACTGGTGGGCATCTCCGCCGGTACGGTGGAAAGTTTGGATCTAGCTGACACGTTGGCTAACTACGCCAGCAAGACCACTACCATGATGATTGCCACCACCACGCCGGCCGGATTGCAGGTCCTCGACCAAAGCCCTGGACTGCTGGCGGCGCTGCACCATATTCCCATCGAAGAGCCCGACATCAACCAGGCCATTCAAATGGTGGAAGCCCACGTCGCCATGATCGAAAACCAACATCAAGTGTATTTCTCCTATGATGCTATTGCCACCGCCGTGCAGCTGGCCAGCCGTTATATTCACGAACGATATTTGCCGGCCAAGGCCATTGAGGTGTTGCAAGAAGTGGCAGTGGCCGTCGCCCAACAAAAAGGCAAAAAATCTCTGGTGACCACGGAAGATGTCGCGACCGTGGTGGCGGAGCGCACGCGCATTCCAGTGACGAAAATCACGGCGGCCGAGTCCGACAAGTTAGTCAATTTAGAGCAGGAAATTCATCAGCGAATGATCGGCCAAGACGACGCGGTCAAAGAGGTGGCCAGTGCCTTACGCCGGGCTCGGGCCGGCGTCCGGGAGGGCACCAGGCCGATTGCCAACTTTTTATTCTTGGGACCGACCGGCGTCGGTAAAACGGAACTGGCCAAAACCATCGCCGCTGTTTATTTCGGTGACGAAAACGCCATGATCCGGCTGGATATGTCGGAGTATCAGACCAAAGAAAGTATCTACCGTTTGATCGGCGACCCGACCGACCGCAACGGCGGCTATCTGACCGACGCGGTGCGACGCCAGCCCTTTGCCTTGCTGTTATTTGATGAGGTCGAAAAGGCCCACCCCGACATTTTGAACCTCTTTTTGCAATTAATGGACGACGGCCGGCTGACCGATGCCGCCGGCCGGACCGTGCCCTTTCAAGACACCATTGTCATCATGACCTCCAATGCCGGCACGGCCTTTATCCAGCAACAAATTACCGCCGGCACGCCGCTGGCGACGATTCGGCAGCGACTGTTAGCCGAACAACTCGGGACATTTTTCCGGCCGGAGTTTATCAACCGGTTTGACGGCGTCAACGTCTTCGCGCCATTGACCATGGCCGACGTGATGCAGATCGCCGGTTTGATGATTGCTAAACACGCCAAGTTGCTGGCGGCCGAGGGGGTGACCCTGACCGTGACACCGGCGGCCGTCGAAGGTTTAGCCACGGCCGGCTTTGATCCGCAGTTTGGCGCTCGGCCACTCCGGCGGGTGATCCAGGAACAACTGGCCAACACCATTGCCAATTTAAAAATTACCAGTCAGATGAAACGGGGCGATGTGGTGACGTTTGATATCGGCGGCAAAGTGTCCGTGCACCACATTAATCAACCAGGAGTATGATCACGACTTGGTGGTCAGCCGCGCTAGCCGCGGGAGCGGGGGCGTTTGTCGTGGCCCTGGTCGCGACCGGAGTAATCCGGTGGCTGGCCGGGAGTTGGCAAATCGTCGATCGACCGGACAATGGCCGCAAGCAACATGCCAAGGCCACCCCACTGCTCGGTGGCCTGGGCATCTATCTTGGTTGGTTAGCGGTCATCGGCTGGTTGTTGACCACTCCGTGGTTGGTGGGTAAAAATATTTCCGTCAAAGAAATTGTCGCCGTGGCGATCGCCGGATTAGTCATCGTCGTCGCCGGCGCGCTCGATGACCGCTGGTCATTGCGTCCCTGGCAACAGCTGATTGGGCCGATCTTAGCGGTTGGTCTGGTGGTGGCCGGGGGAGTGGGGATTGATAAAGTGACCAACCCACTGGGGGGCTTTATTTTTCTTAATCAAGCCACCTGGGTGGTGGCGTGGTATCAGGGGGTCCCGTTGACGGTGACGCTGTGGTCGGATCTGTTTAGTGGGCTGTGGCTGTTGGGGATGATGTACACAACTAAACTGCTCGATGGTCTGGATGGGTTAGTCAGTGGGATCGGAATCATTGGGGCGGTCATAATCTTTTTGCTGTCGACAACGACGCAGTGGTGGCAGCCAGACACGGCCGTATTAGCGGCCGTGGTTAGCGGCGCGATTGGCGGCTTCTTGGTCTTCAATTGGCATCCGGCGTCGATATTTTTGGGCGAAGGCGGGGCGCTGTTAGTCGGATTTTTCTTGGGCATATTGTCAATCATCGCCGGCGGGAAAATCGCCACCGCGCTGCTGATCATGGGCCTGCCGATTCTTGACGTCATCTGGGTAATTGCTCGCCGACTACTGTGGGAAAAGCGCGATCCGTTTCGGACGGCTGACCGCAAGCATCTGCATTTTCGGCTACTGGACGCCGGATTTTCGATCCGACAAGCCGTCGTCATTTTGTGGTCATTAGCCCTCATGTTTGGCTCGTTGGCGTTGCTATTACAAAGTCGGGGTAAGCTCTTGGCGCTCGGCGCTTTAGGCCTGATCATGGTCCTCTTAGCCGGTGGCTTGTTGGCGGTCAATCGACTCCCTGGCAGTCAACCACGATCTAGTTAATATTTTTTCCAGCTATGTCTCATCGTCTCACCACGCTCCGCAATGGTCTCCGGCTCGTCACTGTGCCCCGGGCCGGTACCAACACGGTGACCGTCTTTGTCTTGGTCAAAGTGGGTTCGCGTTACGAAACAGCTTCCGGGAATGGAGTGTCCCATTTCATTGAACACCTGATGTTCAAGGGCACCACGCGCCGACCGACGACCGAAGACATTTCTCAAGAACTCGACGCGGTCGGCGCCGATTATAATGCCTTTACCAGCAAGGATTGGACCGGCTACTACATCAAAGTCAGTGCTCGCCATGCCGCGCTGGCCGTCGATGTCTTGGCTGACATGATCTGGCATTCAGCCGATAGTGACCCAGACATCGCTTTGGAAAAAGGCGTGATCGTCGAAGAGATTCACATGTACCAAGACAACCCGTTGATGTATGTTGAAGATTTAGCTGAAAATCTGACTTTTCAAGGCCACCCCTTGGGCCGCGATATTGCCGGCAGTGTGACAACGGTTCGCGGTCTGACTCGGAGGCAGCTGCGGCAATTTAAAGAGCGGCACTACCAGCCCCAGAACATGGTCTTGGTAGTGGCCGGCAAAACTTCAGCCGTTAATCGCGCCTTCATCGCCGGCGCATTTGGTCGTCGAGCGGCTGTCAAGCAAGCGGTCAAGCCACCAGCTAAGTTTGTCCGGCGGCAACGAAGTCCCCGCCGCCAAATTGTCTATCGACAAACCGACCAGGTGCAGGCGGCCATCACCTGGCCTGGCGTCAGCCGCGACCACCGCGATGCCGCGGCGGTGGCGCTGTTATCGATTGTCTTAGGAGGAACGATGAGCTCACGGCTATTTATCAACATTCGAAACAAGCAGGGCTTGGCCTATTACATTCGTGCCAGCCATACTGGTTTTAGCGACACCGGCTGTTTTGCCATCCAGGGCGGGTTTGACCGGCAGCGGTGGCAGCAGGCCTTGATCAGCGTCAACCATGAAGTTAATCGCTTGATTACCGACGGGGTGTCGAGAGAGGAACTGCAGCGCGCCCAAGAATTTATTCGGGGGAAAATGGCGCTGGATTTGGAGGATTCAGCCCACATCGCGGACTGGTACGCCAAACAAGCGCTGTTGAGTCGATCACTGAAAACGCCCGAACAACGTCTCGTCGAAATCCTGGCCGTCAAACCCGCCGCGATCCAGCGAGTGGCTCGGCAGATATTAACGGCGAATCAAGCAAGCATGGCCGTGATTGGGCCAATTTCACCCCGGACTCGGGTGCCGCTAGTGGGCGGGAAAAATTGAGAATCAGCTCGAATTATGTTAGAATAGACTGTGTTATGATGTCGTGGCATGCCCAGCGGGGGAGCAGCTTATTGGAAATGATGGTGGTGGTCAGCATTATTATTTTGCTGGCTAACATTGGCGTGACCATGACGGTCAACGCGCGGACCAAAGCGCGGGACACCATCCGGGTTAACGACATTAAAACCGTCGAACGGGCGCTGGTAATTTATTATAATGATCATGGCAGTTATCCGACCACGCCGGCTGACTTGGACAACCCCGACGCCAATTTTGTCTGGTCTGGCACTTGTGCCGTGGCCGCTTGTCACGGCAGTTGGGGGACGGCCACGGCCGATTGGGTGGCGGGACTGGAGCCGCAGTACATTTCTCACCTCCCGATTGATCCGGCCGAAAACGATTGCAACCGCTGTTACCTCTATCGCTCCGATGGCGTGGATTATAAGATTTTAGCTCATCAACCGGAAAATCCGGCGAACCCGGCCTTCTTGGCGTTTATTGATCCGGCTCGCGATAACGGTAGTGACCAATGTAGCGTTGATGGACCAGTCGGCGCGGCGCCGTGGTCTTGGTCGGTGTACTCGAGTGGTGGCCGTTGTTGGTAACCAAAGATCTATGCCGCGGCGACCGCTGGTGATTGCTAACTGGAAAATGAATCTGACCGTCGCTGAAAGTCAACGCTTAGCGACGGCCTATCGACGAGCCAAGTGGACGGAGGTTGAAGTGGTGATCGCCCCGACCGCGCCGGCGCTCTCCGTCGTGCGCCAGGCGATTGGCCGCAGTCGCCACCTGTGGTTAGCGGGCCAAGACAGTGCCTGGGCGGATCGCGGTGCTTACACTGGTGAGGTGTCGCCATTAGTTTTGAAAGAGTTGGGGTGTCACTATGTCATCTTGGGCCACTCGGAGCGGAAAACCTATTTTCATGAAACGATTGACGCAACCGCCCAGCGATTGCGCGCCGCCCTGGCCCACGACCTAATCCCAGTGGTCTGTGTCGGCGAAAGTGAAGCCGAACACCGCGACGGCCGGGCTGATCAGGTGGTTAGTGCCCAGGTCGAAACGCTATTGGCTGACCTGCCGGCACCATTACGGAATAAGCCAGTGGTGATCAGCTATGAACCATTCTGGACAATCAGTACCAGCGGTGGTAAACTGCCCTCCAGGGCGGAGCTACAGCACCGCTCGCGAGTCATCTGGCAGGCCTTGATTAATGTTTTTGGCCATGGGGCGGCCGTCGACCATTGCCGAGTTATTTATGGTGGCACGATCAACGCCACCACCGCGCAGTTGATCACGGATCTGTCCGAAATTAGTGGCGCCTTAGTCGGCAGCGCCGCGCTGCATTTGGCCACCCTTGGGCCCCTAATCAAGGCGCTGACGCTAGCCCGATAACGTATGTTAATCATCAACCTGATCGCCATTGCCATTATCGTCCTCTCCTTAGCGGGAGCGGCCGTAGTGGTGGCGCGCAAATTCCCCCAACTGGCCCAGCTCGATCCGGCCGCGCTGCCGGAAGTGCGCAGCGACTTGGTTAAAGATCGGCTGATTCGACAAAAGTTTACCCGAGTGATGAGTGAACGGCTGTTAGCTTGGCAGCAGCAGCTCCGGCCTTACCAGCAACGGGTCGGCCAGGGCGTCACAGCCCTGTATCGCCGATTACTGGAACTCGAACGACGCGCCAAGAAAAAGTTGGAACCGACCACCCCGCAGCAGCGCGCCAAAGTTGATCAACGGACGGAGACGCTGGTCGAGGTGGGGAACCGACTGTTGGTCGAAGGTAAATATATCGAAGCCGAA
This sequence comes from uncultured Gammaproteobacteria bacterium, assembly GCA_964364745.1. GTDB lineage: Bacteria > Patescibacteriota > Patescibacteriia > JACRDY01 > JACRDY01 > CAYINJ01. The sequence goes on from CAYINJ010000018.1 coordinate 10,826, forward strand.
CAGAAATTTATTAATGCCTTGTCACTGGATGCGCGCGATGTCGAGGCCTATCAGGGCTTGGGGGAGCTTTATACCCAGCAAGGCAATTTAGAGCAAGCCAAAGAAACCTTCGAGTATATTCTCAAAATTAATGAAGATGACTTTGCGGCTCACAGCCGCTTAGGGAATCTGGCCCTGGCCCAGGACAAGCTCGAAGAAGCCCGGGCCCACTACCTCCGTTCCGTCGAACTCGACGCCGCCGCCGCGGTCCACCACTATGATCTCGGTCAGGTCTACCAGCGGCAGGGGGAATTATCCGCCGCTCACGATGCCTTTCAAAAAGCCCATGGTTTAGAGCCCAGACACCCCCGCTACCTTGACGCGCTGCTGGAGGTCTGTATACTACTGGGGAAGAAATTAGAAGCGCTGACCGTCTATGACCAGCTAGCGGCAGTCAATCCCGACAACCAGAAATTACCGGACCTGAAAGAACGGATCGCAGCCATTTAAAGTGTCAGGCACAATTGAAGAAGCGAGCGGCTCTTTTTGTTTGCCGCCAGATTGCCGACGTACCTGCCCGCCAGCGCCTACGGCGCAGCCGTTGGCAGGCGGGGCTCAGTTGGTTACTTTACAATCCACCCAGGCGTTGATATACGCCGACGTAGCTCAGTTGGTAGAGCGCATCCATGGTAA
>CAYINJ010000019.1:0-11019 GCA_964364745.1 uncultured Gammaproteobacteria bacterium
ATTTCATAATAGATTAATCGTGTACAGTGATACTTCTTAGTAAACCCTTTGAATAACCCCTGTTGGTGTTCAAACACTCGCCGGGGTAAATTATTAGTTATTCCGATGTAAATTGTTTGATTGATGCTGCTCATGATGTAAACAAAATATTGGCGCATACTATCAATGTTTAGTGATAATGGCGCGGGGTCACGCACTAACGGCTAGATCCCTCTCCGCCCAGGGCGGATCGGGATGACAAGCAGGGGCGAGGCCGCAATGACGAGTATATATCCGCCGTTATAAAATTAATCTAAAATAAAAAACCGCCCGCCCCCAGCTGGGGGCGGGCGAACAGCGTGTCCGACCTAGGGCCGGCTTTTATTTTTCTTCAAGCCATCCCTTCACGAAATTGCCCGGATCCGGGAAATTCTCCGGCAGACCAATGGCGCGGATGGTGGCCTTGGTCCGGGCGACGCGGTCGGTGTCAGTAGACACCTCGAGGTGAACCGGGGCTAGCAGCTGTTCCTTATTGGAGAACCGATCCACCACCATGCCCTTGTCGAGCGTGCGTTCGGACAGTTGCGCCGAAGCGTCGTGGCAATGGATATAGAGCAGCTCCCTGTCTTCTGTCTTGATGACGATGATGTGCACCAGCTCACTCTGATCACCGAAGCACTTCGCTTCGTACCGATCTTCGTCGGTCCAGTCGGCCAGCTGCCACTTTCCCGGCTCTTTCAACGTGGCCTGGGCGACCAGGTTCATCCATGTTCGCGGAAAGATGTTTCTGGCCACATCCACCTGTCCAGCGATCCGGAGAGCATCACTAACTTGGTGATACTCATCAGTATCATCATCGCTGTGAGTTTCAAACCACATGGTGGCATGATTTTTTACCTCCCCGAGCGCAGCGGCCAGAACGGAGCGCTGCAGATCCCGCGGCAGGTGACGGATAGCGTCTTCAGCCAGTCGCCGCACACGAACCGTGATGATGTCGCTGCCCCACTGACGGATCAGCGGCAGGTATTTCACCAGGTGATAGATGGCCAACCGCTGACCAAACTGATAAAAATTATCATCAGCCATCAGCCATTTGGCCACTTGTTGGGAAGTGGTCGTTTCCCGGCCAGACCCCCACGACATCTGAAGCTTGTGGTCAATGTCCAGCAGTGATTGAGCGTTTTCTGGATGACCAGCCAGCTCATACCGAATATTCATTTCGGACAATCCATCGGCAGAACGCTTCACCACTAACTGGTGTTGGCCGCGTTCATCCATCGGGAATCTGATTTCGATGTCTTTTCTTGGCTCCATGGGGTTCCTCCTGGTCCCGTGCTCAACCATGTGAGCGGCGGACCGGTGCGGGGTGAAAAGGACTGACAGCGGTGCCTTGCTTCACCAACTGAAGCGGCGCACATGTCTCGAATTTCTTGTACCATGGAGCTGGGCGGCTGTCAAAATAACAAGTGCCCCCGACCGAAGTCGGGGGCGATGTGATTACTTTAGTGTGTGAGATCCTTACGGCGCCAAGGTGGCCGTGATCCAAGCGTCGAGGGCCGGCAGAAACTTGTTCAGGATGGAGTGATCAGGCAGATGGCTGACCTCGTGATGCAGAAACTGCGCGGCTTCTTTCTGGTGATAAAAGCTGACGGGCAGCGTGTATCTTCCGCCCTGCATCAGAAAAACGACCACTCCGCCGACCCCGCAATCGGTCTCGCTGGCGGGTGCTTGGTAATATGCCACGCTGACATTGCCCGAACCGCGACCATCGTAGTCCAGCTCAAGCCGGGCTCCTTCGGGATTGTTCCACCACCAACTGACGGTATCACCGCGCTTCGCCTTCGGCACATTGCAATGCCACTGACCAGGCCAGTGGTGGCTTTTCATGCTCACCAACAAAGCGGCCGGGTGAAGAAACATTGGCGGGATCTTCACACTGGCGATGATGTGTTGAGCAGCCAAGGGGATCTCGGCTTCATTAACTTCCGTCATTTGGTAAATACTAAGCTCGTGGGCAATGGCCGCCATGCAGCGCTTGCGAACGGCTAGTGGTAACAGCGGCCACAAGTTTTCTATCCGCCGCATGTTTTTTTGGGTGACCACTTCGTTGGCCCAGTTAAACAGGTGGGGCAGACACAATCCCAGCCACCAAGCCGTTGTCAGGCGGCTGATCCATTCGCTATCCAGCGATAGGATGGCTTCGGCCACCTCGTCAGCTACACCAAACCAAAGTTTCATGATCGGCTGAATGACTAGACCATGGTCGGCATCATATTCCATCAAGAGCTGTCCCACCTTCTCCGGCTCGGTCTTGGGTACGCGCAGCTCGGGGACGAAGAATAACTTGATGGCGCCATCAGGAAACCGCTTGATGATCATGTCGCCCGTGTTTTGGGCGTCCACTCGGATATGCTTCGAAATCTGCCACTGTTTGTTCGCACCGGATCCCATTGTCCTGCCTCCTCATGTCCTCATGGTCCATCACGGACTCGCGGGACGTTTGCGGGTGGCGGTTAGTGCTCAAGCGGCTCTTGGCCCACCACGGGCTCTTGGCCAAAATTGTCAAAGGGCCTAACCGTACGGTGACCTTAGGTGATTATTGAGAAAATGTCAATAAATGCCCGCGGGACAGTGCCATGACAAATCACCCCCGACCGAGGTCGGGGGTGTTAGGGTGGTGTGGTCTGGCACCAACGCTGGAAAGCGGCGCGGGCCAGGGAAAACTGGGCGAGAAACTGTTGAGCGACCAGGAGGGCCTGGACCGCCCGTTCAAACTCCGGCGTGACCACGGGTTGGTCGTGGCGTTGGATCATGTGCAGGGGCTTAAAAGTCCACAGCCCGACGGTCATGACCAGGCGAAAGCTTTGCTCGGGACGCTCTTTAACTCGAACAGCGATCTGGATTGAGCCAGCCAGCGTCGTTACCGTCACGTGCACCAACCAAGGACTGATCACGCCATCATAGGTCATAGTCGCAAATGACATCGGACTACTCCTTTCGTAATCAGTGGTCGCTCCATCACTCTAGGGAGCGATCTCCGGCGAGGGCGCTGGCGCTGGCGCTGACGACAGCGGCGATTGCCACGCGGTCATGAAACGGCTCAGCAGCTGACGACCATCTGCTTCCGTCGTTTCGGGGTGCACCATTTCTTGGCCCAACCAGCGCAGCAGCCCGGCGATCGCCCACTGCGGCAGGCGACAGTGATATTGGTTCACGATCACCCGCCAGTTGTGTTCAAGACAGGCCCGATAGGCCGGCCGCAGCTGACTCCAGCCCTGCCGCGGATCGAACAGCCGGGCGTTGGCCGCGATCACGATCAGCAACGAACAGCGAGCGACCAGCTCTCTGCCACGACTGTGCCATACGTCCGGCCGATAGCTGATCAGCGACCCTTGCTCTGGATGCAGCGTCACCGTGGCCAGCGCATCATCCAGCGACGATCGCCTTGACATCAGGTAAAAATCAACCGCGCCCGACGGTTGGGCCACGGCCACGACTCGCTCTTCAGGCAGATACTCACTGCCCAACTGGGTGGCCGGTTCGTCCATGCCGGCCGACCGGCGAGAAGCACGACTCCTGCTCATGAGGACTCCTCCTATTTCAATAGCGTGAATAACCTCACCGTACGTGGTTTTGACTGAATCGTCAATTCTTGACTTTTCCCGCTTGCCTTGGTATCGTATGGCTACTGTTTTTGGGGCCGAAGTGGGGTTGCTGCACCACTGGCCACAAATGTTGCTCACGGTACCATTATCTTTACTTCCCTTTATTTATTATGTTGCGAATTCGCTTAAGCCGTTTTGGCACCAACAAACGCCCGACTTACCGCCTGATCGTTTCCGAACGACAGAAGGATACGCACGGCGATGTTTTGGAATACGTGGGTTCATATAACCCGCGGACCAACCCGAAGCAAATCCAGTTGCAGACCGACCGGATCGAACACTGGCTGTCCAAAGGCGCCCAACCCAGCCCGACCGTCCATAACCTGCTAGTGGATCAAGGGATTATCAAGGCCAAGAAAGTCCATGCGTTCCGCGTACCGAAAAAACCAGTGGAAGCTCCGGCACCAGCCGCTACGCCAGTCGCAGCCGAAACTGCACCAGTTGAAACTCCGGCTGCTGAAGCCGTGGGCACACCAGAGGCAACCGTCAAACCAGCGGCTGAAGTTCCTGCCGCTGAAACAGCTACCGAAACCCCAGCCGCACCCGCCGAACCAGCCCCTGCCGCTCCGACCGTCGAATAAGCTAGAAATATTGATAATTTTACCCTAGCCCCGCTAAGCGGGGCTGGGGTATTGACTTTTTTGCGGTTAAGCTGTAGTATCAAATGACTTGGTTTTTCTTGGGCGGATTGCCCATTAAATTGAGGGTATCATCATGAAAAAGCGCAACGCGTCAAAACCGGCCAGCAGAAAGAAAAAAGAGGGCTTGTCCCCCCTCGCCAAACGGATCAAGTCCATCGCCCAAGGCAAGGGACTAGACGTCGCCGTCGCCGAAGAGCCCGACGGCACCATCAGGGTGATCTCCGCCAAGACCGGAGCGGGCGTCTCGGTCAAAGTCAAACCCTTTGGGGGGCCCAAGTAGTCGCCCCTCCCGCCACAGTTCTCAACCCAGCTGCAGGGCCCTGCAGCTGGGTTTTCCGTTTTTAATTCTTTTCCTTTCCCGGCAGTAGGACTTGCAATTGTCGCACTACGGTATCATCACGCATGTATTTAACTCCCTCGCTTGGTCGGGCCATCTCGTCCGGGGTCAGGGAATCATCTTGGATTGCCCGACCAAAGTCCAAGACAAAGGCCTGGGGTGGCGTCGCCGCGTCGGCGCTGGGGTCACCGACCACCATGGCATTGCGGAGATGAAAATCACGCAAGAATAAATGTTGGCTATTCAGCAAATCAACCGTGTTCTTGAGTTGTTTCAAAATGGTCGGATGTAATTCAAACCCGCAACGTTTGAGTTCTTTGATAATCATGACGATATTGGCGGTCTCGACTTTGCGTTGTTCATAGGCCCGCTCACCAACATCACGTGATTTGCCGCCCGGAGTATAGAACGATAGCCGATCAGCGACTAGGTCTTGGAGTTTCTTAAAATCGGTCAGGGCGTCCTGGTCGTTTTCCGGTAAATCCACCCGAAAGGCCTGATCCCTAAACTTAGGGTGGCGGCGCACTAACTCGCGATATAAAACCGTGGCTAAGTCATGGCCGGGAATATAATCCATCAACAAAATTTCCATGTTGTCGTGGATATTAGTCAGCCCCTGTTGGTCGAGCCAATCTCGGGTTTTATCTGAAGTTACAGGTAAGTCCCGATCAAGCATCGGCGCGGGAATCTGCGCGTATTCTTTATCGGGATTGGCCGCCATCGCGACTCGCACCGCTTCCCAGGCGGTTTGCTGCAGCTGAAACTCATAATGTCCAGCGCCCGCGGCATAAATTTTCAAAGTTTTAATCACTTGATCATCCTTAATTTGCAACCCCCCTTGGGTTTGCTCGACATATTCTGTCACCGCTGGCGGGATTTCTTTCAAGTCCACTCGAAAGATGACGCCGTTGTTACCTTCGTTGATCCGCACGGACCGCTCCGACAGCAGTGATTCTAGTACGGTATCAAGTATTTGCTCTTGCTCGGTTCGCTGTTCTTTAGAGTGCGCGGACTGGGGTGGAAATTCGGCTGACATATCTGATGATAAAAATTCTTTGATAAAATTAACTAGCCACTGGCCAATTGATCTCTTACAATCTAGCATATATTAGCGAAAAAGTCAATTGATTGACAAAATTGCTTAATTTAAGTAATTGACAATTTTTATCGACCTGCTATACTGGCTCCATGCTTTGGCCGAAACTGGCCAGACGCTACTTAACAAGTAACCGGAAACTCTCCAGACCGATATGGAACGAGACCAAGAGTTTGTTGAATACGTCGTTAAGGCGATTGTGAACAATCCGCAGGATGTTCGCTCCGAGCGCAAGATCGATGAACGTGGCGTGCTGATCACGTTACACATCAACCCCGCTGATATGGGGTACGTCATCGGTCACAGCGGGGAAACCGCTCGCGCCATTCGCCGCTTGCTCAAGACCGTTGGGGCCAAGAGCAATGCTCGCGTGAACTTGAAGATCGCTGAACCAGAAGGATCGGCCGGCCCTCGCAGCCGCCGCCCAGCCGAACAGCCGTATAACCCGGACGCCCCCGTGGCGGACATGGTGGCTGATGTGGCTGATATCGATACGTCAGACCTCAATAATCTGAAGATCTAAAATTTTTGCGAAAAAGAAAACCGTCCGGCGTAAGCTGGGCGGTTTTTTGTTCTAAGACGAGGTAGTCAGTTTTTAATCGTCATTGCGAGGAGCGAGGCTGCGAGTGACGAAGCAATCCCGGGTTATGTCCAACGGCCCATCCCTGTTCACTGCCTCCCCGCTTGTCATCCTGAGGAACGAGGTTTGGCGAGTGACGAAGGATCTACGGGTATATTCCTCGAAGCTCTGTTTTTTCACCGCTTAGAAAAGCTCCACCTAGATCCTTCGACTTCGTTCGCCCTGCAACAGGTCTCACTTCGCTCAGGATGACAAAAATAGGTGACTCAAATTTTATCTATCGTTAGTTTAGAGTACCAATAAAAGATAAAACAAACCCCACGACTAATAAACCAACTCCAAATATCAACCAATTAGGATGGTACATCAATAAAGCATAATACTTTCTCCCGTTCTCATTTAGAACACATTCTTTGTCATCTTTTCCAAAGAAAAAAACAACCAGCAAAGTCCCGACTATATTTAAAATTAACCCCCATTGTTCAAGAGTTAACATACTATTTCTTCTTCCCCTGCCGCCACCGTTTGATCTTAGCGTGGTCACCCGACAGCAACACCGGCGGCACGCGGTATTTTTTTCCGTTTATAACCACCACCTCCGGCCGGGTATAGTGTGGGTACTCTTTCGTAACGCCATCGGCGAAGCTTTCTTCGACGATTGATTCCGCATCGCCCAATACTCCGGGCAACAGACGAGTGACCGCTTCGGTGATTATGAGCGCTGGCAGCTCGCCGCCAGACAAAACGTATGGCCCGACCGACATCCGTTCGTCAACCAGTTTATTCACTCGCTCGTCAAACCCCTCGTAACGACCGCAGACGAAAATAAGTTGGTTGTACTTTTTGGCGTAGTCAGCGGCCAGCTTTTGCGTAAACTGCTTACCGGCCGGATCGAGCATGATCACTCGACTCCGCTTGAGTCGTTTGATTTTTTCAAGCATCTTCAGCCACGGCTCGACCATCATCAGCATTCCCGGACCACCGCCATAGGGTTTGTCGTCGACGGTGTGGTGGCGGTCAGTCGTCACCGAGCGAAGGTCATGGACCGTGACCGTGATCTTTCGCTTGGCTTGAGCAATTTTTAAAATTGACTCGCCGAGATAGGCGTCGAAAATATGGGGGAAGATGGTGATGAGGTCGAAGCGCATAGAAACAGTTGCTCAAAACTTTCCTTTACCGGTATTGATAATGAGTATTTTAGCTTTTACCGGTACTTGATGTCTCAGCTGTAACAGCATGGCGAGACCCGAGATACCCGAGGGTTCACAGGTAATACCTTGGTCATGAGCGATATCCATGGCTTTATTTAAATACTCCTCGCGAAAAACAAACACGTCAGATTTATTGCCGCAAAATCCACACTGGCGATAGAGGGAAATCCATTGCTCATTAAAGCCGGCGAAAGGCAAGTGCGGCGAGTACAGTTTATCGGCTTTTGATTTTTTGTCATTGGTGGTGACACCGATAAAGTGACAATTACGCAGCGTAGCCACTTTGCCTTGAAACCGCGGATCATGGTCAATGGCGGTAATTTCTTTTTTACCGACATTCAGTATATTTTCATACAGATTCCCCGTGCCGAACGGGATAAAACAATACTCCGGAGAGGTATTGATAATTTCGTAGCTCAGCCAATCATAAAAACGTGTGGTGGGGTCTAAGCCGATGCTCGAAGTGATATCAAAACCGTTGACATTATCGGTCAGCTTTAGAATATCAGCGGTAAAAAGCACCTGGGCACTTAAATCTGTTATATGAATTTCGCAGCCTATTTTTTTCAAGACGGCCAAAATGGCCTTATCAGTATGTTTATCAACTAACACTTTCAGGTTGGGCAGCTGGTGTTTCCGCAGCGCGGTCTGAATCGCCAAGGCGGCATTACCCGAGGAGATCAAAGACATCGCCGGGAGTTTACCTTTTATTTGCCCTTGTTGTTTGGCCAGCAAAAAATAATGGTAGGTCACCACTATTTCCCAGGCCATACGGTCTTTGTGCGTGCCAGTGGGGTTCACGCTTTCATCTTTCAACCAAACATTGCTAAATCCCGGTACTTTGATTCGGTAGACCGGCGTGGCCGGAAACCGAGGATGATCGGGGGGAAACTCCGGTCGGCGAGGATCGTTTTCCGAAGTAATGTGAATTGATTTTAAGATTTTTTGTTCGTGTTGAGTCAGTGACATATGGGCTTAGTATAACATTTACGGCCATTTAGGTGCAATCTAAGATCTGCTAATTTAAAATTACAAAGAACCTCGTCTAATGACGAGGTTTTTTAAAAGTTTTTATTGGCCAATTTATTTTTAGTTTTCTTCTGATAAAAGATCTCCGTATTGTCTTCGCAAATAACTAACATCTTCACCTCGGCCTTCGCAAGTATCTAGGGCTTGTCTAAAAGCTTCCACAAATTCTGGATTCTTTAAAAATCTATCGCGGTCCGTTTGATAATCGAAGCCACCGCGTGTAGACTGATAAATATCGGCCATAAGGTCATGGATGGTTTCGACGTTAATATCTGGACGCTTAAACAACCTTACAGCTTCGAGAAAAAGAGCATGCTCTGGACTGAGCGCTTGTTCTGGTGTTGGTGTTGGTGTTGGCATTGCTTCAAACATATAAGTAATGTTATTTGGTTGGTAAGTAATTTAAATTTACTTTAGTTTATCATAAAAGTAAAGTGATTTTAATAATTTCCTTTCTAAGCCCAGATGGGTAAATCATCTGATCTTGGAAAGATGGGGCAAGACGTGGCCTGCCCCGACAACCCTTTGCTTTGGCAGGACGTAGCCTGCCTCCTAACGTTTAACCCTTGCGTTGGTAGGTGGACCCGACCTACCAATGATTGAGCGTAATGTACCACCACCTCCTTACCGCCCTAGCGGTTAGAAGCAACAACGCCTTGAGGGCCATCCATACCACGATACCGATACCGCTGGCTAGGGCTCCGAGGGCGATTATTCCCACTATAATCATGAGCGGGATGCCCACGAACCTCAGGAGGCTCAATACTGGTGAGTGCTCCCCCATAACGTGGAGGACAAACCACGTTATGGGGACAGAAACTATGGCCGATCCCACTGGGAAAGGGTCGTATTCGGAAGATATGGTCATCATGAATACGATGACCGTAACCCCCATGTACACTTCCAATATCTCTAACATTTTTTTCTCCTTACCCCTCCTGATGGGGCGTGGGTTGTTGATTTTTCAAGGTGCTTTCTTATCTTGATTATAGTTTAGCATACTTACTTTATTTTGTCAATAGCTACCAACTCTAAATACCCTGATTTTATTGATTAAAATGATATTTTGTCGAAACTTATTGACACAATTATTTTTATTTGCTAAAATTAGAGCAGGCATATAATTACTCTAAAAATATGATTGACCAATTAAAAGAGCTGGGATTTAACGACAAAGAAGCCAGCGTGTATGCCGCCCTCTTGGAACTGGGGCCGTCTTCGGTGACCGAAGTGGCTCGTCAGGCCAAAATTAACCGGACCACTGGCTATGATATTTTGGAAAAACTCGCCAGTAAAAAACTGGTTAGGCCGGCTAAACGGCGGGGTAAGGCGGTATATGTGTCCGAAAACCCGGAAAATATAAAAAGAGTGTTGGAAGAAGAGGCAGTGCGCTATCAACAAATGGCCGAGAAGGCCGGTAAAATGATGCCCGACCTGAAATCGCTGTATTCGGAAATCGAAAAAAAACCGATCGTCAAATTTTATGAGGGGTTGGAAGGTTTAAAGTCACTGTATGAAGATAGTTTGACCTCCAGTGAAGAGTTGCGGTCTTACACTTCCATGGAGGACTTGAAAACGGTTTTGGGCGATTACGCCGAAGATTATTTTGCTAAAAGAAAAGCTAAAGGTATCGCCATTCGAGCGATTGCGCCAGCAAGCGACTACGCAGTGTATTTAAAAAAGGTTGGCTCTGAATTTTTACGAGAAGTACGGATCGTACCCGCTGACCGGTTCAATTTTTCCCCTGAGATTTATATCTACGAAAACAAAATGACCGTTATGTCGCTGAAAGAAAAATTCGGTGTTTATATTGAATCAAAAGAAATCGCCGAGGCGTTAAAAAAAGCTTACGAGTTGGCTTGGGAGGCGGCGGGTAAGTATGACAGTGAAATATCTAATCACCAGGTTCAGCACTTCTCCCCTGGGATTGCTTCGTCCGTCCCGCCAGGCGGGACTCCTCGCAATGACGAGCATGATGTGGCGGGGCTCGCAATGACGAGGGTGACTCCCTCTTGACACAATTTCCCAGTACGCTATACTGTGCTTGCCTCTTTAAAACAGGCGCAAGTTCCATTCAAGATTTTACCCCCCACAATTTCATCTAAACTTTCGTCCGGCGTGGCGAAAAGTAGGCGAAAAGACAGTGATGGCTGAGTAGGTTTCCAGTGATGTATGAATCCAAAAGGGAGACCGCTAATTTGGCCCGCACTGTTTTTTCGTTGCTTGATGAGAAGCTGAACCGGCGGCGGCGAAAAAGCATTTTGACAATCGAAAAAGTAATAGGAATCCAACTATTTCTATTGAATCAGTCAGGCAAACTTCAGGAACACATTCTGACGAGTCGTCGTATCAGTACGGCGATTCGATCAATCAATTTTTAGAGCTTCGGCTCTGAATGGTTTTCTAGGGTGTACCACAAACATCCTTTACTGAGAGTTTGATCCTGGCTCAGGATGAACGCTGGCGGCGTGTCTAAGGCAT
>CAYINJ010000020.1:0-10234 GCA_964364745.1 uncultured Gammaproteobacteria bacterium
ATCATTATAGCGCATCAACTGGGAGGTCGCCATGTCCGGACTCGCCGTACTCTTTGCCCTCGCTGTGCTCGCTGGCCTCGCCAGTGCGATCATCTACCTGGCTGTCGAGGGGTATTCGCGCCGGCGTCAACGCCTCGGCACCGTCCCCGATCCCTGGTGGCTGAAAGCGCTACCGGCCGCCCGAGTCACCATGGTCACCGCGCTCAAGGTGTTTGGCGGCTGGTTCAGCAACGAGGAGTTTAGTCGACTGCTCCGCGATGAGCCGTCCGAACACCGCAGCGCGCCACCCTAAGCTCTTTCCCCATACCACCGGCGAGGCCCATCCCCGCTGGTCGGTAGTAGCCCCGGCAGGGCTAAACTCTCATCCCTCCGTACCTCCGCGGCCCAGCAGTGGCCGCGGGGGAATTTTTTATTGTGCTGGCGGCAATTGGCTCTGCAGCGCGGCGAGTTTGCCTTGGGCCTCCGCTAATTTGGTTTGTTCTTTACTGACTACCACCGCCGGCGCCCGATCGGTAAATTCCGGATTGGCTAGTTTTGCTTCAAGCTTCTGGATATAAGTCGCCAGTTCAGTAATTTCTTTAGTCAGCCGAGTTTTTTCTTTGGTCGAATCAACCGCGGCCGTGATCACAAAAATTTCGATGCCACTGGCTACCGCTGTTAGCGCGGTCGCGGTCGGCGGCTGGTCGGATACCGTGACCGACTCCGCCCGGGTCAAAGCGGCAATCACGGCAGTTTGTTCCGTCAACACCACCGTTGATCCGACGAGGACGACGGGGAGTTTTTGCGCCGGCGCGATGTGATGCTCGGCGCGGAGGTTGCGAATGGCACTAACCACTTCTTGGACAATAACAAACTCGGCGGCGGCGTCAGTTGGGCCAGCACTCGCCGGCCAGCTCGTGGTCATCAACAACCGTTCAGCACCATACATTTCGCGCCAAATCGCTTCGGTGACAAACGGCAGAAATGGATGCCAGAGTGACAAGATAGTATTGAAGAGATAATTTAATATCGGCCCCTTGTCCCCTTCCACTTTGGCCACTTCCAAATACCAGTCGGCCAGTTCCGTCCAGGTGAAATGGCGCAGGGCTTCGGTCGCAGCGGAAAAATCAAATTGGTCTAACAGCCGGGTCACGTCCGCCGTGGTCTGATCCAGTCGCGCTAAAATCCAAGCGTCAGCCAAGGTTGCCGGCTTCGGCCGCGGTGCGGTGCGATCGGGTGCTGGAATGGCAGTCAACATGAACCGCGCGACGTTCCAGAGTTTGTTGACGAAGTTGCGGGTGCCGGCAATTTTTTCTTCATAAAACCGCGAATCATTGCCGGAAGTGATGCCGGTCAAGAGACATAAGCGCAGCGCGTCGGTGCCGTACTGTTCGATCAGCTCAAGCGGGTCGCGACCATTGCCGAGCGACTTGGAAAACTTCCGACCGTGCTCGTCGCGGACCAGGCCGTGAATGTAGACGTCTTTAAACGGCACTTGCTTCAAGCCGTAACTGCTCATCAAAATCATCCGGGCCATCCAAAAAAACACTAACTCATAGCCCATCTGCATCCAGGCCGTGGGGTGAAAATTTTTCAGGTCAGCGGTCGCTTGGGGCCAACCCAGCGTGGAAAAAGTCCATAAGCCCGACGAAAACCAGGTGTCGAGGGTGTCTTCATCTTGCTGCCAGCCATCACCAGCCGGTGGTTCAACGCTGACCATCGTTTCTTCGTCGCGGTACCACACTGGAATCCGATGGCCCCACCAGATCTGACGGCTGATGCACCAGTCGCGTAAGTGATCAATCCAGTTGAGATACACTTTCGTAAATCGGTCCGGCGTAATGGTGACTTTTTGGTTCGCATCGCCCCCCAGCCCGGTAGTAACGGCCGCCCGCATCAAGTCCTTCAAGCTCTGGCCGCGGCCGGGGATGACCTTATTTACCTCAATCCACCATTGGGTCATGGGGATCACTTCCACCACATCGCCAAAGCGGTCGGACGTGCCGACATTTTGGGTGATATCTTCTTCGCCAATCAGTAAATTATTGGTCCGCAAGTATTCGACGAACTTGGCGCGAGCCGCTTCCGCTGTCAGCCCAGCGTAGGCCGCACCGGCCGCGGCCGCCATCTTGCCATCCGTGTCAATCACCGCCACGATGCCGATCGGGTCGCCAGCGGCCTTTTGGGCTTCGTACATGGCAAAGTCGATTTGGCTGTGCGCCGGAGTGACACCGAGCGCACCGGTGCCAAAAGCCGGATCAACATCTGGTCGCGCGATGACTTTGATCTGTAGCGGCTCGGCCGCGCCCACCTCCACCGTAAAGGTCTGGCCGATATACTGCTGATAGCGCGCGTCATCGGGGTGGACCGCCACGGCCGTATCGCCGAGCTTAGTTTCCGGTCGGGTGGTCGCCACGGCAATCGGGAAATCCGCACTGTATTTGAAAGTATAAAGCTTGGCCAGCCGCTCGACGTACTCTAGTTCGTCGTCCGAGCAAGTGGATTGTCCTTTGACTGACCAGTTGACGGTGCGGTAGCCCCGGTAGATCAACCCGTCATCAAACATGGTTTTAAACATGGTATTGACCGCCACGCTGCGCGCCTCATCGAAGGTGTAGGCCAGGCGACTCCAGTCACAACTAGCGCCCAGCTTTTTGATCTGGTGAAGAATAGTCGCTTTTGATTGTTCGGCATACGCCCGAATCTCGGCTAGCAGCTTCTCTCGCCCCAATTCCTGACGAGGATTAGCGATGCCCCGGTCTTCAATTAACATTTTTTCGACGCGCGCTTGAGTAGCGACCGCCGCGTGATCAGTGCCGGGCAATAGTAGGACTTTCTTACCCTGCATCCGCTGATAACGCGCCATCGTGTCCATCAGCGCTTGCTCCAAAACGTGGCCTGGGTGCAGGATGCCGGTAACGTTGGGCGGCGGCATCATGATGGCGTATGGCTCGCCGGAGAGATTGTCTGGATTGAAAAAACCGCTCGCGGTCCAGGCGGCATAGATGTCTGATTCGTATTTCTTGGCGTCAAACGCCTTCTCCAGTGCGGGTGGCATAATTAATTGGGTCTGGGAGCAGTATAGCAGGATTGGGCCGTATTTTCAACATTTTTTCGGCCCCTTGTACAGTTGACAATATCAGCCGGTACGCTACAATAGACGACTTACCTATTGCCATGGCCTTACCGATTGAACAACAGATTATCACGATGTTGGCGGCCGCTAAACGCCCCTTGATCGTCTTTCGTCAGCACGCTTCCGGCGACAGTGTTGCCTCCGCCGTGGCGCTGTATCGATTTTTAAAAACTAAGGGGATGGCCGCGACGGTGGTGGCCGATGGCTACACCGTCCCGAAGTCATATCGCTTTTTGCCCGATCATGACGTGGTCAAGAGTCATCTGCCGACACCCCGGCAGCTGGTCATCACGGTCGGAATTGATAAAACCCACATTAGTGACTTTCACTATGACGTTGTTGATGATCAGTTTAAATTATACCTGACGCCGAAACACACTGCCTTCGGGCCCCAAGACATCAAGGCGTCGCTGTCGGATTGGCATTATGACGCCATCGTCGTGCTGGACTCGCCTGACTTCGAGTCATTAGGCGCGACTTATACGGCCCAGCGTGAGTTTTTCTACGAGCGGCCGGTGATTAACATTGATCACTCCCCCGCTAACGAACAGTTTGGCCAGATTAACTTAATCGACCTAACGGCCTCATCGACCGCCGCCGTGGTCTATCGTTTACTCTCCACTTGGGATGATGCCGCCATTGACGCGGACACCGCCACTTGTCTCTTGGCCGGCATCATCGACGCCACGCGCAGTTTCAAGAGCGGCGCGATCAATCCGCAGACCCTGGCCATTTCCGGCAAATTAATGGAAAAACAAGCCCGCCGCGACGAGATCGTCAAACACCTTTACTACAGCCGCGATGTCGCTACCCTCAAACTGTGGGGCACGGTCCTGACCAAGCTTCAAGAATCATTTGGCGGCCGCGTGGTATTAGCCACCGTGGCCCAGGAAGATTTTACGGCGACGGTCACCACCGAAGAGCAACTGCCAGAAATTATTGATGAACTGATCGTCACCGTGCCGGGCGTCGATGTCATCGTTTTGCTGTATCAACGACTGACTGGCTGCGGCGTCATGATTAAATCCCTGGGGCATTTCAATCCGCTGACCGCACTGGCTCAATTCCAGCCGTTTGGCGACCGCCATTTTGTGAAGTTTTCGCTGCCCCAGCGCGAGCTGGCCGCGGCGGCCGAGCTGGTGATGACCCCCGTCCGCGAGCACTATAAATTGGTTGGCTAATAATTTAGAAAGGTATTGAACCATTACAACCCCTTTACAAATCATACATATTATAGTATGGTGCTTTCAGCACTCAGGTCTTTGAAAACACCCAAGAAAGGAGAATAGCAATGAGCTCAGTGTCATTCTTTGATGTCTCTATTGCCCAGGGTTCTAGCAAGATCCCCAGAGGTGATATGATCGATATAAATTGTCTTATCCGCTCAAAGCTGTCTCTGCAAGCCGGTCTTTTCAAAGATTTAGGATTGTTGAGCAGTATTGAGCAATTTGATCCATATGGGATCGAGAAACCGAAGTATTGGGAAAGAGCTGTGGCAACTGTCATCTACTGCATATCTGGACAAGTTCCCGATCGGCAAGAGGTGCTTCGTGGCAGACAGATAATTTGTCAGCTTCCGAAGTCGTTCAAGAAGAAATATCTTGATGAACAGTTTGTCTTGGGATTTCTACCCTACGTTCTTATCGGTTTCAAGACTCACGTGGGAAGTCGTTTCCAAGCTGATTCGAATCGTATAGATGACATGTGTGATTTCATACTTCATTTGTACGAAACTGATCATGCCGAGATAACCAGCTATCTTTGTGCCCACAGGGGATTTGCTCCTAGTGGTCAACACATCTTGATTGACATGCTGAAGCTGGATAACGCTCGCAGGACTCTTAATCTGCAGAAAGCTATCCTCGCTAATGTTCAACAATTGAGATCACGTAAGATACGTTGGTGCCAGCAAGGTCCTACCGCAATGGCATCGTCGAATATGTTTCCGGAGATGTTCATTCAGTATCTCATGGCCGGGAAAGTCTCGGATCTGCTCATGTTGTTGGCCAAACATTTCGATGAGCTAGACTCCTTGGGTAAGGAGGACAGCTTTGGATTGGTTGACTTGGTATGTTCTTCACGAACCAATATCTGAACCAGACGTGACGATTGTCGCTTCTGGGCTGACTGTTGGTTCTGCGCTTGCGGCCGCCGATATGCTTGCAAAGGAAGGTGTGATGGCGAGGGTTGTAAATATCGTCAATCATAAGTCGATTGATCAATCATTTGCAAAAGTGATTGCCGATCGGAAGCCTCTTTTAACGGTGTATAACGGACACGCTGGTGTATTACAGGCGAATGTGGCCAAAGTGTTACTAGAATCGGGCCACAACATTCCCTCAAAAATGATCGGACTAGGATTCGATTTTGGCACGACGGGCGGTACCGATGACTTGCTTCAGGTCTATGGGCTTGATGCTAACGGTATTGTGCGTACGGTCAAAAAGATCTTTTCTAATCATTGACTACCCTCAGGGCAGCCTTTACAGGCCGCCCTTTTTTATGTATTATAATTGGCATGGAAAAACGCCTAATAGACAAAAGCGGCATATACCTAATTTCCCAAAAGACTTCACCTAGTAAGGTTGTAATTATGTCTCACGGATTAGCCGACAACCATGAGGCTGCTTTAATAGATAGTATATCAAAAACTCTATATAATTGTGGTGTTGGTGTAGTGGTCTATGATTTTTCATTCACTAAAAATAAATCTCAGCCGTCCGACGGAATCTCGAAGGAGGTTGCTGATTTACAGCATGTGATATCAACAGTGAAATCCATAATCAATCCATCTGAAGTATCGCTAGCGGGTAAATCGTTAGGCGGTATTGTCAGCGCCATATACTGTTCGAGCAGCACAGGCCAAGATGTCCGTAATTTGATTATCGTGGGCTTTCCGTTCAAGCTTGGTTTTCCGCCAAATTTCATGTTGCTAAAGGAGGAAAATCCCATCTTACCTGACTACAAGTCGGAGTACAAAAATCTTTTCCAGAAAATTAAGACGCCTACCCTTATTATTCAGGGGGATCAGGACGATCTAGGTGAGATCGAAGAGTGTAAAGATTTTCTGAAAAATTACGCGAATTGCTCTTTAGAAGTGGTAGGGGGTGCGACCCACGGATTTGTATCTCGTAAAGATAAGAACGTGACCTATTATGATAAGTGTGCTGGACTTATTACAAATAAGATATGACCATGAAAAAGAAAGATGATACTAGAAAAATTGTTAAAGCTATACTCGGTGCTATAGGTGAAAACCCTGACAGACAGGGCTTAAAGGATACACCAGAGAGAATGGCAAAAATGTGGAAGGAAATTTTTAGGGGATATGATAAAAAACAGAAGCCCTCGATTACTGTTTTTGATAATAATACTGACGGAGTTCACTACGACCAGATGATTGTTGATTCGGGGTATTTCTTTTCTCATTGCGAACATCATATGGTTCCTTTTTTCGGAAAATATTATTTTGCTTATATTCCTGACAAAAAAATAGTGGGCCTAAGCAAAGTCGCAAGAATTGTAGATTTTTACTCCGCGCGTTTGCAGATACAAGAGCGACTGGCTAAGGATGTTGTCGATGAACTGGAGGCGATCTTGAAGCCTAAGGGTATAGCTTTAGTCATAAAAGCCAGGCATCTATGCAAAGAGATGAGAGGGGTATTGAAACGTGACGGGGAAATGATCACCAGTGATCTCAGAGGTGTATTCAGAAAAAGGGAGCCAACAAGAATGGAGTTTATGAATTATATAAAACAATAGTATCACGTTTTCTCACGAGAAAGCCTCCATGAAATCTGAACCTGTAATAAGTAAAATCTCTACATATTTACAGGGCCATTTTCAGAGTTTTAGTTTGCGTAAACGACTGAGTGATTTTGCCTATACGTTTTTGGTTACAGCTGGCGGAAAAGACTACATCATTAAGCTTATTGAGCACAAAAATATCGTATCAAAGATTAAGCATACTAGGAAACATATTGAGGCGATGATAATGGCATCGAAGGTGATAAATCAAAGTCGTTCCATCAAGACGATCACTGTGATTGATTTTGTTATAGAGGATAGGTACGCAATTTTGTTAATTGAGAAAGAAAAACTGTCAAAAATAAGTAGAGTGGGGCCGTCTCTCTTTCAGAGGCTCGGGAAGTCTATGGCTGACTTCCATTCAGCGTGTAGATCAATTGATTTTCAAAGACTGGCTTGGAACAATTTTCCTCCGCATTTTATTGTCGCACTAAAAAGCCGGAATCGGTGGCAGGAAGTCAGCCATTTTCTCAGCAAGAGCGAAAAACTGGTAGGTCGTAGCCGTCTGAAGACCGTAGCCTGCCATAATGATATTCATGCTGGTAATGTGTATTATTCAGGAAGGAAGATTCTATTCTTGGATATCGATGATATATGCAGTGAGTCATGTTTCAATGACCTTGGCATGGTAGTCGCAAACCTTATTGACTCTCACTACCCTAAAGACAAGGCCATCGATATGATAAATCTTCTCCTTCATGGCTATGGGGTAGGTAATTCAAAGAGAAATATTCTGAGCACATTATTATTTGCGTTGAGAAAATCGTATTTTACCGAAGCATATTTCTTGTATGTTAATACCGTACAGCAAAAACCTATGACTTTCGTCGACGAGCTTAGAAAAAGACAGTGCTTACTGTGGAGCATTATTCGAGACTACTTATAGATTTCGACGCTGTTGTCAGGTGTTTCCCATAGCCTTATTTTCTCAAAATTATACTGCGGCAGTTTCTTATTTAGAGTCTCCCATATCCAAGCCGAGACGACTTCTAGTGTAACAGGTTTATCCTTCTCGCCAGGCAAAACCTCATTTAGATACTGATGGTCAATCAAGCCAATGACATTATATTGGATTAGTTCTGAGAGCTCGTGCAAATTTACGAAGTATCCCTTTTTGTTATCAACCGAACCGCTCACGGTAACTTCGAGTTGATAGTTGTGTCCATGAATATTTTGACACTTTCCAAACATAGCTGTATTTTCCTGGTTAGAAAATTCGCTGTTATGCATTCTGTGGGCGGAGGCAAAATGGAATCTTTTTGTTAGATGTAGTTTAGTCATGTGTTTATGACAGTCAGCGTAGCATTTTTTGTGTTTAATTTCAAAGTTATTATTAAGCTTAGACTCTAGAATCTAACGCAACACCTATGATACCGTGGGCGGTATTATCGGTAACACGTTGTTTTCTAGTCAATACCTTTGCACCACTTCCAGGGGTGTTCTCATCCCCAGTCCCATGTGCGGTCGCTCGGTATTGTAGTAATGAATAAACTCAGGAATGGCCTTGTTCCAGGATTTCAAGCCCCTGGCCGTACGAGCCAGACACTCTTGTTGGATGGTGCGGTTAAACCGTTCTAGGTGGCCATTGTCCGTGGGTGTCCTGACCCTTGAGTGACGATGAGCTAGGCCAGTGATAGCCATCTGTTTACTGAACCACTTGGCAAACTCACTACCATGGTCAGATTGTAAGGTCGTAAACCCAAAGGGGGCAGACCCTTGGGCTAGACGAACAAACTTCACGCTCTGCCAGCCATTAATCTGGGGACTGGCGATGGCCCAGGCCCAGCGTGAGTAGACGTCTAAGATTGTGTAGCGGTACAAACGATCCTGATGGGGCCCATCGTGGATAGTGTCAACTTCCACCAAATCCCCTGGTTTTTCTGCCCTGGGGCGGGGTGGGTAGACATGCCACCTGGCGCGTACTCCAGCCGTCTCGCAGGACTAAGTTGGCCGCCTGCATCCGCAGGCGGGGAAGGTGGGGGTTCTATAGTGTAGGGCATATACCCCTAGAATACTCCAGGGCGGTGCAAGGTATTTAACCATTACAAGGGGACAAAACTAGTTTAATTAAAAAAATAAGAAAGCGCTATCGTTACCGGTAGCGCTTTAATGATGAGTGGTTGATGTGGTTTACTCCCGCAGCTCGCCGAGCTGCTGGAGGTTAACCAGATAGGCATAGAGACCGTTTTGGTGTAGCAGCTCGGCGTGACTACCCTGTTCGCTGATTTTCCCATCTTCAATTACGCAGATGGTGTCGGCTTTTTGGATCGTCGACAGTCGGTGAGCAATGGCGATGATGCTCAAGGATTGTTGCCGCCGGAGTTGATCGACCATGACCTGAATCGCCCGCTCGGCTTCCGAGTCCAAACTGGAGGTGGCCTCATCGAGGATGAGGAACCGGGCGCCGTGGAGGAGGGCTAAGTAGGCCCGGGCGATGCCTACGCGCTGGCGTTCACCACCAGAGAGGCGCACCCCGCGTTCACCGACCTGAGTGTCCAAACCCTCCGGGAAACGGTTGTGGTCGTCAATCACCTGCCCCAGGTGGGCGGCCTGCACGGCGGCGCTGATCTGAGCATCCGGCGCGTCGGGCCACGGATAGGTGATGTTGTCCCGCAGCGTACCGTCGAAGATGTCGACGTCTTGCTGCACCACCGCGAATAGCCGCCGGTACCATGGCAAATCAAGAGTACGAATATCCTGGCCGTCGAGAGTCACGGCGCCAGTCGCCACGTCGTACATCCGACATAAGAGTCGAATCACGGTAGTTTTTCCCTCACCACTGCGTGCGACCAGTGCCGTCATGCTGCCCGGCGGCAATGTCAGGTCGAAATCGTGGAGGACGTCGCTGTCTTTGCCAGGGTAGCGGAAACTCACCGCGTCAAATCGGAGATGTCCGGCCGTGCTGACCGGTGTCACCGCGTCGAGTGCGGTCATGATCTCAACCGGCTCATCGAGCAATTGTTGCATTCGCTCAACCGAGACTAGGTAGCGCATGATCCGCGCATAAGTGTGGAGCAGCCCCCACAGGGCTTCGATACTAACACTGCCGGTGGCCAAGACATAGACAATGGTCCCGACCGTGCTTAGGCCCTGGGAGACAAACCACAACCCCGCCACCACCGTGCCGATGAACGACAAGTGGAGGATCAAGCCGATGGCAAAGAACCACCACTGGATACCCCGGGAAATCCCTAGGTCCAATGTGGTCATGTCACCACGGATTTTGGCCAAGAGTCGGTTTTCCCGCGCTTCTTGCGCGAAGTGCTGGACCGTGCTGACATTGATCAACGACTGGCAGAAGTACCCTTGGGA
>CAYINJ010000021.1:0-10086 GCA_964364745.1 uncultured Gammaproteobacteria bacterium
TTGAGATACTCCTTCACCTACACTTAAAGAACTCTTTTTTGCTTCAATAACTGCAAGTTTTCTTCCATTAAACTCAAGAATAAAATCAGCAAAAAGAGGTTTGTCTCTTCTTCCTCCAACTTGAATTCTGCCCAAGGTTATGGGATAGTTTCTCCTAATTCTAGTGTTTTCAACAACCCCCCATCCACTTTCCTTGAGTTTCGGTTCAATTAGCTCTGCTCTTGTGTCATCTTCGCTCATGTTATTATGCAACCAGCTCTCCATTAAAAGCCTTTTGTAGAATGGCTTTCTTTAGTTCCTCCAAATAAGCGGGTAGGTTCGGGCCGGCAGTCAAGATATGGCTGGCCTGGATTTCAGTGGCGTCGCCGCTGCCCCGCTGGCCGACGAGTTTAATGATATGGAAACCGTACGGTGTCTCCACTAAGCCACTCATGGCTCCGGGTGACAGCGCGAAGGCGGCCTCTTCAAATTCTTTGACCATGACACCGCGCTTGAACCAGCCCAAGTCCCCGCCATTGACCCCACTAGCGGTGTCAGCACTGAATTGTTTAGCCAGCGCGGCAAAGTCCGCTCCCTCGGCTTGAGCTTGAGTTAAGACGTCAGTCGCTTTGCTCTTGGTCTGTTCGCGCTGGGCCGGGTCTTGCTGCAACGCAGTCGCAACTTGATCATAGAGGAGGTTGCTAGCAATCACTCGCTGTTTGAACTCATCAATCGTCATGTTGTAAAACTGCTTGACCGCCGTGGTGGCCGCGGCTTCATCAGCAAAACCCGGTAACACTTCTTCGGTCCACACTTTGGTCATGGCGTCATCGGTCACGCTGACGTTATATTGTTTGGCCAGCTGTTCGACCAGCGTCCGATCGATCAATTGCTCTAAAACATCACGCTTGAGCTGGATAGCGGATGGCAGTTGATCGGCCGTGGCCTGGCCACCAGCCACCAGCTGCTGGTAATAATACTGGAGTGTTTCGTAATCAGTTACAAAATCCCGAGCCGAGATGCGCTGGCCATTGACTGCGGCCACCCCGCGGATTTGGGCCACCGCGCCTGACCATCCCGGCAAGGGGCTGCTCGTCACCGCCGTCGCTGACCGACCAAAGATGGCCCACAGGCCAGCCCCAATCAACACGACCGCCGCCAAGATGACGGCCAGGATAATAATGATCCGCCGGGGGTTAAACGCACTACCATCATCAGTCGAGTCGCCTGCTAGTGAATTGCCCGGTTGGCCCGGAACATTCGTCAAGGGGGGCGGTGGGGGTGAGATCATAGGGTCTAACATAGTCGGGTGAAGAGATTAAATAGACAAAGTGAAATAACATCAGGTCGTCGGCAGGTGGTTTGGGTCAGTGGTCGACATCGGTTGTAATTTGTTCGGAGCGAAGAAATACCACCACCATTTCTGCCAATTGGCGGCCGTCACCATTGTCGTCCGGGCCGACGAATTACCATCCTCGGGCCGCTGAATCACAATCACTTGCTCCCCCGGTTTTTGGAGGCCCAAGTTAGTCCGGGCCTCTTCTTCGGTAAATTTCTGCGTATCTAAATAACTAATGACGCCGGTCAGATCCTGGTTCTTTTGCTCGACCGAACTAATATCGGCCTGCAGCGCGTCAATCTGTCGCTGTAATGAGGCCTGACGAGCGTACTCTCGTCCGACCGACACCCCGACAAAGATGATAAACACCAGCAGACCAATGGTCAGCCAGCGTGATGATAACAGCGTTATCCAGGAACGTGGCATATACCCCAAAGCATTATATCACGCCGCCGGCGGGCCGTCACCTGACTGCTCTCGACGCTGTTTTGCCCGCTGAATTCGATATTGCCAATACCCCGGATCGACTTTCCCCACTAGGCGACTAAACTGCGCCGGCCCCAGCTGCTGGCGCATCCGCTCAAGCAAGCGGAGTAAATCGTTCGCGGAAGCCACCGTCACTGCGGTCCAGTCGGCTGTTTCGTCAGCCCCGGCCGGTTCAGTGGCGGTCATCGCCGTCAAAATTTTTTGAGCAATGATTTGGGGGTGCTTGAGCTGACCACTGACGATCCGCGTCTGGCCCGGTAAAATCAGATACTCAACCGTCCCATAGTGCCACAGCGTGCCGGCCAGACCCCGTTGAGAAAAGTGGACATCACTAATCCGATCCAACGGCGCTTCGGACACCACTCGATCCCAGATCCCCCGCTGATCGATATCAATCACGCGCTGATTGGTCACCACCAGCCGGGTCTTGGCCCACCGAATCCACCAGCGAGTCGGCCACCAGAGGCCGACGCCAAACAAGGCGCCGAGCAACAACCACCCCCAGGGCCGCCAACTAACCAACGCCACCAACCAGAAAAATGGGAGGAGGAAGACGATGATTGTCCCAATCAGGGGCCAGCAGCGCGCCGGGAGATACTGACGAGCAGTCGCCAAGACCAGCTCTTGGGGCTGAAGTCGCACGGCTGGTGGCAGAATGGCGGTCGGCATATTAATTAAGCGAGGACTGACTGGCGCTGGAGTCGAGTGCGAAAAACCAGTTTCATCGATTCAATGACTAAAACGTTACCGATCGCCACGGCCGCGATCATTCCCCAAGCCGACAGGTCTAGCGGCACAGTGTGGAGCAGGGATTGGAACAGCGGCACGTAGACGGCGGCGAACACCAACAAGACCCCGACGGCGACGGCTCCATTGACCTGCCAATTAGTAAACGGATTATATTCAAACAGCGACCGTCGAAACGACCGACAAGAAAATATTATCGCTAACGAAGACAGGGCCAGCGCCGCAAACATGGTGGTTTGAATCGTGGGTAACGGCAGATTAGTGTGGAGTAAATAGTTAAAGAGAGCCAAGAGACCGAAGTCAGTGACGACTGTGACCGTGCCCATCAGCCAGAGGTGAGCCGAAGTCAGTAGTGGTGTCTGACGGCCAGTCGGCGGTTCGGTCATGACGGCTGATTCTTCCGGGTCGGCCGCTAACGCCAAGCTCGGCAGGGCGTCTTGAACGATATTAACCCAGAGAATTTGCACGGCTAAGACCGGCAGGGGTAAGCTCGCCAGCATCGCGCCACCAACTAAAATTAATTCCGAACCACTTTTAGATAATAAGTAGACCAACACTTTTCGGATATTATCAAAAATTACCCGACCACCATGAATTGCCTCTACGATGGTCTCAAAGCTGTCGTCGAGCAAGACGATGTCGGCTGTTTCTTTGGCCACATCGGTGCCACTGCCTAAGGCGATGCCGATATCGGCCATTTTCAAGGCCGGGGCGTCATTGACGCCATCGCCAGTCATGGCCACCACTTCGCCATTGCGGCGCAAGGCCTCGACAATTCTGACTTTGTGGCGCGGCTCAACTCGAGCATAGACGGCGGTTTTTTTGACCGCCTTGGCCAGCGTCGCATCGCTCATTTCATCTAAATCCGCCCCGGTCAGCAATGTTTTACTACTGCCATCTAACCCACTTTCATCGGCAATTTTTTGAGCGGTCAGAGGATGATCGCCGGTAATCATGACTGGCCGAATGCCGGCCCGACGACAGCGGGCGATAGTGGCCGCGATACCAGACCGCAGCGGGTCAGTCATGCCGACAATGGCCACAAAGACTAAACCATCAACCTGCTGAACCAGCGGTACCGCTGGATCAACTGGTTTGGCCCGATAAGCCATCGCAATCAGCCGAAAACCCTTTTTGCTTTCGCCATTTATCATCTGTTCAAATTTTTTGCGCCGCTCGGCGGTCAGCCCGCGCTGTTTTTCCCCGTCTTGGTAATGAGTCGCCTTGGCCAGCAATAATTCCGGCGCGCCTTTGACGATCAACGTCCGGTCGGCGGTGATCAATCCCCGATGAACCGTCGCCATGTATCGACTCTCCGAAGTAAAAGAGAGCTCCTGGAGTCGGGGCGTCGCGTCCGCTAAGCTGCTCGATTCTAACCCCACCGCTTTGGCGGCCAAGAGGAGGGCCTGGTCAACCGGGTCGCCAATCAAACGCAATTCTTTGAGCGGATCATCACTGGTGGTAATGGCCGCGTCATTACAAAGCGCGCCAATCCGCAGGGCCAAGATGGCGTCGGCCGCGGCCGCCGGGCTTTGATCATCAGCAAAACCGACCCGACTGTTGGCGGTCAGCAAGGCCGTGACCCGCAGTGAGCCAACCGTCAAGGTACCGGTCTTATCGGTACAAATGACCGTGGTGCTGCCTAATGTTTCGGCGGCCACCAGTCGCCGGACTAGCGCCTGATGCTTTAAAATTTTACGCATGCCTAAAACCAGAATAATGGTCAGCGCCACCACCAGGCCTTCCGGGATGGCCGCCACGGCCACCGCCACACTGATGATCAACATTTCTTCGATGGAGTGTCCGGCGCTGACCCCGACCAAGAAGAGCCCGACCGCGATCAGACCAATGATCAGGCCTAATAGTCGCGCCAAGGCCGCGATTTTATTTTGGAGCGGCGTTTGTTCTTCTGGCGTGGCTTCGACTAAGCTCGCGATCTGCCCCATGGCAGTGTGTATCCCCGTGGCACAGACCACGCCGATCCCCCGCCCTTGCGCAACGGTTGTGCCGGCATAAATCATATTTTCCCGCTCGGCTAAAGCCGCGCCTTTCGGTTGGACCCGAGTGGTTTTGGTTGAGGCCGATGATTCACCAGTCAAGGTTGCTTCCACTACCGACAAATCCATGGCTTCGATCAGCCGACAATCCGCTGGCACCAACATGCCGGCTTCGACAAAGATGATGTCGCCGAGCACAAGTTCGGTGGTCAGAATTTGGGTTTGGCTGTTCGCCCGCTTGACTCGAGCATAGCGCTGTACATATTGCTGTAGCTGCTCCAGCGCTCGATTGGTTTTATATTCTTGAAAAAATCCGATGACGGCGTTGAGCAACACAATCGCGATGATGGTGGCCATGTCAACGGCGTGGCCCAGCCACCCCGACACCGCGGCCGCCACCAATAAAATATAGACCAACGGACTGTTGATCTGATCAAAAAATAACTGCCCCCGTGAGGTCGCTGATCGACGGGGCAAGGCGTTTCGCCCAAACACCTGTTGGCGACTGCGAACTTGGGCGACCGACAGGCCGGCGACGGTCGTTTCCAGCGTCTGGTAGACCGCCGCCAGGGTCAGGTTGTGCCAGGGGGTATCGGCAGAAATATGCATGGCTTTATTATACCACACCGGGTTTGAGTTTTGGCTCACTTTGGCTGATATCGACCAGTGACGGACATTTGAAAATAGCCCAGCTTGACAAAAATCATTTTTACCTATTAAATACAATAACTATTGCCTTTAAAGGCAATGGATACCAATTCTTTGACAATTAATTAATGGTTCATAACCGATTCCAAACACCCCTACCCCGCTAATGAAAAGGAGCCCCACCGATGGATGAACTCGCCTTAGTCGTGCTAGAACAGCAGGATGTCGCTCTGGCGACCAGTGTTCGACGCGCCTTGGCGGCGGATGCGCCGCAGCAGTTGGGCGCGTTACTTCGCTCGACCGCCCTGGCCGAGGCCTTGACCGTTTTTGAGCCGCCGGAAGTGCGGACGCTGGTGTTGTTGTCTGACGATGTCTTCACCACCCCGCCGACCTTGGGCAGTAACCATGCCCAGCGCTGGCAGTCCATCAGCCGCGAAGCGGCCTTGACCGAAATCCAACTCTGGTTCCTGAAGCAAGGCATCGAGTTGGTCACCGCCACGGAAATTGAGGCGGCGTGGCAGCGGGCCGAAAAGCGCCCAGCACATTTGGCCTACGATGCGGCCGCCGGCAGTTGGGAAAAGCGGCGGCCGTGCGTCATTGACGCGACTCTGGCCGTGACCGTGACGGCGATTCTGCAAGCGCCGCAGAGTTATCGCTGGAAGTTCGACTGCCTGCGTGAGCTGGGAGCCGAAGTGGTGGCTTGCGCCATTGACTTGAGCACCACCGCAAATCTTCTCGCTTCAGTCGAGCGGATTTGTTTGCACCGCGCCAACGTCGGCCAGGGCGAAGGGAATGATTTCCTGGGAAACGTCAAACAAGAATTGCGTTTCCGCGACGGCCTGCCTGAAGCGGCCAGCTGTGTTCACCTCGAAGCGCTGGCGGCCCGAGCGGTGGCGGAAGGTGACCTGGCGGCTGACGCCGCGACCGTGTTGGCTGAAGTCCGCGAAACGGACTTCGATGAAGTATTCTGAATTAACCCATACCTCGGAGGACGCGATGAGCGACCTGACCAGATTCACTGGCTCAACGGCGAGCGGTGAGCTGGCTGGCCTGCTCATCGCTGACCTGATCGAACACATCCCTGATGGCGTTGCCCGGCAAACTGCCGGCAACGCCCTTCATTTAATGGGCGTCGGCCTAAAAAAAGAAGGGGCGATCGTGGCCCTGATCCAAGAATTCGCTCCGGAAGCGGTTGATGCTCAATTGGCCCGCTTGGCAATTTTGCTGGTCAACTATGGCGCGCTCATCGCGCTGCAAACCATCTCCCCAGAACGGCTGCAGGCCGGCCTGATCGGCGAACCGATCAAAGCCATTCCGCTGCTGTGGCGGCGGGGTTGGCAGCAGTGGCAAGTTGACCGAGTGGCGCTCCAGGCACTGATCGATGCCAACACCTTCCCGGCTGGAAAGTTCAGCCCCGGTTGGTTGTCGCTGTTTGCCGAGGAAGACGAAAAACAGCTGAAGCTGTATTTCCGCCAGCCCCCCTTATCGCCGGATGACTGGGCCAAACAAGCTCGGCTCATCCAGCGACTGCGCGTTCTGCGGCAGCTAGCCGACGCGCTGGCTTTGCCGACCATGTACGCCCGCGGCATCCGCTACGCTGACCCGAACTATCCTGACCATCAGGTCTATCACGAATTCCGGGAGTTGGATTACATCCGACTAAGTGCGTCGCGCCCGACCTTGGCTCTGACGACCACCAAAGCCGGCGTGTTGGCTCCGACCATCGGTTCGTTGTTGATGCGCTTATTGGTCGCCGTGGTTAAAAACGACGACCTCTGGCAAAACAACTTTTCGCGTGATGCCTCGGGGCGCTTGCGTTTTAAGGAAGCGCCGTTGCTGGTCACCCCAGCCGAGCGCCAAACCTTTCTCCAGGCGCACGACATCTCTGCCTGGGAGGTGTTCCGACGCAATTCGATCATGAAGAATATCGGCTTGCTGGTGGGCGAGTTCTTGCGCTGTTTCGCGGTTCGCCTGGAAATTTGCCGGGATTTCCTGATCTTGATGCGTGAGCCGGCTACTATCGAGCAGCACCTGCCGCTGGTAGCCGAAGCCGTCCAAGCCATTCTAGAAAGCGACGTTTGGGAGCTCTTGGGCCTGGCGGCTGACCGGCCACAATTGACTGATGATGACTTGCGAGTCCTATCCGACGAGTTCTTGGCGCGAGTCGTCGGCCTCCAAGACGAAATCAAGCTGTTCTTCAGCGACGATGAACTTCGCCGGGGCGAAACCATTAACGAACACGCCGCCGCTTTTTGGCAGCGGCGGGTGCTGTTGGAGATTGGCCGTCAGGCCGCTCTCCTGCCACGTGATCGGATCTTAGCGGTCAGGGACATTTGTCAGTTGACCGATCTGACTGCAGTGGTCTTCCACTTAAGCAACTTCGACACCTGGCCTCAATCGATGCGTGATGAGTTGGTCGGCCGGCTTACCTGGCAACAATTTATCGAACACGGCAGTCCGGAGCAGTTCTGGCAGGTCTATCGCCTGATTCGGCCGGCCCGTCGGATTGCTGACGCCGGTGAGTTGCCCGAAGAGCCGGCTGACGTCGCTCGCTGGGAAATTGCCTGGCGACGGTTGAATTGGGAGCGGGCTTACCCCAGCTTCCTCGAGGAACTGTGGGAACTGGCGGCGGCTCACCGCACTCCACTGACGGACTATCTCCGTCAAGCGGCTAGTCAGGTGACCATGACGGTCCCGAGATTCAAGGCGGTGACTTGGCCGGTCAGAAGTGAACACAATCTTTCATTTGAGGAAATTGCCGGGCGCTTCCCCTTCATCGAGCTGTGGCTTAAACGGCTAGAACAAGCCGAGCAGCTGCGGTGGGAGCGGCTGGATGACATCACCCTGCGGCGGTGGTTGGATCGATCGTTCGACTCGGTGTTGTATTGGTCAATCTTGCGGCGCGTTCCGGCAGAACAGACGGCGCGGTGGCTCCTGCGCCACGTGGCCGGGGTAGAATTCTGCCCGGGTGATCATCAACTATTTGCTCGCTGGTCGGAAATCATCGTGGCGATGGAATTGATCGATCGGGCCAGTCAGCGGGTCGCGGTAGTCCACGACAAAATGACTCTGGCCTCGGACCGCGTCGCCGCCTGGTATCGCGCCACGGCACGACGATCAGCCAAAAACGCGGTTCTTTGCCGCTATGCCCTCCACAACATTTAAACGCCCTCCCCGCTAAGCGGGGCGGGCGTTCTTTATATTTTAGAAATAAAAAATGGGTCCGGTGAGGATCGAACTCACGACACACAGCTTAAAAGGCTGGCGCTCTACCACTGAGCTACGGACCCGAAAATCGTCAATACTATAAATTATTTTTTCTGTTTCGTCAACCGAGCAACAATCGCCACCAGCGCTTCGTTCGCCCCTGGTTTCATGGCTGTTTTGATGTTACGCTCGAGTTGCGACCGGTCGCCTGGGTTATCCAAAATCCGGCGGATCGTCTCCGTCAAGCCCGCGGCGCTGGCTTGCGGTAGGAGTCGAGCGGCGTTTAACTTGGCAAACCATTCGGCATTGGCGACTTGCGGGCTATGGGCTAACGGGATAAGAATAGTGGCCTTGCCTAACGCACTGACCTCCGTCATAGCGGCCAAACCCGCTCGGGAGACGACGATATCAGCCGCGGCATAAGCCAGCGCCATGTCAGCAGTCAGTAATTCATACTGCCGATAACGCGCCGCTTGATGCGCTGGCAATTCGATCACCGTCCCCTTCCCCACCCCAGTGATATGAATAACATACAGCCGCTCGAGTAGCTCTGGCAGAGCGGCCCAGGTCATGGTATTAATTTGTTCAGCACCGATGCCACCGCCAGTGATCAACACCACTGGTAGCGTTTCCGTCAGCCCAAAACGGTCTTTGGCGACCGCTGGTGTTGCGGCCAGGACGCTTGGTCGGACCGGATTACCGATCCACTCCACCGCCTTATTCTGGGACAACAATTTGGCAGTTTGTTCAAAGGCGACAGTGATGACTGTCGCGGCTCGTTGGACTAAGCGGTTGGTCAACCCGGGGATAATATCTGACTGATGGACGATGGTGGGTAGGCGCAGTCCCGCCGCCGCCCAGATCACCGGCACCGTCGCCAAGCCGCCGGCCGCCATGACAATATCGGGTCGAAATTGTTTTAATATTTGGCGGCTTTGCCACCAACCGGCCAGTACTCGAACCGGGTCAGTGATGTTTTTGATCGACCAATAGCGGCGCAACTTGCCAGTGCTAATGGTTTTAAATTGGATGCCATACGGCGCCACCAGCAACTGCTCCGGGCCGGCCGTCGTGCCGATCCAGAGCCATTCCGTTTGCGGCTCATGCTGCCGCCATGATTCGACGAAGGCCAACAACGGGGTAACTGGTCCGCCAGTCCCGCCGCCGGCCAAAACAATGCGCATAGGTTTAGTGGGGGGTCGAGCGGGAAATATTCGTCATAATCCCAACCGCCGTGCAAGCCGCGATCAAGGCCGAACCGCCGGCACTGACGAACGGCAAGGGAATACCGGTAATCGGCATCAATGACAACATCGCCGCGATGTTGGTAAAAAATTGAACCGACAACCAAGCCAAAAATCCGACTGATAACAAACGACTGAAGCGATCAGGAGCGGCTTGGGTGATCCGCATTCCACGGTACATGAACCAGACGAAAATCGCAATGAAGGCCACCACCAAAATAAAACCCATTTCTTCGGCCATGATGGCAAAGATTGAGTCGCCAGTTACTTCCGGTAAGTAGGCAAATTTCTGCCGCGAACGGCCAAAGCCCAAGCCCAGGATACCACCGGAGCCGACCGCGATCAGGGCTTGCCAGGTGTGGTAAGCAATACCTTGCGGGTCACGCTCGGGATGGAGAAAAGCCAAAAAGCGGTTGAGTCGATATGGCGCGACCGCCAC
>CAYINJ010000022.1:0-9988 GCA_964364745.1 uncultured Gammaproteobacteria bacterium
AACCTGGGATTGCTTTCCTTCGCTTCGCTCAGGACAGGCTATCCTCGCAATGACGTGGTATATTTTGTTCCACGTAGAACAATGTCCCGTCAGACCAGGGGGCTAAATTATTTTTTTTATCTAAATCTAAAAGTAATTTAGCGTCGTGAAATGTTTTTTATGAAATAACCCGCCTTTTTCAAAGAAACTCCGGAAGTGCTATAATGCTACCTGAACGACTTAAAAGAATCAATATGGAAATCGTGTTAGCGATCGCGGTGCTAGTGCTGATCGGTTTGATCGGCTATTTGGTTTTGGCCCAAACCCAACGCGGCCACGGTCATGAACTACAATCGGAAAGGTTCAAAGAACTAACCGCCGAGTTGAAAGACATCCGCGGTGAGATGACGCGCTCGGTCAAAGATAACCTCACCTTCGTCCAGCAAGAAGCGACGCGCAGCGGCCGGATGATTGCCGAGATCACGGAGAAATTAACCAAGCTCGATGAGACCAACAAACAGGTGGTCAATTTTGCCGATCAACTTCAAGACCTGCAAAATATTTTAAAGAATCCCAAACAGCGTGGCGTGCTGGGTGAATATTATTTGGAGCAAGTGTTGAAGAACGTCTTGCCGCCGCAATCATATCAGATGCAATACAAATTTGCGAACGGCGAGATCGTTGACGCCGCGGTGTTCATTAAAGAAAAAATTATTCCGATCGACTCGAAGTTCTCGTTGGAAAATTATAATCGCATCTTAGGTGAGAATGATCCGGCGGCGCGCGAGCAATTAGAAAAAATCTTTAAGCAGGATTTGAAAAATCGGATCGATGAAACCAGTAAGTACATTCGGCCGAGCGAAAACACCATGGACTTCGCGTTCATGTTTATTCCCTCCGAAGGAATCTACTACGATCTGCTGATCAACAAAGTTGGCGCGATCAAATTGAACACGCAAGATCTGATCGAGTACGCGTTTCGGGACAAGCATGTGATCATTGTTTCACCGACCTCCTTCTTCGCTTATTTACAAACCGTCTTGCAGGGTTTACGCGCGTTGCAGATCGAAGAAAAGACGCAAGAAATTATTAAACAAGTGACTAAACTGGCTAAGCACTTGGGTAACTACGATACGCACTGGGCCAGTTTAGGTCGTAACCTCAACGCCACCGTCACCGCGTTTCAAAAAGGTCATCACGAGTTTCGCCAAATTGATAAAGACATTCTCAAAATCACCGGCACCACGGTGGAGATCAGTCCAATTGAGATTGAAGGCGTGAAGGAGGAATAGTGAGTGGGAGGAGGTAAGATAATAAAGAAGCCCCAGCGCTACGTAGAGGGCATACACTCCCATTTGATCGTGGCGAGCTTTCACGGTGATGAACATTTCCGCGAGCAAGCCGATAAACTCCATCATCCCGGCGGTCTTTCGGATGTAATCAACCAGTGCCACCTTGAGACATCCCCGGACGGGATAACCTTTGGCGGCGTTGACAAAATACAGCTCGTGGCCCTGTTGCTGTTCGTTGACGGGCAGAATCTCGGGAACCAAGATTCTGGTAACTTCTTCCCGAATCGTGATGGCTAATCCGGGGGCGTGATCAGGGGCTTGATCAATCCACCACGAAACGCCGGCGAGGATGCCGGCCAAATTGCCGATGACCAGATCGGGGTGAACATGGAACTGATCGAGTTTTTCGGTATAACGAAACAATCCTCGGATTTGTTCGCAGACCACGGTCGGTATCCAGTTGCGGCAGTTCAAGATCGTCAGCATCTCGACTACTCGCGCGAGAGTCATGGCACAATGTTGGTCGAATATTTCGTAGGTCGGTCGCAGAATCAACTCCGGGGAGAAATCAGCCCGAGTCGTGGCCGACAGCAACCGCAGCAGCGATGCGACTTGTGCGTCGGCCAAGCCGCCTTGTTGGATGGTTCCAGTCAGCTTGTTCGTCACACGGGTGCCAATATCCATGGTGTTTCCTCCCTTGTTGCCATGCTCTTTCGAGCAGGGTGTCACCTCTCGATGACACACAAGAAGTTGGGAAAGAGCTAGGTCTCTCGGCCGGATCGTGGTCGATGAGATCAGTCTGGGCACCATTGCTCAGACACTATACCCTAACACCGCGATGATTTTTTGTCAAACCATACGCCAGCCATACCGCCGCGGTTGCATTGACAGGTCACTTCCTTTAGGATACGGTGCGAGAGCATAACGCTCTTTTGGTAGATCAACGGCCAGACGGGAAGGAGATCACCGATGGCAACAGCGGAACGGAAAACGAAAATGACTCGCGTGGCGGTCAGCGTTCGGACTGGCCAGCGCCGGCCAGCAGCATACCCAGCGGCGTTCTACACCGAGGATGGCGGTCGGACCTACTTCTATCCCCGCGGTGCGACGGGGGACGAATCCTATCGGATCGTGCCGGTGGCGGGCGAAGCTGGCCGGCAATTCAATACCGAGCCGACCGTGGGCAAACGGATTCTGTTCATGGCCGTAGGCCACGCCGTGCAACTGGCAAATCCGGAGAGTATGGAGGTCAGCGCGACAGCGCTGGCCGAGGATTCTTCCGGGGGCCAGTATCGTCTGCGCATTCGGTGTTCGGTGCGGCCTGAATCCCACCATGGCATCGTAGTGGGTCGCGTCACCTCAATCAAGCAGGTGAATGACATCCTGCGCCAAGATCGACAGATCGAAGAAGCCAGAATCTGACATCACGATGATTACATCATCCCTCAAACCCCGCCATCAGGCGGGGTTTTTCTTATAAAAAAGCTAATCGCCACCCAGCTGCAGCGCTCTGCGGCGGGGTGGCGACGGTTAAGGGTGTGTCCGGCCGACTGGTGTCGGTCGGTGACGGTCGCGTTAGACAGGCGACCGACGAGTTGGAGTCCGGCCCGGTTTGCCGAATGGCCGGCGCCGGGGTTTGTCGGCCCGCTCGTGAGAGGGGAGGCCGACAGCGGTGCTCACTGTTAAGTGAGCGATTAGGTGTACAAGCTACCGCCACCTGCTCGAGTCGTGGCCCGGGGCATCCGCTCTGAAAGTCGTGCAGACCAACATTGCGTTAGCTCGATCCGGTTTGTCGGCTACTTCATGAGCGTAGCACTGTCGAACTCGCTCGTGAAGCCCGGTCTAATCCTCTGGCGGCCCCGTTTTTCAGGGGGGCAGCACGGTCACCGTGCACTGTTCTCAAGGCCACTGGCCAGTAGGCCAAGATACTTGCCTGCACCTGTCTCCGCCAGAAGATGTTCGCTTGTCCACCGTCAGAGCACTCTGTAAAAAGAAGATTAACAAAGGTCATGAATGCTGTCAATACTTGACTAACTATGCCAATTTCGATACAGTGACGGCGCTCTCACTTTTAGATTGATTTCTCTAAACCCGACCTATGCCGATTAAGCAAGCCGCCAAGAAGGCCCTGCGCCAAGCCAAGAAGCGAACCGCCCGTAATTTTGGGCTGTCGAAAAAAATTGAATTCATCACTAAGCAAATCAAGCGCGCGGTCGAAGGTAAAAATGCCGCCGATGCCGCCAAGATGTTTAGTGATCTGCAGCAAGCGTTGGACAAAGCGGCTAAGAACCACGTCATTCACGCCAACAAGGGCGCCCGGACGGTGTCTCGTTGGAAAAAGAAGATCAACGCGCTGAAGAAGTAATTTGCGAAATTGCTAGATAAAAAAAGTCGCCACCTCGCTTAGCGGGGTGGCGGTTGTTTTCGTGAGCCAGCACGTCTATCAGACAGGCAAGCTCCTAAGCAGTTCGTCGGCTCACTAGACAATGCCGCGTCGTTAGCGATCGCTTCGCTATTGCTAGCAAGACCTATTTCAACGACGCTGACCAAAGGAGTAAACTGGGCACGGCCAAAAGTCATTTCGACCATAGTGGTCACCGCCTCTTTCGACCACGCCAACTTGAGGAATCGCGGCTACCGTCCAAAGCGCTCATCATCGAGCAGATCTCGCCTCAGCCGCGGTTTCAATAAGACGGTGTCGTCATTTAATTTCTCGCCAACCAGGTTGGCAAGACCGCTGTCGACGACACCGAAAGGAACAGAGACGGGAATCGCCATAGCCACCTTCGCTCTTGACGAGCATGCAAACGCTCGGCGATCCTCCCTAAAAAAGGCAACAGCAGGAAAAGTCACTACCATAAGCACCATGCTTGGTGGTAACAGTTTCTTCGACCCAATCCCGCTGTTAATGATTAATGGTCGATGGTGGTTATTTTTTCATACGCCCGAAATTACCAGGCCACCCGTCTCTCAGCCACCACCAACCAAACTGTCAGAAAGAGCACCAGTGAAGATGGCTAAAGCCCCAATCACCTCGCTTAGGGTAGTTGAACTGTCAGCCGACTCCACTGGATTTATGTTAAGTAGTCGGCGATAGCTACCCCCGTTTCCGCCATTAGTTGGCAGTGACAACTTCAACTATCTCCGACATCTCACCATATCATGAGAGACACGGTGAGTCAACCCATCTATTCAGCTCCACTAACATCCGCTCTGTTTGTCATCCTTCGCCCGGCCCTTTCCGTTCGTCATGACTAAGAGGACCGCCAGACCTTGCTCGTCATTGCGACCCAGCCGCAGGGCCCTGCGGCTGGGGGAGCAATCCCAGCGCATATCCCCCCTGTCAACTCTATGGCGACCGCCCTCTTCTCTTGTCTGTCATCCCGATCCGCCCTGGGCGGAGAGGGATCTGGGTGACTACCCACGTAGCTCCCTCCTCCCGCCAAGCGGGACTCGGGATGACAGGCGGGGAGGGAGAGGAATATCCTGGTCAATGTGCTCGTCCTGGGATTGCTTCGCCCCGCTGAGCGGGGCTCACAATGACGATAAAAAACGATCCACCCAAGGGGTGGACTCAGGATGACAAACAGGGAGGGGCTAAAATAGAAAGGAGTGGAGAGGGATGACGGAAAGAGGAAAGGAGTGGAGAGGGGCGACAATCAGAGAGAAAAACAAACAAAAATAAAGTCGACTATAACCTAAGACGACTGAGCGATTTTTTCGACTAACACTTCCAGCAGTACTCGCGGGTCGGCTTGGCTGGTTTTGATGGCGTAATCCGTTTCCACAATCGCCGAGTAAATTTCGGCTAGGCGCGGGAGCGAAAACCGACGAGACAGCGCCAGAGTTTTTTTAGCGACGAACGGATGGACCCCCAGGGTGCTAGCCGCGGCGCGTTCAGACATCCCCTGTTCAGCCAGATCCGCCGCCGCGATCAATAGCCGAAATTGGCGGGCGATCATGGTCAGGAGGTACAATTCGTGGGAACCGGATTTAATTTGGCTGTCCAACAAGCGATGAGCTTCGCGGCGATTACCGGCCGCCACCGCGTCAACAAATTGAAAAATAAGATCGTCATATGTGCCGGTGACAAGTTGTTCGATGTCGACGATCTCAATCTGACGGCCGGCACAGTGCGCCAGTAGTTTATCAATCTCTTGATTGGCGCGCCACAAGTCACTGCCGACGCGGGATTGAAGTAAAGGCAACGCTTCCCGACTGATCTGGCCGCCGCGAGCGGCGAACTCTTTAGCCAGCCAGTGTTCGGCCGCCGCGTCATCCAGCGGTTCATATTCTTGGGTATATTTTTCTGCGGCTAGACGCCGGTAGATAGTCGTGCGTTTATCCGCCGGGCCCTGCTCCCAAAAGACAATAATAGCATCAGCCATGACGGAGGACTGATCTAAGACGGCGAGGACTTGCTCTAAGACGTCAGCTTTTTTCAGTCGCAACGGATCACGGACAATTATCAGTCGCTTGGTCGCAAAAAACCCGGTGGCCACCACCGCGTTGCGCCAGCGTTCGATCGTCAAAGTCGGCCCGTCGAGCACATGAACATTCGTGCCGGTCGGGTCAACTTCCCGGACGAATTTATCCCGGATTTCGTTGACTTTTTGGCGGCTGCGCCAGGTATCCGCGCCATAGAAGAAGAAAATCATAGCGTCATTACTGTAGCATAGCAGACCAGGGGGCTCAATTTGACAGCCGGTAGGTAAATTGATATAACAGCCCAACACCAATCAGATGGAGGCACCATGCCGCGAGGCAAGTTTTGGCAGTGGATCATCAGCCCCATTGGCGGAACCGGAATCCGTGAGTGGGTAATCATGGTCGTTAGTGTGATCGTGGTGCTCATCACGATCCCGGACGTTGTCGCCGCGATCTATGTCCGACCGGCCAAGCCAGCCACCCCGTCGGCGATCAGCTGTCAGGAACTGGAGCAGGATAGCGCCAAAGTGACGGCGTTGATCGAACGTGATCGCCAAACCGTGGCGACCTTTCAAGAAATGCTCAATCTGCTCGACGACGAACTGCCGCCGCCAGTACTGACTGCCCGGCAAGACGCGCTGGAACATGGCACGGTTGCTGTCCACCTTGAGCAGGAAGCATTGATCTCGATCGGCGCGGAGATTGAGCAGCAACGTCGCCAACGCTGTATCAAAAAAGGGGCCGGCCAAGCCGTTCCCACCAACTAGCGGTCAACCACCGCATCGTCGCCACTCCGCTAAGCGGGGTGGCGATAACTTTTATATCTCCGTCGTCTCACCCCAGCTACGGCCGGTCTCAACTTTCACCTCAATCGGCACGCGCAGCTCGTAAATATTTTCCATAATGTCTTTGACCCAAGTGCTAACTTCCGCTAGCAGTGACTTCTTGACTTCAAACACCAGTTCGTCGTGCACCTGCAACACCATTTTCACTTCGCCGGCGGGGTAGCGCTTGGCGATTTCGGCCTGGACCGCGATCATGGCTAGCTTCATCAAGTCCGCCGCTGTGCCCTGGATCGGCGCGTTGATAGCCATCCGCTCGGCAGCTTTGCGGACCGGGGCCATACCGGAGTGAATCTCGGGCAAATAGCGGATGCGGCCCAGCAGGGTTTCGACGAAACCCTCCTCCCGGACGTGCCGCAGTGTGCCTTCGATCCAATCCCGCACGCCGTCGAACGCTTCGAAGTATTTTTCGATAAACTCTTGGGCTTCACCTAAACTAATGCCAGTCCGCCAGGACAAGCCGTACGCACCCATCCCGTACAGTACGCCGAAGTTGACCTCCTTGGCCTTGCGGCGCATGTCCTTGGTCACTTGGTCGAGCGGTACATCAAAAATTTTGGCGGCGGTAGCGGCGTGAATGTCTTTGCCCGCGCGGAAAATCTCGATCATGTGTTGGTCACTGGCCAGCGAGGCCACGATCCGCAGTTCAATTTGCGAATAGTCGGCCGCCACGATCACATTGCCTTTGTCAGCGACGAACGCTTTGCGGATTTCACGACCAAGTTCAGTCCGAATAGGGATGTTTTGTAAATTGGGGTCGGACGATGACAGCCGGCCGGTGGCCGTCACGGTTTGATTGAAACTGGTATGCACCCGGCCGGTCCGGGGGTGAACCAATTTCGGCAGCGCTTGGGTGTAGGTGGACTGCAGCTTAGCCAATTCGCGGTGTTCACTAATTAATTCAATAATCGGATGGCGGCCGGCCAGCTTTTCGAGTTCAGCCGCCGCGGTCGAAATTCCGGTTTTGACCTTTTTGAGGCCGGCGGTCGAAATCTTTAAGTCATCGAACAGCACCTCCTTCAGCTGGAGCGGTGAGTCAATGTTAAACTTTTTATCCGCCAGCTTATAGATTTGCTGATCAATTTTTTGACGACGATTTTCGAGATCGCCATCGAGCTCATCGAGGAAATCGCCGTCGATATTGACGCCGGTCAACTCCATCGTGGCCAGCACGGGGATGAGCGGCGTTTCAATTTTCTCCATTAAACCAAGCATATTCTGGCGTTCCAGCTCGTCGGCCAGCTTGGCGTACAGCCGCCAAGTGTAGTCGACATCTTCACAACAATAATCCGCCACTCGATCGAGCGCGACATCAGCCAGCGTCACCTGACCTTTGCCTTTAGGCCCGATCAACGACTCGATGGGCGTCATCTCGTAGCCCAGTTCGGTGAAAGCCATGGTGTCGAGATCGTGCGCGCGGCTGCCGGGATTGAGCAGGTAGGCAGCCACCATGGTATCAAACCAGACGCCGTTGACGGCCAGACCGGCAGTCGCTAAGACCTTGATATCGAATTTTAAATTATGACCAACTTTTTTAATTTTCGGATCAGCTAGAATTTTTTTAAGTTCGGCACTAATCGCTGGGGCCGTCACATAATAAGCCACACCATTGGCCCAACCGAGGCCCAACCCCAGTAGCCGGTCGCTTAATGGATCAAGCCCGGTGGTTTCGGTGTCCAGTGCGATAGTATCTTGGTGCGCGATTTCCTCGGCCAATTTAGTCGCTGCGGCCGCCGTGGTAATCAGATGATAGCCGTCACGCAAAGCGACGACCGATGTTTCGTCGTCGGTCGGAGTGGCTTGGTCAGGGGCGGCCCCGAGTAAACTGCCTTGGGTTTTAGTAGGGACGGCCGGCGAGTTGTCGGGCAAGCGGTTAAGCAGCGACTTAAAACCGAGTTCTTGAAACAATTTAAACACCGCTTGGCGATTGATTGGCTGGACGCGCGCGTCGTCAAGCTCAAAGTCAATCGGCGCGTCAGTAACGATGGTGGCTAGTTCTTCGGACAGGCGCGCGTCGGCTTCGTACTCGGTTAACAGTAGCCGGATCCGCTCTTTGATTTTGGGGTCTTTCTTCTTGGCGGCCTTCAGCACGGCGTCGAGGGTGCCAAAGGTCTGTAAGAGTTCGGTGGCGGTCTTTTCGCCGATCCCGCGGACACCGGGAATGTTGTCAGACGCGTCACCCCGGAGGGCTTTGTAGTCAATAATTTGTTTGGGAGTCAGGCCGTATTTTTCTTCGACGGCCGCGGCGTCATAGATTACCGTTTCACCGATCCCTTTCTTCAGCGTGTAGACGGCAGTATGGTCGTCAATTAGCTGGAGGGCGTCCATGTCGCCGGTGACGATGATTTTTTTAACGCCGCCATCAGTGGTTTTACAAATCGTGCCGATGACATCATCGGCTTCGTAGCCGTCGAGCTCGTAGATGGGGACATTGAAAGTGGCGACCAACTCTTTGATTAACGGAAACTGCTCGTAGAGTTCGTCGGGCTGTTTGACGCGAGTGGCTTTGTACTCGGTGTAGGTGTCGTGGCGGAAGGTCTTGGCGGCGCGATCAAAGGTGACGGCCACGTAGTCGGGTTTCAGTTCGCGGTACATTTTCAAAAAAATAGTCGCGAAGCCATAAACCGCGTTGGTCATCTGGCCGCTCGGTGACGTCAAGGTCGGCGGCAAGGCATGAAACGCGCGGTGAACCAGGGCGTTGCCATCGACAATGACGAGAGTTTTGGAGGGGTTTTTCGAGGCCATACGGCGGTATTGTAGCATGCTCTCCCTCCTTTTGTAACCAAACATTGCCCCTACTTTTATAACCAAAACCACTAATCCTACTGTTGTTCCCCCTTACTTTTTGGAGCCAAAAAGTAAGCAAAAAGCTCTGGGGGCGGCAAACGGTGTCTGAGAGAATCACCTTTATCACCCCATTCCCGCCCAGACCATAGTTGGCCCCACTGCTAGACAGGCCGGCACCTTAATGAAAGCCAACTATGGTCTGGCCTTCCCACCGGTTGCCGCCCCCAGACCCCTACCGACCGGCTTAATAATCTAAGAGGAGAAAACATTTAAGTAAGTATAGGTGGTCACCAGAGTCAAGAGAATGTTGATTTTACTCTAGTATTTTGTTAAGCTGGCAAGTGCTTTGTAGTCTTGTTTCACCTGTCCGCTAAAGCCTAAGGCCTGGTAGCCAAGTAGTAAGGCGACGGTCTGCAAAACCGTTATACACGGGTGCAACTCCCGTCCAGGCCTTGAGCTTTGATGGACAGTAAAAAGTCGGCGGTTCCCTGCCTGCCATGCCTTCGGCAGGTAAACCGGCAGGCAGGGATTCCGCCCGTGGCCTCCAGAAAAAGACGTTTAAGTACTTAAGCGTCTTTTATATTTAACATCTTCTGCCGTCATTGCGAGGGACCCCGAACAAAGTGAAGGGGACGCGGCCGGCCCGCCATGCCGCCGGCC
>CAYINJ010000023.1:0-9983 GCA_964364745.1 uncultured Gammaproteobacteria bacterium
CCGGTGACAGGGGAGAGGTGGGTTGTTGGTCCATACAAACAAGGAAATGGCCGCAAGCGGGCCTAAGTTAGGTTAATTGTAGTATAGCGGTTTGGTGGGGGTTTGTCACCGTGGTCATGTCCCCTATGCCTCCCCATATCCCACCGTCTGTCATCCCGACCGACCCAGCTGCAGGGCCATGCGGCTTGGTCGCAATGACGATAAAAGACCTATTTTAGCCATTTTTATTGATTTTATCCCCAGTAGTATTGACAAGATTATCTATGTATGTTATAGTGTAGAATCCCACAAGGGATAAAAATGGTCTTTAACAGCGGCCGTCGAGCCGCAGCGGAGGATTTCTCATGAACCATAAGAGAATATACGTGTATGCAGCCATATTCGGCGCTTTCATGGTGGTCTTCGGCGGGTACGTGATGTGCGGCGGCTGCGCCCAAGCGGCCGAGCTAGCGCCGATCAACGGCGCCACCGATGCCAACACCATCGTCGTTGTCGGATCGCCGACGGGCACGCCGATGAAGGCCACGACCACGACGCCCGAGTTCCGCCGTCTGATGGCGGCGGTGGCGGTGGCCAAAGCCACCGTCCTCCAGTAAGACCGCCTCCCACCCCGGGTCAACCACAACTGGCCCGAGGTGGGACACAAGAAGCGCCCCTGATCGTCAGATCAGGGGCGCTTTCCTTTTCAGTTGAAAAAAAGCCCGAAGTCGGCTATGATGCGACTATTCTATGGATCGGCATAAGATTCGCAATTTCTGTATTATTGCCCATATTGACCACGGCAAGTCCACCCTGGCCGATCGGTTTTTGGAATTGACCCACACTGTCGCCAGCCGCGACATGAAGGCCCAACTACTCGATCAGATGGATCTGGAACAAGAGCGCGGCATTACGATTAAACTCCAGCCGGTGCGGATGGATTATCAGGGTTACGTTTTAAACTTAATTGATACGCCGGGACACGTGGACTTCAGCTATGAAGTGTCCCGCTCCCTGGCAGCCGTCGAAGGCGCTATTTTGTTGGTTGATGCCAGTCAAGGCATCCAAGCCCAGACCTTGGCTAATTTATATTTAGCGTTAGAGCAAAACCTGACCGTCATCCCAGTCCTAAACAAAATTGATTTACCGGCCGCTGATCCCGAGCGAGTGACCCGCGAGGTCGTTAATTTATTGGGCTGTCGGCCCGACGAAGTGTTCCACGCTTCCGGCAAAACCGGCGCGGGAGTCAAAGCGATCTTGGACCGGGTTATTGAGCTAGTCCCTGCACCGACCGGCACGCCGACGGCGAATCTCCAAGCGCTAATTTTTGATTCTCATTTTGATGAATACCGCGGCGTGGTGGCCGACGTCCGAGTGGTGAACGGCGCCTTGCGTCCAGGCGACACAGTGAAATATCTGGCCACCGGCGCCGTGGCGGAAGTGTTGGAAGTCGGGGTGTTGCGGCCGAAATTAGAACCAGCCAAGGAGCTGGCCGCCGGCGAAATTGGTTACCTGGTTACTGGTTTGAAAACCGTCAATGAATGTCGAGTCGGAGATACCATTGGTCAGCCGACCAGCGCGCCACTGCAAGGATATCGTGAAGTCAAGCCAATGGTCTTTGCCGGGCTGTTTTGCAAAGAAGGAGATGTCTATGCTCATTTGCGCGAAGCGATTGAAAAATTAAAACTCAACGACGCCTCACTAATCTACGAGCCCGAACACTCGCCGGCGCTGGGCTATGGTTTCCGGTGTGGGTTTTTGGGCATGTTACACCTCGATATCGTCCAGGAGCGGCTGAAGCGGGAGTACAACCTTGATCTGATGATCACCGTGCCGTCGGTGGCCTACAAAGTGTTTACCACCAAAGGCGAGGCCAGGATTATTAAAAGTCCAGAGGAACTGCCGGATCCGTCGATGATTGAGTACGTCGAAGAGCCGATGATGAAAGTCGACATTGTCTCACCGAAGGCCTACATCGGCGGCATCATGGACATGGTCCAAAAAAAACACGGCGAATATCTGACCACCGAATTCCTCGACGATGACTTAGCGTTGTTGCACTACCGTGTGCCGTTGGCCTCATTGATCGTGGATTTTTATGATAAGTTAAAAAGCATTTCGCAAGGATACGCCTCAATGAACTACGACTTTGCCGACTACCAACGCGCCGATGTGGCCAAGATGGATATCCTCGTGGCCGGGGAGCCGGTCGAAGCGCTGTCGACGATTATCTATCGTGAACTAGCGCACGGTATTGGCAAAAAAATTGTGGCCGAGCTGAAAGAAGTCCTGCCGCGACAAATGTTTGAAGTTAAACTGCAAGCGGCCATCGGTAGCACGATTGTGGCCAGTGAAAAAATTTCAGCCCTGCGCAAAGATGTCACCGCCAAGCTCTATGGCGGTGACGTCACTCGCAAGCGCAAGTTGTTGGAAAAGCAAAAGAAAGGCAAAAAGCGGATGGCGGCCATGGGCATGGGCAAGGTCGATATCCCGCCCGAGGCCTTTATGGCCGTCTTAAAACGATAATAGATTAATCAAAACGCAACATGAAACGGAAAAAGTTAGAAAAAATCATTTGGTGGATCGTCAGTATCGCCGTGATCAGCACCATGGTGATTTGGACCGTTCAGCTGGGTTATTAAACCACCCGTTATGGCCAAACAGTGGCGCGTGGCGCCAACCGTACCGGCAGAATGGCGGAGCCGCTGGCCAGAGCTAAGTCCAGCCGTCGCGCAGCTTTTGTATAATCGTGGCATCACCACCCCAGAGGCGGTGGATGAG
The DNA here is from genome assembly GCA_964364745.1 of uncultured Gammaproteobacteria bacterium. Lineage (GTDB taxonomy): Bacteria > Patescibacteriota > Patescibacteriia > JACRDY01 > JACRDY01 > CAYINJ01. The sequence goes on from CAYINJ010000023.1 coordinate 2,761, forward strand.
TTTTTGTCTCCCGACTACGAGCACCACATTCATGACCCATTTTTATTTCGAGACATGACTAAGGCCGTGGAGCGGATTTTTGCCGCCATTGCCGCGGGGGAAAAAATTATCGTCCACGGCGATTATGACGCTGACGGCGTGACCAGTTCAGCGGTCATGATGACCGCCTTGCAAAAACTTCAAGAACATTTCGGGCCAAAGGGAATTGATCCGAAACAACTCGATATTTTTATTCCCCATCGAGAAAAAGAGGGTTATGGCTTACGGCCAGAAACGGTGGACTATTTTGTCGAACAGCAAGCCAAGTTAGTGATCACCGTGGATTGTGGGGTGGCCTCGGTGGCGGAAGTGGCGTTGTGTAACCAGCGGGGCATCGACGTCATTATTACGGATCATCACCAGCAGCTGCTTGAAGTGCCGGCCGCCGTGGCGATCATCAACCCGGCAGTTGATGGTGAGACCTACCCGTTCCGGGGGTTATCCGGCGTGGGGGTGGCCTTCAAGGTGGTGCAAGCGCTGTTTCGTCACGCCAAACAACAGCAGCCGGAGGAATCGTGGGAAGGGTACGAGAAATGGCTGCTCGATTTAGTAGCGATTGGTACCGTGGCTGATGTTATGCCGCTGTTAGGGGAAAACCGCACATTAGTGAAATACGGTTTGGTGGTGTTGAACAAAACTCCGCGCGTCGGACTCAAGGCCTTGCTGTTTAAGGCCGGCATCGAGGGCAACGGCAATGGCAATCGCGATCTATTGCCGAAGCGCGGGTTAAACAGTTATTCGATTGCTTTCCAAATCGCGCCGCGAATCAATGCTGCCGGCCGGATGGATCACGCCAACACCGCCTACCGACTGCTGATGACCGCTGATCCAGCCGAAGCCGAAACACTATCAGACGAGATTCAGCAAAGCAACGTCAATCGTCAATTGCTGACCGACACCATCGTGGCGGAAGCCAAACGGATGCTCGACGCCGATCGCGACACCCCCCTCCTGGCCGTGGTCGGTGAGAACTGGCCAATCGGCGTCTTGGGGTTGGTCGCCAGCCGCTTAGCGGAGCAGTCCGGCAAACCAGTGATTGTCGGGACCGTCGCGGCGGGGACAATCGCGGCCTCGGGCCGAAGTGGACCGAACTTTGATCTGACGATTCCGCTCAAAGAGCTGGAGGGATATTTTAGTCGCTACGGTGGCCACCGAGCCGCTGGCGGTTTCGCGCTCAAAGATATCAATGACTGGGCCGTGGTTAAACAGAAATTTATTGCCTCGGCCGCTGCGGCGACCGCCACAGGGACTGCCACCCCAATACTGGAAATTGACGCGGTCATGACCCTAGAACAAGCGGACTGGGCGCTGGTTGATGATTTAGAAAAATTTGAACCGTTTGGCGAGAAAAATGGTCGGCCCCGGTTTGGTCTCCAGCGCGTGCCGGTCGAAGGGGTCGAGCCACTGGGCCGCGACGGTCGCCATCTGAAATTACTCCTCAAGCAAGCCAATGGCGTGGTCCGGAAACTCGTCGCTTTTGGTTCGACCGCGGATTTTCACCATTTGAAACGCGGCGACCTGGTCGATGTGGTTGTCGAGTTAGGTATCAACGAATGGAACGGCAATCGAGAGCTACAACTGAAAGTCGTCGATGTCCGGCAGTCGACCGACTAACTAGCCCGTGTTATACTGCCCCTGATTATGGCTAAGATCTTGACCATTTATACTGACGGCGGCGCGCGGGGCAATCCCGGACCGGCTGGTATCGGCGTGGCGATCTATGACGACGCCAAGAAGCTGGTTGCCACCGTCAAGGAATATATCGGGGAGGCGACGAACAACCAGGCCGAGTACCGGGCCGTGATCGCCGCGCTAGCCAAAGCTAAGGCCATCGGCGGCACGGAACTCCGCTTTTATTTAGATAGCGAGTTGGTGGTCAAACAACTGACCGGCGAATATAAAGTCAAAGACAAAGAACTAGGAGCGTTGTTTGTTAAAGTTTGGAACCTCAAAGGTGGGTTTTCGCGCGTCACCTGGCGACATGTTTTCCGCGAGCAAAACAAAGTAGCCGACGCGTTGGTCAATGAAGCTATCGACCAGCGGCGTTCCGCCTAAAATCTCCCCCGTCACCAGTAGTCCGGCCGGGGCTTTTTTGATATACTAAGAGCAATGAAATACTTCGGTCACCACGTCCGAACTTGGTCGCGGCGCGAGCAGTTAGCGCTGATCGTCGGCTTTGTAATTTTGGCGGGGATATTATTGGTCAGTCAACAGGTCTTTGGCGCGCCGGACGTCACCGTCAATTCCCAAAACCCACTGACCTTGCCGACAGCGGCTTATTGTAACATGTCAACGTATATTTGTGATTTCAATACTTTGACGGTCAATAATAACGGCACCGTGACGGTCAATAGTGACTTGGCCGGTAACCGGCATGTAATTATTCGCGCCGCCCAAGTGACTGTTTTCCAAAACGGAAAAATTACGGCTGACGGCAAAGGGTATCCCCAAGGGCAAGGACCCGGGGCAGGAGCGAATAACCCCAGCGCCGGCGGGGTTGCTCCGGGCGGTGGTCATGGCGGGGCGGGGGGACGAACTGATCAGTCCTCACTCAATGGTGGCCTAGCCAATGATTTTTTGTTAACCGCCACCAATTTCGGTTCCGGCGGTGGGGATACTGGCGGGACAAATGTTGGTGGTGCGGGTGGCGGTATAATTGAATTTATTTTGTCTGGACCGTTAGTCGTTGATGGCACCATTTCTGCCCATGGCGCGGCCGGTCAGTCATTCTATGGTGGGCCTAACCCGAAACGGTCTTATGTCGGTGGTGGTGGTAGTGGTGGCACGATTTTGATTGTCGCCCAGAATCTCTCGGGCAATGGATCAATCGGGGCCAACGGCGGTCAAGCCGGAGCGTTTCAGACGCGGGTCGCCGGCGGCGGCGGTGGTGGCCTGGTGTTTATCAATCTGACTCAGCCAAACGTGCTGGCCCCTGGGCAGCCGGGCTATGAAGCCGGCGACCCGATTCATAACACTTTCTCACCGATCAGCGCCATGATTAGTCGACTGACAACCACTGGTGGATCGGCGGACGGAAATGAGACCTGGCGGCGGGGCGACGAGGGCGGAGTCGCCCTGTATGCTTCGGCCACCCAGACCTTGTTGGTCAAGGGATTGATGTATGTTCGCCAGGGTGGATTTCCCAACGGTGGCAATACACCAATTAGCGTCACGGCCCTGGGGTTTGGTGCCGATTTCATCACCACGACCGGCTCTTTTGTTACCCGAGTGATTGAATTACCATCCGGCAACCAAGATGGCGGAGTTAACTGGGAAATCGCCAACGAACTAATTATTAATAAAAGTATTCTGACCTCACAAGGAGACAATCAGCAGATTGTCTTGACGGCCGGCAGTGTCAGTTTAGAAAATACTAGCCGAATCCAGCCCAGTTATTTTGACAAAGGGCTAACTAACGGTTACCCGACCGATGAATATAACACCACCGGACTGAACAGCTCGGTGTCATTGACGGCCAATACTTTAACGGTCAGCGCTGATTCCGTGATCAGCACATATCGGACTGGTTACGGCCGGGCGGCCGGCCCCGGCGCGTCCGCGGCCCAAATGGCTGGTGGGGGCTATGGTGGGGCTGGAGGCAGTAGTTTAGGCGGCGGCTCTGGCCCCGGTGGAGCGGCCTATGGCGGCGAGGTAGCTAATCTGACGATGCCAATCTTGGCGGGATCAGGCGGCGCCAATGGACCCAGTCAGGGACGGGGCGGTCGGGGTGGCGGCGTCTTGAGTATCGCGGTCACCGGCACGCTGACCAATCAAGGAGTGATTGAAGCCGCTGGGCAGGCCGGAACTAACTTCGCTGGCGGAGCGGCTGGCGGGAGTATTTTTACCCGGGCCGGAGCAGTCGCTGGGGCGGGCCGGATCGCCACTAACGGCGGTCAAGGTGGTGGCACCCAGGTCAACCAAGGCAGTGGCGGTGGTGGCGGTGGACGGCTAGCGGTCCTCTATGGCACCTGCGCCTGGTCTAATCACGCCATCAGTAGCACTGGTGCCACCGGTAGTTGGGCCGGCGGTACGGGTGGAGCTGGTTCGGTTTACTATCAATCAACTCAAGTGCCAACTAGCCCAACAGTTACCAAAGTGGATCATAGCGGCGGTACTTGGACCACCGGACCGACGGTATTTCCCTTTGGCGACCTGACTTTCACGATCAACACTTACACGGGCTGTAACGCCCATTTGGCCAGTCAATATAGCAGCACCCTCGACGCCCGGGTGCATTGGGAATTGCGGCTAGCTGGCGGTGGCGGTCCCGTCGACAGTCACCAGACCGCCACGGCCGTGACTGGGACGAACCAATGGGCCGTCGCTCAAGCGGCGTTGACGGCGGGCAATGACTATACCTTGCGGGTGTGGTACAGCGACGTGGCCGGGGTTGGTGTGGTGCGGACTTTTAACTTTTCCGTTGAGGCCAATGCCGCGATTATCACCACCATCGACGGTCGAGACCCCGAGACCTACGGTGCCCGATACGACACCTGGCCGCCGACTGATATTCCGCCCCAGACCGTCCCGGTCGATGGCGTTGATCCAATCGAAGGTCAGCTGCCGTTTGATATTGTCGGGTCGGGGACCGGTGGCGGCACTTGGTTTTTTGCGGAGTTCGAGTCCTGGAACCCGGCTGATCCCGAGGCCGGCAAGATCGCCGAATGGATCGAGACGTCTGGCAGTAACACGATCCAACCAACGCGGGATTCAGGCGCGGACCAATTTATTGATTTGTCCCATTGGTTTTTGGTCCGGTACGCGCCGACCAGTCAACCGAGCAACGTCTCGCCTTATTATTACTTTACCTTCACGCCGACCCAGCCGCCCTGGTTGCAAGTCAATCGCGGGGATATTTATTCGGGCGGTGCCGTGACGCTGACCAATCCACCTCTCGGCCAATACTCGGCGCTGTACTGTGTTTCATCAGTCGGGATGCAGGCCATTACCCCGGGTGATGCGGAGTTTGTTGACTGCCAACAGTCCGGACTACCACCGTTGATCTTCCCGAAGACGGCCAATAATTATTTCAGCCCGCCGTTTGGTTCACTTGACCCCGATGACATCATCGCTCGGGCCACGGCGGCCGGCACGTTGGTGACCACTTGTAGTTTACCTAGCCAACTCAATGGCCAGGTCTACCTCTGTGACGCGCCGACCGCCCTGACCCTCCCGGCCACCACGATCAGTGATAGCGCGGTCCGGGGCAACGGTACCCTGATTGTCCGAGGTGACCTGACTATTAGCGGCGATATCACCTATGCCGCCGCGACCGCCACGACCATCAACCGCCTGGCTTCACTGGGGGTGATGGTCATCAAACGAGCGGATGGCAGTGGTGGTAACATCGCGATTCAGCCAGCCGTCGGGCAAATCGTCGGAACCTATTACGCCGAAGATACTATTCGCACTTGCAGTGGCTTTGGCAGTTGTAGTCAATCGCCGCTGATTATTCGTGGCTCAATGGCCGCTCATCGCTTCCAATTCCAACGATTGTTCATCTCGTTTACCGATCTGCCGGCCGAACAGTTCATCTACGATGGTCGCTCACTGGCCAATGTTCCGCCAGGATTTGAACAATTTGTCAAAGGCCTGCCTAAATGGTAATAACGGCCCCTAGTTCATTTGGCAACCAAGGCCAAAATCTGTTATAATATAGCTGCTCGCCGATGGGCGAGCGGATTAGTAGTCCCAGCTTGTTGACTATGGAATTATTTGCTCGACCAGATCGTTTTTTGGGTGTCGATATCGGCAGCCATAACCTTAAAGTTGTCGAGTTGGAAAACAACCACGGCCGGGCCAAGCTGATTACTTACGGGTATAGTGATCAAGTGGTGCCACCGACCGATCCGGAGTTGGCTGACCAGCCCGAAGTAGCCGCGGTGGCCCTGAAACAATTATTGAAGAAGACCAAAACGACCAGCCATCGGGTGGTCGCCGCCTTGCCCGTAGCGACTATTTTCACCTCCGTGCTGGTGATCGCCAAAGACCGGTTTAAGAATGATCAGGAGCTCAAAGAGACAATTCAATGGGAAGCCAAGAAGGTCATCCCGCTGACGCTTGATGAGATGATTTTGGAGCACAGCGCGCTCGATAACGACGCCGAGGAGGGGAGTGCTCGCTTCCTCCTGACCGCCGCGCCGAAAGCGTTGGTTCAAAAATATTTAGAGATTTTCAAACATGCCGGATTGCAATTGGCTAGTTTAGAAACTGAAAATTTCGCCCTGGTCCGCTCCCTGGTCGGCAATGACAAAGCGACCGTCATGGTGGTTGACTTGGGAGAGATCACGACCAATATCGCCATCATTCGCCAGGGGATTCCCGTCTTGAATAAAAGTGTTGATGTCGCTGGCAAACAATTTACCGAGGTCTTCGCCAAGCAGTTGGGCGTGGAGTGGCCGGTCGCCGAGCGGTTCAAGCGTGACCTGATGACAACTGGCCTGACCACATCATTAACCGCGTTGGAGCCATTGCTCCAAAATCTCCGGCATGAAATCCAATATTGTTTTGGCCTCCATCGCCAAGAGCATCCGGCCGGCAATGAGCAAGTGGAAAAAATTATCCTCACGGGCGGCACGGCGGCGTTAGCGGGCATGGACCAGTATTTGGCCAGTCAATTACAGCTCAAGGTTTTTGTCGGGGACCCGTGGGCGCGAGTGATGTATCCCGAAGAGTTGAAACCAGCGCTTGACGCCATCGGTTCACGGCTAGCGATTAGTGTGGGGCTGGCGATGCGCGAGATTGTCACTTAACGATCTATGGTTAACTTTTTACCTCACCAGAATCAATCGACCGATCCGCAGCGGCCAGCAATGCCGGTCGATGATATTCGCTATACCCAACCGGATCGTCTCCGACCATTACCGACGCCGGCTGACACGCACGCCGCCCTGACGCCGGTGGCCAAACCCCGCTGGTGGCAACGGTGGAAGTCCGCGCCGGCCGGACCACCTCATCGCAAATTCGTTGCCAACGGCGCCATGCGTTTAACGGGGTCGGGTCAAGGACACCACCCATCAGCCGAGCTAAAATTGCCGGTGCCGCCCCTGACTAAACCGACTCAACCAGTGCCAGTGACGCCACCAATCGCGACTAAGCCACACTGGTGGTCGAGGCCAGGGCAGCCGCCACCAGCGGGAAGTTCAGGTCGCACCGTCAGCCCGCGGCTGGCGGCCGCGGTCGAT
>CAYINJ010000024.1:0-9405 GCA_964364745.1 uncultured Gammaproteobacteria bacterium
CGCCGGGACCCTGTCGACCCTGAGCTCGGGCGTCTCCCCGGTCCAGGCCGCGTCATTACTGATGACATAGTGGATTTGCAAGCCCCGGCCCGTGAGCGCTTCGAGTTCTTGACGCAGCGGGATATCCGCGGCGGTGCGGTTGGCATAAATCAAAGTTACCTTTTTCCCTTGGCCGAGCAGTGCTTCGGCCATCGGCCGCAGGGGGGTGATGCCAATGCCGCCGGCAATCAAGATGGCCTGATCATGGGTAGCTTGCTCGGGTGTAAACGCGCCGTGCGGCCCGCTGATCAACACTGGCGTTCCGATGGGCAATTGCCGGGATAGTTTTTTAGTAAAATCGCCGAGGACTTTCACCGTCAGCCGTAAATGGTCGCCATTTGGCAAGCACGACAATGAAAACGGATGGGATTCATACCACAGACCCTTGGTTAAAAATCTGACAATTACGAACTGGCCCGCCCGCCACGGCAATCGCGACAGCGCTTGCCCGCGGATCACGATTGATACCGTGCTGGCGGTCTCCGGCGTGACGGCCGCGACGGTGCACTGGTGGCGGACGAGCCGATACAGAGGCATGATTACTCGATACACCGCCACGTGGGCGCCGACCAAGACATACAGTAAGATCCAATAGCCGCTAAACCAAATGCTGTTTTGAAAATCCTGGCCCAGTTCCAGCTGGTGGCCAAAAGCTAATAGGATGGCGAGATAAGTCAGGAAGTGAATGGCGTACCACGTCTCGTAACGCAGGTGGCGTTTAATGATTACCACCGAAACCGCCACGATTAAGATAAAAATCGCCACCGCTAAGACGGCTTGAAATGTCTCATCACTACCCAGGGCTAATTGCCAAAACTCCCGCCAAGCCGACTGGCCCAGCCGCGCGCCATAGCCGATCGCCAACAGCGGGCCATGAGCGATGATCGCCAGTAAGACGACAAAGCCGTTGTAATGGTGGAAGTGGGTCAGGCGATCCAAGCCGAAAGTTTGTTCCAACCAATTGGCTCGGCTGGTGAGCATGACTTGGGCTAACACTGTCCAGACCGCCAGTAGCCCGGCCAGCCGCCCCGCAGCGATGTAGCCAAATGATTGATCGGCGCTGGCTAGATATTGGCCTGACCCTTGCCACCAGCCGAATAATACTAAGGCGAGTGAACCAATCGCCAGGATAGCGATAATAATTTTCTTCATAGATTTACTTTACAACACCTTCACGCCAAACCTTTTCAATTCTTGGGCCAGCTGATACAGCGGCAAGCCCATGACGCCATGGTAGTCACCATCAATTTTTTTGATAATCACCGAGCCGATCCCTTGAATGGCGTAAGCGCCGGCCTTGTCCAGCGGCTCGCCGGAGGAAATATAAGTGTTAATTTCATGGCTGGTTAATCGGCGGAAGGTGATCTTGGCCTCGATCGCTTTGGAAACCTTCCGGCCGGTCGCGATATCAATGATGGCCAGACCGGTAATCACCGAGTGGGTTTTACCACTAAGTTCGCGCAACATTCGCTTGGCGTCGGCTGTTGATTTTGGTTTGCCTAGTAAATGCCCGCGATAAGCGATGAAAGTGTCAGCGGCGATGACAAGACCGCGGCGGTAGTGTTTGGCGACAGCGGTCGCTTTGCCCCACGATAACACCTTGGCTAACTTCAGTGGTGGCAGCGGTAGCGTCATGTCTTCTTCATAGTCACTTTCCACCGCCGTAAACGGAATTTTCCACCGACCGAGCAGCTCGCGCCGCCGCGGTGACTTAGACGCTAAGATCAGGCGTGGTTTCATATGCGGCCAGTATAGCAAAAAACAGTCGGCCAAGACAAAAAGAAACCCCGCCGTGAGGCGGGGTCAAATGTGAGCGGTGGTGAATAGCGGGGGCATTAGCCGAAAGCTGCTGCCGTCTGTTCTAGGGTTCGTTCCCAGTCCTCGGCATCGACCATGGCTATGGCCGTAACCGTCCCGGCCACCACGTACTGATCTTGGATCATACGATTGGTGGACACTCCGAAACTGACGTGCACCTCGAAGGACTGTCCGGCCGGATCACTGCTGGACGCGTCCAGCTTGATGAAGTGGCCACAGAATCGCAATGCCTCGGCCAGTGAGATCAGTAGGATGCCCCGGCCAATCGTCGGCGTGGCGGCGAAATCGCGGTCGGCTTCGCCGCCGACTGGCGTGACGATGTAGGGATGTCCGGCAGGGTCATAGGCGGCGAGGAACATCCGACCGCCGTCTCGACTGAAGAATGTGCCCTCGCGTCCCCCCGGGCGGGACTTCTTGCAGGCGTCGGCCTGGAACATCTAAGAGACACCTCGCGCCGAACCCGTGACGCGCCAAACACAATGCCCCCGAAGGTCCACTGCCTTCGTGGGGCGTTTTTTATTTTCCCAACCAAAAACACCCCGCCGAAGCGGAGTGTTTTAGAGAGTACGTAATTGTACTTACGCGCGAACCACGTTGATGGCGCGGGGACCCTTTTCCGAGTCCTCCGAGTCAAAAGTGACGGCGTCGCCCTCTTGCAGAGCGGCGAATTCTACTCCCTGCAAAGCCGAGGAGTGGAAAAAGAGATCTTTGTCGCCACCCTCCGGGGTGATGAAACCAAAGCCCTTGACGTCGAGGCGCTTAATTTTCCCATTCATAAAGAAAAAGAAGTGAATAAACTGCAAAACTTGGCCGCCGCAGAAATTCGACTCCTTTCTACTGGTGTGGGCAAACTTTTTGCACTTATTATATGATAGCATAAAGGTTTTTTATTGTCAATGACAACCAAAAACACCTCCGCATTGGGGGTGTTTTTGAAAATGGTTAGGTATGCGGGCGTGGGAAACTTTATCGCAACAATCCATCTTCTGTTAAGATTCCCACATTAATAATATTTTTCTTAATAAACTTTTCCAGATAACTAACAGTTTCGGTCATAGCTTCCGGGGGGCTCTCCGCTACCCACAAAGCAACATTATATAATTTGGTTTTATCAACCCGGAGCCATTTATCATTCATCGCCAGAAACACGAATAGCGTGGTCACGGCGATCCGCTTATTGCCATTTTGGAATGGATGATTTTTTATTAACAAATAAAAAAGTATTGCCCCTTTGCCCGCCAATCCTTGGTATAGTGACCGCTGGTTAAACTTTTGAAACGGCGTAATAATACAGCGCTCCAAGACGTTGGGGTATCTGGTTTCGAATTGAGGAATGGGCTCGTTCCAGTTCATGGTATCAGCCGCCAGCTGGAAAGCAATAAACTGCACGATATCAACGGATGGCTGTCGGATGGCTTTCGGCATACTATTCTTTGCCCAGCATTTTTATCGTCTCACCATACTCTGCTAATACTCTTGCCACCGCATTTTTAATTTCCCCTTTCATTTTTTCTGACAGCTCCTGGTTAATAACGCCAACTAAATCTTTTTTGAGAATAATATAATTCCGGCCGACCTTTTCGGCTTTGATTTGGCCCTTGGTGATCTTTTTTAATACGCTCACCCGACTGATTTGGAGCAGGGTGGCTAACTCTGAAACCGTAAAATAGTTCTTGGCAGTGTTCATAAAAATATATGAGCTTGTCTATTAGTAGGTTATCATATGATAACCTATGAGTCAATGGTTATCAATATATTTAATTTTTGGCTAAAATTAAATATAAAACACCCGGCCGAGCGGCAGAGTGTCTTATGGGGTGCCTAGAGAGAATCGAACTCTCGTAGCTGGGACCACAACCCAGTGCACTAACCACTGTGCTATAGGCACCATATAGTCGCTCGCCTTTACCCCCGAGAGGAATCGAACCTCTATCATGAGCTTAGAAGTCTCCCGCTCTATCCATTGAGCTACGGGGGCACAAGTGAGCGCCCAACTAATCACGGGGAAGCGATAAACGTCGCTATCTTACCAAAAACTATCCCAAAGTCAAGCTTTTCGCTTCCGACTATGAAAGGCCTGATACACCTCTTTCAAATGCTGGTCGGCAATGTGGGTGTAGACCTGCGTGGTCGTAATCGAGGAGTGGCCAAGTAAGGTCTGCACCGATCTGATGTCGGCACCGTTGGTTAACAGATCAGTGGCGAAACTATGGCGCAAGGTGTGCGGCGTGATCCGCTTGGTAATGCCGGCCAACGCCGCATATTTTTTAACTAAGCGCTGCACGGAGCGCGCGGTCAGGTGTTCGGACTCGCCGACGACATCGGCGGCGGTGTGTCTTTTTTCACCGGCCCGATCGTGACTGACGAACATATAACCCGTCACATCTGGCCGCCGCGATAAATATTCTTTCAACCAATGTTTGGCCTGCTGCGAGACGAAGACGATCCGCAGCTTGTCGCCTTTGCCGCGAACGGAGAACTCGTCTTTCTCCATATTGATCTGATTCTTTTTAACATTAACTAATTCTGAAACGCGCAGGCCAGTCGAGAAAAGTAATTCTAAAATTGCCTTGTCGCGGTAGCGGATGATTTCCGGCTCGGCGGTGGCCAGCGGCGTGTCCAAGAATTTACTCAAATCACTACCCTCGAGATACTCAATGTGCCGCTGCGACTGTTTGGCCAGCTCGATCTTGTCGGGGACCAGCGAATCAATGTCATGCTTGGCTAGGTATTTTAAGAAAGTCCGCAGCGCAATCAGGTGGTAATTCTGGGTGCTGGGTTTCAAGCTCCGACCATGATCGTCAGTGGCGCGATTGAGCCACAAGCGATACTGACGCACCAGTGGTGAAGTAATCTGACTGACGGCAAACCCCTTTTGTTTACCGCGCGCGAAGGCAAAAAACCGCTCGAGATAAAAAGCGTAATTGCGAATCGTCGCCTGCGACCGGCCGCGCTCGATCTCGAGATATTCCAGGAAGTCGATGATCAGTTTTTCCTTAACCGTCTTCATAGTGCTCCCACATTTTACGACACTACCGGCGGAAGCGCAATGGGGTGGTTGACTGTTCTTAGACCCGCCCGCTATGCTGGCCGTACTATGCCCACCCGCCAAGAACTACTGGCTTACCAAAAACTGGAGAAACAAATGGCTAAGTTTTTTCGCCATTTTGGCGATCTCTGTAAACATTGCTTCGACACCAGTGTCGTCGCGTTGCGTGAACACCGCGACGTTGACCACCACGAGCTGTGTTGCTGCTTGGTGGACAACCAAGTCCAAGACCACTGGCCAGCGTTGAACGCCGCGCAGACCACTATCCACGGCCCGAATTGGTCGAAACAGCTGGACACCAACGATCAATCCGCCATTGATGTCGGGCGCCGACGACTCCCCGGCAATGGTCCGTGCCCCGCCTTGTCTTGTAACGGCTGTATCTTGAAATCATTTCGGCCGCCGACTTGCTCGACCCAACTTTGTCCCAAAATGCTGCGGATTTTAAATGAGCTTGGCGTCGTGGCCGGAACAACTGGCGCGCCGCGGCAAATCGAAGACATGGCCGGCATCGCGTCACCATTAAACTCCTTATTTGGTTTGGACAAAACTAAGGCGACCGCGGCTGACATCGACCGCTTCAGCCAAGTGATCGATGACCTGGATCGCCAGTGCCGCGCCATCCCACCCGAGCAGTGGACGGCGGCAGTGGCCAGAACTAAAGATCATTTCACTCAACGGGCCGGCAATTAATCCTGATAATTTACCTATTTTAGCCCAAAAATTGACAAATTCGCCGCCCCATGATAGGGTAGCCCTGTTCTTCTCTTATTTATCGGGCGGTCCGCTGGGTACTATCGGGAGGGGTCCCGTTGTCCTCGGCTACTCGTCAAGTAATTATCCCCCATACCTATGTTGTCTAAGCTCAAAAAGGACCGGATCATTGCCAAGTTCAAAACCCACGCCAAGGATACCGGGTCGGCGCCGGTGCAGATTGCTATTTCCACGGAAGAAATTAAGGAGTTGACCAAGCACCTCAAAGATCATCAGCATGACTTCTCTTCGCGCCGCGGTCTGATTAAGAAGGTTAACGAGCGTAAGCGCTTGCTGAAGTATCTAGCCAAAGACAACCCGACCGCTTGGGATAAAGTCGTCAAAGAACTAAAATTGAAAGCCACGCGACCGGCAGAGGAAGCTAAGCCCGTCATCGTCGAAGATGACCTGCCAGCACCCGTCGAAGCAGAGGAGGTAGTGGTGGCGCCAGCCGACAAAGTCGAAGCATAATCTGGCGTGAAAGTCCGTGCTTGGCGCGGACTTTCTTAGCAAAAATTTTTAACTAACCATCAACCTTTTTAAAAATATATGATCAAGCATCCAGAACAGCGTGTTGGCGTCATCGTTGATACGCAAAACATGTATCACTCGGCCAAGAATCTTTATCACGCCAACGTCAATTTTCAAGAAATCCTCAAAACCGCCATCGCCGGCCGCAAACTCGTCCGGGCGATTGCCTATGTCATCGAGTCGAAGTCCGTCGAAGAAGAGTCCTTCTTCGGCGCGCTGGACAAACAGGGTTTTGAAGTAAAAAGTAAAGAATTACAAGTGTTCTTTTCCGGCGTCAAGAAAGCTGACTGGGATGTCGGCATGGCCGTCGACGCCATCAAGCTAGCCGACAAACTTGACTCGATCGTGCTGGTCTGTGGCGACGGCGACTTCGTGCCGATGGTCACTTACTTACAGGAAAGCAAGGGCTGTATGGTGGAAGTGATCGCCTTTGGCAAAACCACCTCGAGCAAATTGATCGAAGTAGCCGATGACTTCACCGACCTCGGCGAACAACCGCGCAAGTACTTGATTAAAAAATAATTATTCACCGACCCCGGTGGGGGTTGTCAGATACTCTGAACGGCGAATTCGCCGGCCAGTCATCTGCTAACCACTCCGGGTCGATTATTCTGACCCTATGACGACCAATGAAGTGCGGGAGTTTTCTCTCCCGTTCGCCGGCCGCACCTTGGCGGTGCAAGTCGGCAAACTGGCGCGACACACCAACGCCAGCTGTACGGTTCGTTACGGCGACACCATGATTTTGGCGACCGCCGTGATGGCCAACACCGTCCGCGATGGGATTGATTACTTCCCGCTGATGGTCGATTACGAAGAAAAGATGTATGCCTCCGGCAAAATTAAGGGCTCGCGCTTCATCAAGCGCGAAGGCCGCCCGACCGATGTTGCCATCTTAGCCGGTCGCGCCATTGACCGCGGCTTGCGACCGCTGTTCCCGAAGGAGTTACGCAACGACGTCCAGGTCGTTTTAACCGTGCTGTCCAGCGACGGCGAAAACGATCCGGCCTTACTCGGCATTACGGCCGCCGCGATTGTGCTCCATATTTCCAACATTCCCTGGCATGGTCCGCTGGCTGGGATTCGCGTCGGCCAAATCGCCGGCGAGTGGGTCTTGAATCCCTCGACCGCCGCGCGGGAGAAATCGACCTGCGATGTGGCTTTTTCGACCACCGGTGAAAAGATTATGATGTTTGAAGCGTCCGGCCAAGAAGTATCCGAAGACACCTTCTGCGCAGCGACAGAGTTTGGGATGAAACACAGCCGCGAGTTAATTAAGTTTATCAACGACATTCGCGCAGCGGTCGGCACCGAGAAACTCTCAATTGAACAGTTAATCGCCAAAGCAATTCCGGCCGAGTTTTCGGCCGAAGATACGCCCGCCGAAGCCGCCGCCGCCGAAGCGGCCTACGAAGCCGCCAAAACCGCGACCGAGCAGTTTATCGTCGGCCAACTTGATACTTATCTCTTCGCTCAATCACACGGCACCAAACGTGAGCGCCACGCCGTGCTAGCCGAACTGGAAGCCAAAGTCGAAGCGTACTTGCTCGAACAGCAATTAAGCAAAGAGATCCGCAAAAAGATTCTCCACGGCTTTGAGGACTTCATCGAGACCCAAATTACCAAAGCAATTATCGCCCGCGGCCAGCGCGTCGATGGTCGCACGTTAGAAGAAATCCGGCCTTTGTCCGCTGAAGTTGGCCTGTTGCCGCGCACCCATGGTTCGGGCTTGTTTTCCCGCGGTGAGACCCAAGTGTTATCGACGGTCACGCTGGGCGCGCCCGGTGACGAACAAACACTGGACTCGATGGACGAAGACGGCAAGAAGCACTACATGCACCACTACAACGACACGCCGTTTTCTTATGGTGAAGCCGGTCCGTTGCGCGGTCCCGGTCGCCGGGCAATCGGCCACGGCGCGCTGGCCGAAAAAGCCCTGCTGCCGGTCTTACCCCCTCGCGATCAATTCCCTTACACCATCCGCGTGGTCTCCGAAGTGTTGAGCTCGAACGGCTCATCGTCGATGGCTTCCACTTGTGGCTCAACTTTGGCCCTGATGGATGCCGGCGTGCCGATCACTAAACCAGTGGCGGGCGTGGCCATGGGCCTCGCTTCGAATGGTAACGGCGAATACAAAATTATTACTGACCTGCAAGACATGGAAGACGGCGAAGGCGGCATGGACTTCAAAGTCGCCGGCACGGCCGACGGTATTACCGCCGTCCAGATGGACACCAAGACCACTGGTTTGACCTTAGCAATTATTCAAGAAACGCTGGCTCAAGCCAAGAAAGCGCGACTGGAGATCCTGGCCGTCATGGCCCAGACCATCCCGACACATCGCGCCGACTTGTCGCCGTTTGCGCCGCGGATTATTTCCTTCCATATCAACCCCGACAAAATTCGTGAAGTGATCGGGCCGGGCGGCAAGATCATCAACGAAATCATTGGCGCTTGCGGCGTGGAAATTGATATTGAAGATGACGGCCTGGTGATGGTCACTGGCGTCAACCCGGACAACACCGCCAAAGCCGTGGATTGGATCAAAAACATCGTCCGCGAAGTTGAAGCTGGCGAGATCTTCGACGGCACCGTCACGCGGATTATGGACTTCGGCGCCTTCGTCGAAGTGCTGCCCAAACAAGAAGGGCTGGTCCATATCTCCGAAATCGCGCCGGAGCGAATCGACAAAGTGACCGACGTCCTAAACGTCGGCGACAAAGTTAAAGTCATCGTCAAAGAAATTGACGATCTGGGCCGGATCAATCTGTCGATCAAGCGCCTGGACCCGGACTGGGAAACCAAGTCCCGCGCCGCCAATGCCAACGGCAACCATAATGCTGGCTTCGGTCACGCCGGCCACCGTCGGCCCGGACCGGATCGGCGTGGTGGTCCTGATCGTGGTCCCCGCCGACCGCGGTTCTAGTATTGTCTGGTGAATTAAAAAACCGCCTCGTGCGTCGGGGCGGTTTTTGGTTTTTCCATCGTCATTGCGAGAATCCGCCAGCTGGCGGAGAGCGACGCGACAATCCCAGCGCATATCTCACCACCCGGTTAGTTCACTCGTCCTGGGATTGCTTCTCCGCCCAGGGCGGATCGCAATGACGATGTATATTCCACCGCGCTCCCTCCCCGCTTGTCATTGCGAGCCCCGCCTCTGGGTGGGGCGTGGCAATCCCAGCACATATCCCACGAATCGGGCCTCCCACGCCCTT
>CAYINJ010000025.1:0-9127 GCA_964364745.1 uncultured Gammaproteobacteria bacterium
TCGACTCCCTTCACCCGCTGATTGGCCGCCTTAGCTCAGTTGATAGACCTGCCCGCCATGGCCTAAGCCGATATAGCTCAAATGGCAGAGCAATCCCTTCGTAAGGGAGAGGTTGTCGGTTCGACTCCGACTATCGGCTAAGGCGATGGCAGGCGGGGCGACGGTATCGTAAACCGTAGGTCGTCGGTTCGAACCCGACAGGCGGCTGTTTGAATAACCGTGAGTCGTCTGGCTGAATGTGGGCCGGGCGGCTTTTTGGTTTGGTTTATTATTGGGGTTATTATACAAGCAATTAAGAATAAAGGGAACGAACATCTGGCGCCGGACTAACCTGGCTTGGACAAAGAAAAGCCGCCTGATCCGAATGTTTCGGACCAGGCGGCAATGCGATATGGGGCAAGAACCAAATGATGGAGTGGGCATGAGGGGAATCGAACCCCCGACCTCCGGAGTCACAGTCCGCTGCTCTATCCAGCTGAGCTACATGCCCGATCCGGTTAGTTCATTTAGACCTTTTCAGCGAGGCCAGCGTAGATCATCGCCGGCAATTTGTCAAGGGGGACGCCATCTACCTGAACGGCTTTGGTCAAGTCCTTGACCGAGACAACGCCACCAGCCAGCTCGCGGGCTCCGGCAAAGATGACGAAGCGGGTGCCGCGCTTGAGCGCGTAGGCCAGCTGGTCACGCAACATCACGGCATCGTAGTGAATCTCGGCCGTCAAGCCCGCTGCTCGCAGAGCACCGACCAGTTGAAACCGCGTGGCGGCGTGCTCGTCATCCCAGTTGGCGACCAACACCTGGGTGTTGGCGTATGTCGTGGCGGGTATCCGGTCGATTTGCCGCAGAGCGGCGAAGAGCCGATCCACTCCCACGGATGCGCCGGTCGCCGGTACGCGGTGGCCGGTAAAGCGCATCACCAAATCATCGAAGCGACCACCGGACATGACACTGCCAAAGTCGGGCTGCTGGACCAGCATCGTTTCAAAGACCGGCCCGGTGTAGTAGTCCAATCCTCGGGCCACCGACAAATCGATGCGCCACGGAGACGTGTCGGTGCTGGGACCGAGATAGCTGGCAATCTGCTGCAACTCGGCCGTGCCGTCCATGCCCATAGGCACGGCCGCAAATACTTTGGCCAACTCGGCAAAAAGGATCGCCGGGTCAGTCACGGCCGACAGCGTCAGAAAGGCCATAACTCGGTCGACTGCGTCGGCTGATAGCCCGATGCCGAGCTCGTCAACCGTTGGCGGCGTGGTCAGATACCACCGAATTTTATCCGGACCTTCCTTGTCGATCTTGTCGATCGTCCGCAACACCGACTTCAAGAGCGCGCGGTCAAAGCCGGCATACTCGGGCAACCCGTTGAGGATTTTCCGGTGGTTGAACCGGACCACGAAGGGACCGACATCGAGCGCGGTCATCATGGCGATGATCAACGAGATGATCTCGGCGTCGGCCAGCATTGAGGCCGTACCGACGATGTCACCGTCGGCCTGAGTGAATTCACAGAACCGACCGGCCTGGGCCTTTTCTCGCCGCCAGACCTGGGCGATCTGAAACCGCCGAAACGGACTCGGTAGTTGGTTGGCGTAGGCCGCGTAGATCCGTGACAGGGGCACGGTCAGGTCGAAACGCAACGTCATGTCCAGCGACCGATCAGCAAAGGCGTCAAGCTCGGCTGGATCGTCAACAAACTGGGCGGCTCGGTTCCGACCTCTCGTTTTGAAGCGATAGACCGGAAAACTGAAGTCGGCCTGATCGGTGCCCAACACGTCCGACCGCTCAATGGCGGGCGTCCGCAATTGGTCAAAACCAAACCGTTCATAGACAGCGCGAATGATGTCCACCATCCGCTGCCAGGCCCGCATGTCCGCGGGCAACCAATCTTGGAAGCCGGCGATGCCGGCTGGTTTCACCACGGGCGTTAGAGCCATGACCTATCTCCTTCATTTCTGGTGATTTTAATCACCAAAAGGTTATTGGTTCCTGCTGTCAAAGGGCGACCTGAAAATCAGGTTTCATTTGAGCTTACAGATTTTACCTCCATTTGTCAAATAACTTTTAGTTGACAATCTGGCCGATTATTCAGTACTCTCCAATGGTCATTTGTCTCTTTGACAATTAGCTAAAATTCCACCACCAGCCGGGTTTACTGCCAGGAGGGTTTAAGTTGAGGTCACGCCATGATTTCCCCCAGTATGAATTTCTGCAGAGTTTGGTAATGCCTGAAGTGTCGAGCTGGCGGCTTTATCAGCGGACCGGCTATGTGCTCTATGCCCCGATCGGTAATAACGTTCCGATGGGTATCCTCGTTGGTCATATTCCCACCCTGAATCTGGAGGCCATCCAATGACTATCGCCCTTGATCTCGCCCAGCGATTGATCGCCATTTCATCGTTCCGAGATGACCAGCCCCATGAGGGGGCCGTGGTTGATTTTTTGGAGGACTACTTTCGCCACCACCTGCCCTGGCTGGAGCTGGAACGACAGCCCACCGGCACGCCGGGACGAGATAACCTGATCGCCTTCACCGATCGCCACCCCCGCCTGCTCCTCGGCGGACATCTGGATACCGTCCCGATCTCATCAGCCGATCAGCTCATTCCGACCATCCGCGACGGCAGCCTTTACGGCCTCGGGGCCGTCGACATGAAAAGCGGCCTGGCCACGGTCATCGCGACCGCTCAACAGCACGGACCGGGTGGTTCTTATGCCATCCTGTGTTACGTCGACGAAGAGTTCGACTTTGCCGGCATGCGAACGTTCATTGCGTCATCGTGGAATACCATCCGGCCCGAACTCATCTGCATCGCCGAACCGACTGATCTGTCCATCCTGGCCGGCTGCCGGGGGTTGATCGAGTTCCGGCTGCGGGTCTTCGGCCAACGGGGTCATGCGGCGCGGCCTCAATCCGGTGTCAATGCCATCGCCAAAGCCATGGAGTTGATGAAGCTTACTGAATTCTTCGTGGCGAAACACGTGTCCCCGGAAGGCATCCCCAGCGCTTTCAATCTCGCCTCCATCGATGGCGGCGCGATCAACATGAAAGACATGCTCCAAAATGATGCCGGCCAGTTGCTGGTCAGCCGCCAGGGCAATGTCATCCCCGATGTGGCCGAGGTGGTCGTCGATATCCGCCCCGCCACCCCGCTGTTGAATCAAGCCGCTCTGTATCATCAAATCATGGCCGACGCCCAGACCCTCGGCGTTCAAGCGATGTGCATGACCAGCCGGGGAAATCTTTTCCGCCACGACCTCCCGGGATCCATCACGCCCCGCGACCAGCTCGGTGAAGTCGAGCAGCTCCTGATTGATACGGGATTGCCGGTCACCTACACCGACATCAGTACCTTTGGTTACACCGATGCCGCCATGGCCGGTGATGCTTTCCAGGTACCGGCGATCAATTTCGGACCAGGACCGCGAGGGGCCTCTCATCAAAAAGATGAGCATGTCTGTGTGGCCGACTTAGCGCCGTGCGGCGCGGTCTATGACCGGATGATCAGACACTACGCTTAAGCTCTTCTGCCCCGCTCCCCTCACCGGGGGCGGGGCTTTTCTTGCTTTTTTTGGTTAAACCGGTACACTGGTTTTGAGCAGCTTCATATTTTGATTTATCTATCTTTATTTATCTATGGAACTTCAGCCCCACATTAAATTGAAGTCGATCGACATCGCCCCGACGGTTCTCCTGCCGGGTGATCCTGCCCGCGTCCGACGGATTGCGGAATTTTGGGACACTGCTAAAGAAATAGTCTTCAATCGGGAATTCTTGACCATGACGGGCATGTACCGTGGAATGCCAATTACTGCGCTGTCCACCGGTATCGGTTGTCCTTCGGCGGCAATTGCGGTTGAGGAATTAGCAAATATTGGCGCTAAAACATTTATTCGGGTTGGTACCTGTGGGGCATTAAAAAAAGAAATCCAGCCCGGCGATCTCATTGTACCCACGGCGGCAATTCGGGCTGAAGGCACAACACGTGAATATCTGCCGCCAGAATTTCCGGCTATCGCTGATGCCGCAGTAGTCACATCTTTAACTCGGGCTGCTAACCAACGGGGCTATACTTATTTTACTGGTGTAAATCGCACTCACGATGCGTTTTATGAACCAGTCGAAAACTTAATCCGCTGGGGCAACATTTATAATGACCAACGTCTCCAAGATTGGAATGTCCCGTTAGTTAGTTCCGAGATGGAGTGCAGCGCTGTGTTTCTGATTGCCGCTCTTCGTGGGTTACGGGCTGGCGCGGTATTGGCAGTCAACACGACCGAACCGCTCGATGAAATTGCTAAACGACCGGAACTGGTCTATGAGCTAATCCAATCTCCGCAAGCGAAAGAGGGAGTTGATCGAGCAATTCAAGTTGCTCTCGACGCCGCCGTCGCCCTTGCCTCTTTATGATGATTGTGTTATAGTCACCCATCGCCCATTGTCAACTTAACCGGCCCCACTTCATAAAGGAGGGTGCTAAATTGTTACCGCCCATTGTTTTGATCGACATTGATAAAACCTTGATCAATCCAACATACGACTTCACCGTCCCGGTGGAGGAAATCAAAAGCACGGTTCTCCAAGCCCAGAATTGTGGTCTGATCATCGGACTCAACTCTGATTCGGCCATCCCGACCATCGCGGCCAAAAGCGATTGTCTGGGCATCACCGGGCCGATCATTGCGGAACGCGGGGCCTTGTTCCTGCCCACCAGTGTCGCCCCACCGATAGTCGTCAACCCAGCCGCTGATAACTTCGTCAGCTTCCGCGACGCCTTCTTGGCCGCGCTGCTCAAGCGAAGTGTTGGCACCGGGCATGATCTGGTCATCATCGGGGATGTCAATTTCCTGGTCAATCAACTGCCGGCCGGCCCGGCTGCGATCACGACGGCGAAGCGGGCCATCATCATCAACGGCCTGCGCCGGTGCAGCTGTGGGCTGTGGGTGCGGACCCGTGATACCAACGGTCAGTGGCAAATCGACGAGCCGACATTGCGCGACGTCTTCGAAGAGCTGCTGCCCATCGGTACCGCCATCTTCCATGACGGCGCGGGTCAGCCGATCATGGATGTTGATTACAATCCCGAGTACGGGATCATCATCATCCACCATCCCCTCTCCAGCAAAGCGGCGGCCATTCATCAGCTCAGGGTCACCTATCCCGATCGGACGATCTACATGATCGGCGACAGCATGAGCGACTGGATGGGTGGCGAACAAGTAATCCAGTGCGCGGTGGGTAATGCGTCGGCCGATTACCGTCGCCGTTGTCAGCTCGTCAGCAGTGACTCGTTCACGGCCGGGGTCCTCGGCATTTTGGAGACAATTCTTGGAGCGTAACCACTCGCCCGCCACGCAAATGCGGGGCGGGCGTTATTTTTTGTTCTATTTGACATCAAGAGGTCGCCTTGTTAGTATTCAATTTATAACCATATATGCAGCCACACATCGAATGCCAACCGGGAGACATTGCCCCGATCGTTTTATTGCCGGGCGACCCTAAGCGGGTGGACCTGATTGCTTCGTTTTTAGATGAATATCGCGAAGTAGCGAACAATCGAGAATTCCGCACCATCACCGGAACATACCAAGGCATTTCGGTTTCGGTTACTTCCACCGGCATTGGTTGCCCGTCAACCGCCATCGCGGTTGAAGAGTTGATCGCCTGTGGAGCCACTACTTTGATTCGAGTCGGAACGTGTGGTGGTGCGTGGCGAGAAGATATCGCTCCGTTGAGCGTAGTGATCCCCACTGCCTGTGTCCGAGATGAAGGAACTACCATTGAATACGTCCCGGCTGGATTCCCGGCCGTGGCTGATGTCGACGTCGTGTCGGCCTTGGCGGCTTCCGCCCAAGAACAAAAGATCACCTACTTCAAGGGAATTAACCGAACGCATGATTCCTTTTATGCCCCCGACCAGTCAGCGGCGAAATGGGGAGAATTCTACCTGGACCCTCGTTTTAGCGACACCCCCTCGCCAATCCTTTCTTCTGAAATGGAGACGGCGGCGTTGTTGATCGTGGCGACTTTAAAAGGTGTGCGAGCCGGCGCTGTTTTGGCCGTCGATGCCTCACCAACCCCGCTGAAGTCAATGGCGCTTCGCTCCCAGTATTTACCTAATGTGGCTTTTAAAAATAAAGACGTCTCTGTCGAAGCCCAGAAAAATATGATTAAGACGGCGCTGGGCGCGTTAAAACGGCTGACTGGCTGATCGAAGTCCGTCACATGTGGCCTACCGAAGGAGGATTACGCCATATGTGTTCGCACCTTGATGGCGTTTAGCTCCTTTCATCAACTACACTGACCGCACTAACCACAGGAGGTAGAGTCTCATGAGCCCCCCGGTGTATGTCGTTACTCTCGACGTCGAACGTCGGCTTAACCAAGCCGGCTTCCCCGTCACTGCTACTCAACTCCAACCTCTGCGGGAGCGATTCCTGCGCCAACTCCAAGATCATGTTCCCGGCGAACTGATCGTCTATGATGAAAGCGACTATCGTCGGCGGATGAATGCCTTGGCCGACAAGCTTCGTCCTCATGGTCAACTGGTATCAATGACCGATGATTATGTCGACGACGCCGATGATTACCTGGAACTAAACCGAGCGGGGTATCCAGTCAATGGTCACATCACCAAGATGGACATTCCGGTGGCTCGTCACGGTTCACCGCCAGCTTCAGCCCAGTTTGACACTGCGGCCGCCCGGGCCAATGGCCGGCCTATCATCCTGGTTGACGACGGGGTCTGGAGTGGCGGAACACTCAACTACGTCATCACCCAGTTCCAGCAGCGCGGGTGTCCGGTGGTACTGGTCGGCGGTGGGATCATTCGCTCGCCGCATGTGCCGACGAACATCGATCAAATCCTTCATAGTCTGTTCCCCTTTCCCGATGACCAGGGACGGGAGCTGGCCGACTGGATTTGTGAGCGGGATTTCACGGTGATCGTGCCGAACTTCGGTCGGCAGCTCGCCACTCCTGATCTGTCAGCGCTAGATCACCGGCGGATCGGCATGGCCTATTTCGGTCCGACCGGATTCCCTTACGACTGCGCCAGCATCGAGCCGCCTCATCAAAAGCCATACTCCACAATCTGTATCGAGTTCAACCTTGACCTCCTCACCCTACTCGAAGGGCTCCGAGGAAATGGCATGATGCAGCTCGGCGAATTGACCACCAAGCCATGGGGATTGCAAGATCGGGCGGACGACCTGTCGGTTCGGGAGTTTCTTCACGAATGGGGCAACGCTCTGTGAGTTGTCCCAATCTCATCACCTCGCCAATCACAAAAGCATTTGCCCGCGCTGGCGGCAAATGCTTTTTCCTTTTAAAGGATATCGTTAGCTCAAGCGCAAGGGCCCAACTTGTTTTTCCACCTGCCTAATAATCTGGGGTATCAATGGCAACATTGCTTCCAAATCGGGATAGAGCACTCGATCACTGGCCAGGAAGGGAATGTGTTGACGAATAACATCGCGGGCCACGGCCGATCCCGCTCCCGGTGGCAGTGGTTGTTTGAAATCCAACGCCTGGGCGGCGCACATCAGCTCGATGGCCAGCACTCGTTCGACGTTAGCGACAATTCTTTGCAATTTATTAGCCGCGGTCATGCCAAAGCTGACATGATCCTCCTGGCTGGCGGAGGTCGGGATGGAGTCAACGCTGGCCGGATGAGCTAGGGTTTTATTTTCATTCACCAACGCCGCGGCGGTGTATTGAGCGATCATATAGCCGCTGGACAGCCCGGCCTTGTCGGCCGGGATCAAGAACGCCGGCAGGCCTTCACTTAGATGGGGCGACAGCATTTTGAAGGTCCGCCGCTCCGAAATGTTGGCTAGTTCGGCAATGGCGATGGCCAAAAAGTCATAGGCGATGGCCAGCGGTTCACCATGAAAATTACCGCCCGAATAAATCACGCCATCTTCCGGAAACACCAGCGGGTTATCGGTGACCGAGTTGATCTCCCGTTCCAGCACGCCGCTGACGTAGCCGATGGCATCTTTGACCGCGCCATGCACTTGCGGGATGCAGCGCAGCGAATAAGAATCTTGCACTCGATCACAGTTTTTGTGTGATTCCACAATGGCGCTGGATTGACATAGTCGGAGAATGTTATCCCCGGTGGCAATTTGGCCGGGATGCGGCCGTAAGGCGTGGATCCGGGCGTTAAATGGCACAATACTACCCAGGCACGCCTCCACGGTCATGCCGGCGACGATGTCAGCAATTTTGGCTAACTGACGGGAATTGAGCAGGGCGATAACGCCCAGTGCCGTCATAAATGACGTGCCATTATTGAGCGCTAAACCTTCTTTTGAACTCAACACTAACGGGGCTAAACCGGCTTGGGCCAACACCGGCCCACTCGGCACGCGTTTACCGCCCACGATCATTTCCCCCAAGCCGATCCGCGTTAACACCAAATGCGACAGCGGCGCTAAATCCCCGCTCGCCCCCACCGACCCCTGACTGGGAACGAAAGGGTAAAGATCGTGGTTGATAATATCCAAAATGGCCTCGATGGTTTCTAGCCGCACGCCCGAATACCCGCTCGCTACGGAGTTGGCTCGGACCAGGGCCGCGGCCCGCACTACGCTTTCGGGCAGCGCCGGTCCCGTGCCAATGGAATGGCTGATGATCAAATTGCGTTGCAGCTCTTCGGTTTGATCGGCGCTGATGTATTTATTTTTAAATTCACCGAAACCAGTGGTCAATCCATAAACGATTTTGCCATCTCGAACCGCCTCGTCCACTACCCGTCGACTAGCGAAGATTTTTTCTTTGGCTCGATCAGCCACTTTGACGCGAACATCCCGTCGCCAAGCCACGGCCGCGATATCGTCAAACGTGAGTGAATGGCCGTCAATGGAAATTTCCCGCATAGGTGGTGACTAAAAAATTACAAAAGCACCTGGAATCCAGGTGCTTTAAAATCTAACGCCCGTTGGTTGATCTGGTGACCATGATGGTGAGTATCAAAAGTGAAGTTGGTCATAGCAAATCTAGCTTACGCCCCCCACCCACCAACTGTCAACCCGCCATCAAACCCCCTATTTTTGTCACATTTTAACGGTGACTAATTACTTTATTCATCAAAGGAAACAAATTTCTTAACCCCTTTGTCTTTCT
>CAYINJ010000026.1:0-9050 GCA_964364745.1 uncultured Gammaproteobacteria bacterium
GTTTTGCCAGCGGACATAGTGATTAGCGGGCGGGTCATATTTCCAGGTGACCTGATAAGTCGGCGAAGACGAATAATCAAAGCCCACTGCTTCAGCCGCGATGGCACCGACTGGCCGGAGCGACTGATCGACATAGGGCCACGACGGATAGTCCCCCGCCGTGGCCAGCCCTCGGTCGGTCAGATATTGGCGCAACTGGGTAGTCGAGGTAAACAAATTGTGCGGCGCTGCTAGCCGGCGATCGCGCCAAAAATACCGGCCGTGATAAAACTCGTTGATATCATCAATCCAGCGACTAGCCCGGACTTGGGCTAAGCCCGCATCACTGCCGCCGGAGTGGGCATAGAGCGCGCCGACCTCTTCGGCCCAGTCCACAAAATAAGGGCGGACTGAACGGACCGGACCGATCTCCGCCACCTCGTCGCCGGCAAAAATCGCCACAAAGCGGCTAACCGCCCCTTCCGTCACCGCCTCGTAAACCAGCTGGGCTTGATCTAAGCCGGCCTGGGGCCAGGCGTCAAAATGATTTTCGATCATCACGGCGATTGGCTGCTGATTGGCCGTTTCGGCTGGGACCAGCACGCCATCCAGGGCTCGCGCCACGCAGCCGTCGCAACTGGGTGCGCCTGCTGGCTCAATCGTCAACGTCGGGGCGGCAGTATACCGCGGCCAAGCAAACAAAAAGGTGGCCACCACGATGGCGACCACCCCACCACCAATCCACCAGGCCTGTTGGTTGGTGTGCTTCTTCGACACAAAAGTTACTCTGTTTTAGTGTTCTCGGCGGCTTCGGGTTTAGTTTCCGCGCCACCGGCCACTGCCCCTTCAACCGGCACACCGGCTTCCGCGGCCGGCGCGGGAGTTGATTCTGGTTCTTCGGCTCGCGGTTCCGCCACGGTCGCGATCGCCGTCTCGCCCGGGGTCAACACTTCGATTCCGACTGGGATGGTTAGTTGACTGACCGTGATCTTATCGGCAAAGGTGGCCAGTGACGAAATGTCCACGGTAATTTCTTTGACTAAGTCAGCCGGCAAACAGGTAATTTCAATTTCTTCCAAACTAGTCACCAACGTTCCGCCCAGCGCTTTGACGGCTGGGGACTCCCCGGTGAAGACCAACGGAATTTCAGTGGTCAATTTTTCGGTCATGTTGACCTGATAAAAATCAACGTGCTGGAGCGCGTTCGACAACGGGTTGTGCTGAACATCATAAATCAGCACCTTGACTGGCGCGTTGCCATCAACGGTTAAATCCACCAGGGTACTTTCCCCGGCGGCGCGATACATCCGCTCTAACTCATGGCCATTGACCATGACGGTTTGGTTGGTCACCCCGTGGCCATAGAGCACCCCCGGCACCCAACCTGAATCCCGTAATTGATTGATTGAAGCGTTGAGATCACGTGTTTTGACTGGGAGGACGGCGGTCATACATTAAACCAGGGCTAAACAATCAAAATAAAAATTGGCCAGCCAGACAGGACCAGAGCGGGCCAGAAAATCATTGATTTTCCTGGTGGTCCTATCGTGAGCCCACCAATTCTAGCACAGTATCTATTTTTTGCAAGTACTGGTAGTTAGCCAAAATATCGTCATCGGTCAGATCGGCCGCCGCTTCAAATTTCAAGACCTCTTCGGGCTGCAGGTCGGTCACCACCCCGACCGAGCTAACACCGCCGTGGCCTTGGAGTAATAACGCCAGAATGGCGCTCCGACAATGCTGACAGCGAAGATAGATCACGCTGCCGGCCCCGCTGTCTTCCAGCACTCGCGCCTCCATAAAGTTATAGCGGTTCTCACACAACGGGCAGTAGGAAACCATTTTCATGGTTTCATCAAAAAAAGATTGTGATCGACCGCTGGGGTGGCTGGAGAGCATATATCATAAGTAAATCACAGGCCGCCCCTAGTCGTCAACCTATTGCCGAGCGTAGACGCTTTGGCAGATACCAATGCTGGCCAATAAAACGATCAGTGAGCTACCACCATAACTGACCAGCGGCAGGGTAATGCCAGTCACCGGGGCCAGACCAAGATTCATCGCCACGTTCATCGTCAATTGGATAAAAATCATGACCAGCACTCCGAGGACCAAAAACAGCGCGAAGTCATCCCGACACCGTCGGCTCAACGCCACCAGCCGAGTAATCAGGATGGCAAACAGCCCCAACACTAGCGTCACGCCCAACAAACCAAATTCTTGGGCCAAGACGGCAAAAACAAAGTCAGTGTGGGCTTCGGGCAGAAATTTTAATTGCGATTGTGAACCCAGCGCCAGTCCGGTGCCAGTCAGTCCACCGGAGCCAATCGCAATCATCGACTGGGTGACATTGTAGCCACTGCCCAAGGGGTCGGCTGCGGGATTCAAAAAAGTCCGCAAGCGATCTTTTTGGTATGGCGCTAACAGGAAAAACCAGGCCACCGTCACGACCACAATCCCCGTACCAATCAACAGCAGCCACTGATACGACCGCAAGCCAATAATCAAAAATAACCCCAACCAGATGAGAAATAGCACCAGGGCTGACCCTAAGTCGGGCTGGAGGATGGTCAAGATAAAAAATACCAGTACGCCGCCGCCACTAGTGGCAATCACCGGTAAGCGGTTGAGGGGGCGGGGCTGGCGCGATAAATACCAGGCCAGGCAGATAATCACGACCACCTTGATCAATTCGACCGGCTGAAAGCTGGCCAGGCCGAGTCGAAACCAGCCGGTCGTGCCGCGAATGGTCGCCCCAAAAATCAAAACTGCCAGTGCCAACGCCACGCCGGCGATATAACTGGGGCGCGCCGCTGTCCGCAACCATTGGTAATCGGTCAGAGCGATGACGATGGCCACCAGCAACCCCAGACCAGTGGCGATCAACTGTCGGTTGAGGTTGCCCCAATCCGGTTGGTCTTGCGACAGGGTGATCCCATATAGCACCACCAACCCAATTGCCACCAGCAAAAGAGTGCTGATGGCCAGCACCCAATCAAACTGTCGCCACAGTCCGCCAAATTTCGTCATGTGGTTATTGACTAATCGACATCGGTTTAAACACTCCCGGATACAAAATGTTCACATCCGGCAACACCTCGATGCGGGTCGGATTGGCTAGCGGTTGATACCAGTTGACTTCAATCGTCCGCCGTTCTAGTGATTCTAAGCCGGTTTGAACAACATAATTCAAGGCCGCCAAGCGCTGACCTTGATAGAGGCCGATAAAAAATCCGACCTGCCAAAAGCCGTAAGCGCTGTTGTTGGTCACCGTAAAGCGGGTCTTGGCTATGGCCGCGCGACCAGTAATTTTTTCGGCTGGCACAAATTCCGGGGCGGAGATATCCAGCGCCAGTTTCTCGGCCGCCGTGACCTGATAATTGGTCACTCGATGCCAGCGTTGTTTCAGCACCTCTAAGCGCACCGCCGTGGGGGTGGTGGCCGACTCCACTCCCAAGGCGATGAGGTATTTCTTTTGACCAGGCAAAATAAAGGTTGATTCCTCCACGACTTTGGCTTGGTCATTCCAGCGGAAATCGTAGCGTAACTCATCGATCGTCCAGGCGTCATTGGGGTTTTGGACCTCCACAAAAAGGTCGTAGCGCTGATTGCCCAACGCTTCCACCCGGACATTGGAAAAAGCCAACGGGGCTGGTTGATGACGCGCATGCCACCGGGCGGTGTCAATTGGCATCGGACCGGCTAAGGCGGCCAGGTAGCGCTCATGTTTGGGCCCATCAACTATAAAATACCGGGCGGCACCATAGAGAGTTACCCCCCACAGGGCCACGCTAACCACCATCAGGGCGCCAATCAACAGCTGGCGCAACTGGGTCTGATGGTTGACGTACCAGTAGCTCAATTTGAGCTCGTTGGCCGTCAGGCCCCCGATCGATTGTTGATCAAATGGTGTAGGCGATGTCATGTCAACAGTATACCATAATGGACTGGCAAAAAACAGCTAAATGTGGTACACTACAGCCACTATTTTGTCTTTCTTCCCCTATGTCTATCCCCGCCAAGTCCAAGAAAAAACCCGCGACTACGAGTTATGGTGCCGAACAAATTACCGTCCTGGAGGGCTTAGACCCGGTCCGGAAACGGCCGGGCATGTATATTGGCAATACGGCCGATGAAGGCCTCCATCACCTGCTGTGGGAGGTGGTGGACAACAGCTTCGATGAAGCCATGGCCGGTCATGCGACGGAGATTAGCATTCGCCTATTTCGCGATGGCGATCAAGACGCGGCTTCAGTCACTGACAACGGTCGTGGTATTCCGGTTGATATCCACAAAGTAACCAAGGTTTCCGCCCTGGAGACGGTCATGACTAAGCTGCACGCCGGTGGCAAGTTCGGCGAGGGCGGCTACAAGGTCTCCGGCGGTCTGCACGGCGTCGGTGTCTCGGTCGTCAACGCGCTGTCGGAGTGGACCAAGGCCGAAATCAAACGTGACGGCAAACTCTGGGTCCAAGAATACAAGCGCGGCCAGCCGGTTAAAAAGGTCGCGCCAGTGGGCAAAGCCAGCGGCACCGGCACGACCATTACTTTCAAGCCCGATCGCGAGATTTTTACGGTCTGGCAGTTTAACCTCCAAACCATCCTTGATCACTTCCGCCAGCAGGCCTACTTGACCAAGGGCATTCGACTGACCCTGATCGACGACCGCGAGCAGGTCAGCTATCACTCCAAACGGTTTAACAAGACCATTGCCGTCCCGGTCTACCAGTACACTTTTTACTTCGAAGGCGGGATCGCCAGTTACGTCAAACACATCAACCTGAACAAATCGCGTAAACACGATACGGTTTTCTATATTGATAAAACC
The DNA here is from genome assembly GCA_964364745.1 of uncultured Gammaproteobacteria bacterium. GTDB lineage: Bacteria > Patescibacteriota > Patescibacteriia > JACRDY01 > JACRDY01 > CAYINJ01. The sequence goes on from CAYINJ010000026.1 coordinate 4,807, forward strand.
GTCGGCGATCTCCAGGTTGAGCTGGCATTACAATATACTGACGATTTACAGGAAGTCGTCTTACCCTTTGCCAACAACATCTACAACCCCGAGGGCGGCATGCACATTATGGGCTTCCGCACCGCGCTGACTCGGACGATCAACAGCTACGCTCGAGCTAAGGGCTTGATCAAAGAAAAAGATGATAACTTGACCGGCGAAGACGTCCGGGAGGGCTTGACTGCCATCATTTCAGTCAAATTACCTGAACCACAATTCGAAGGTCAGACCAAGGCCAAACTCGGCAACGTCGAAGCTCGCACGGCCGTCGAAACCGTCATGAACGAACAGTTCGCGGTCTTCTTAGAAGAAAGCCCTCGCGATGCCGAAGCCATCATCGGCAAGTGTTTACTGGCTTCCCGCGCCCGCTTAGCGGCCCGAGCGGCCCGCGACACCGTGCTGCGCAAAGGCGCTCTCGAAGGCCTCACCCTGCCCGGTAAACTAGCCGACTGTTCCTCGCGCAACGCCGCTGAATCAGAACTGTTCATCGTCGAGGGTGACTCGGCTGGTGGCAGTGCCAAACAAGGTCGCAACCGCGAGTTTCAAGCCATCCTGCCCTTGCGGGGAAAAATTTTAAACGTCGAACGCGCCCGGATCGATAAGATGCTGGCCAACAACGAGCTGAAGTCATTGATTATCGCCTTAGGCACCAACTTTGGTGAGCAGTTTGATTTGACTAAACTGCGTTACAACCGCATCGTCATCATGACCGACGCTGACGTCGACGGCGCCCACATCCGGACGCTGTTGTTGACGTTCTTCTACCGCTACTTCCCTGACATCATCCGGGAAGGCCACTTGTGTATCGCGCAGCCGCCACTGTATTCCATCAAAGTGGGCAAAGAAGTCCGCTGGGCCTACACTGAAGAGGAGCGCGAGGCGGCGATCAAAGAATTGACTCGGGGTAAAGAAATCCAGATTTTCGAAGGCGCCGAAGACATTACCGCCGAGGCCGTCGCGGCCGCCGAGACCGATACCGCTGAAGCCGAGGCTAAAGCGGTGGCCAAAGCCAGCAAAGTCAAGGTTAATATTCAGCGCTATAAAGGTTTGGGCGAAATGAATCCTGACCAACTGTGGAATACCACCATGGATCCAGCCACCCGCTTAATGAAAAAAGTGACTATCGGCGATGCGGCCAAGGCCGATGAAATTTTTGACATCCTGATGGGTGCGGAAGTGTCCTCACGAAAACGGTTTATCCAAACCCATGCCAAGTCGGTCCAGAACTTGGATATTTAGTTAAATAATGGTATGAGAAAGCCGCCCCTCGCGGGGCGGCTTTTGTGGGCCGTCAACGGTTGCTTAGCCGTTGACGACGATTTCGTGGCGGGTCTCCTCGCCGGACGGCCGGCGGCGGATGACCACCGCGTGGCCGTTGGTCGGCACCTTCTTGGCGCGACTGGCGGCGGCGCGCGCCAGCTCTTCATCGGACAAGCCGCGGCCGCCCGTCAGACAGAAGCCGATCATGGCCTGGTTGAGCCGGCGGGACGCCGGCTGGAACCCGAAGGGCATGGCCCCCTCGTGATTCGGGTCGTTGCCGCCGAAGCCGTCCTTGGCCGCGCGCTCCTCGTGCAAGCAAACCTTGGCCATTCCTGGCCTCCTTTCTGGAAAGTGGTGAAAGAGCTCTCTTGCCACAAACTGTGATTTTACATCATAGCATAGATATAATGTATTGTCAATAGTAAACCAAGAAAATACTAAAAAACGGCCATTTCTGGTCGTTTTTATCCCCAATCCCCTATTTTTCTAGATTTCCAGTTTACTTACCTCGGGTATGCGAAGTATTCCGGTTCCTTGACTGGAGCTGCTGAACCCCGATACTTTTCCGGACCCGAAAACTCGCCGGAGTGCGATAGGCCGGCCGGCCGGCTTGATTGCCAACCTTATGTTGGGCGCGCATAACTACTCCTGAAAATTAACTAAGACGTTATACCACCGGTCTTTGGCCGGATCGCCAGACGGATTGTCATTTTTGAACTTGAGCGTGCCACTGACCGCACTGCCGGTCCCAAACTCCAACTTGACGCTAAAGGGTACCATCGCCGTCGTCGTCCACTCCCCCTTCGCCTGCGCGGCGGCGGTCGCTAAAACATTACCATCCGCGTCGGTGAGCTCGACGGGGAACGACCCTTCGAAATACCACGGTCCCGGTGCCGAACCGAAAATCTCCAATGGGCTGGCTACTTTTTCCCCCTGGACAAGATTATCAAACTGAATCATGCCAGTCACGGTGATCCAACCGGCCGGTACCGCACAAGGTGTCGGAAACTGTTTAATCTCGCCATTGTCTGGCGCGTGAGCGTAGCTAATGACTTGGGCGCACACTTGGTCGTTGATGGTTGGCTGATCAATGGTTGGGGCCGTGACTGATTGTCGCCCAAACCAGTAGCCCAATACTGCCACAATTACGACGGCGGCCACAATCCAGGCCTTTTGATGCATATTCATATAAGCAGGCGTAAAAGAGTTAATCTAGCTCAATGATTCAAGTATAGCAAAAGGCCCCATGCATTGCACGAGGCCTTTCGTCGATCCGTTAAATTAACGGCTGTCGCGAGGCGGCAGGGGGCGAGCTTCGTTGACAACGATCGCTCGACCATCGAGGTCCTTGCCGTTCATCGCGGCAATCGCGCTGTCGGCATCGGAGTCGTTGGAAAATTCCACGAAACCGAAACCACGGCTGCGACCGGACATCTTATCGATCACCACTGACGCCGACGTGACTTCACCATACTGCGCGAAAGCCGCGCGCATGCTGTCATCAGTCGTCGAGTACGAGAGGTTACCGACGTAGAGTTTCTTGGCCATACAAATTCGTAAGCGGGTGTTATTCACCCTCACTAGATAGGCGTCTGTTCGACCACGCCCCGCTTACGAGTTTTACCCTTCAATTAAGAAGAGTTCTGGCTACGAAGTCAGGGAATACACAGACAAACCCTATGGTAGCACACATAGTAGAAAAAAGCAAGGGGTGGGCGGTGCTTGAGTTATTGATACCGTCAGCGCTGATCTCTATACCAAATCCTGTCCTTTTGACTCATGGGGAGGAACGCGATGCAGTGGTGAGGGGTTATCTTTTTGACAGGTGTCGATCAGGAGATACATACGCCACGTAGTCTAGCTTATTTTTTTAAGGAAAAAATAAACAGGGTGCCATCGGGCACCCTGTAGAAGTCTCACTCGGGATAAAAGACCTCGAGCATTTCCTCCGGACTGACATCCGCTGCCAGCCAGATGACGATCGGATCCAGGCCGCTTGTGGTATGGATCTCGTCCAGGAGGGCCTGATTGTCGCAACCCTGCAGGCCATACGGCAGGGCGACCATGATTTGATCACTGGAGATGGCTATCGGGATGATGCCGAGTCGCCGTGCCTCCTCGACCGTCATCCCCCGCTCCAGGTGCCGCTCCGCGAATGCTCGGAGTTCCGGCTCGGTCACGATTGTACCTGAAGCGAAAGGCGGCTTACCCGGCTCATCCGCCACCGATTCGTCGATCTCCTCGCCCATGGCGTCCAAGTAGTATCGCCCGAAGAGCGGCGCCACCAGATAGAGAAATATTTGGAGACCTCCCTCCATCGCCGCCTTGACCTGCAGCCAGTTGTCCTTCGTGGGGGGGATCTCGAGAGCGACGAGAGTCTCCCAAAGTTCAATCATTGAGAACTGATGATTGACAGGGAAAACGCAGCAAAAGACCGCTGCGCGTTCATCCTCTGGGATAGCGACCTCGCGGATCATGGTCAACAGCGCTTGCCGCTCAGCCGCACCCCGCATATCCGACTTGCTGATCAGCCAATCATGGAACGGGACGCGAGGGCACGTCGCCGGGCATTCGACATCTGTCAGTCGTTCGGCGATGAGCTCATCACGTGACTTCGACGATTCGATCGTCGTAGCCATCTCCCGCATGTTCTGCCGAAACTCCTCATCCTCCTCCGCGAGGAGGCGCGTAGCGAGTGCTTTGAACTCATCCGAGACGGGCGGTATCTTCCCCTCGGGAAAAATCACGTGATTGAACGCGCTGGCGGCGAGCCAGGGCGGGAGCGCGCTGGCGGCGATTGCCGGCCCGAGCCATTCGTGAAAAGGGGCTTTCTTGGGCTTGTGCCCTTCCTCGGCCATGGGGGGTCTCCTTCCTTTCAGGTTGTGTAATTGATAAGGTGCTGGTAAAACAGTAACATGAGGTGCCGACTGTGTCAAGTGTTCGCG
>CAYINJ010000027.1:0-9032 GCA_964364745.1 uncultured Gammaproteobacteria bacterium
CCCCTCTGATTTAGTAGAAGATAGTTTTCCACTTTGGTCCCAGCGACGAAGCGTATCGATGGAGACTCCAAGTATAGCTGCCGCCTCCCCGATTGAAATGAGTTTTTCTTGAGCCATATACCCTTAATAATAGCAGATAATTGAAATCTATGCAAGATTAATTAGAATCTATGCAAAGGTGAAAAATATGCCTATAAAATTGAGTTTTTTATACCAAAAAACCGCCCTTCGACAAGCTCAGGGCGGTTTTTTAGTAGAGACTACAACGAAATAGATAGACTTTAGAGTACCACCTGCGGCGGCCAGTTATGCTTAGCCGGATCAAAACCCGGCCCGCAAACAGTTTCTAGGAGAGCCGTGAGTACTTGGTAGGGATCGAGATTAGCCGCCGGTCGGCGGTCTTCTAAATAGCCGCGCTGCTGGGTGGCAGTCATGGCCGGAATACGGACCGAGGCGCCGCGGTCAGACACGCCGTAGCGAAAATCACGAATACTGCAGGTTTCGTGTTTACCGGTCAGCCGCTGGTCGTTGTCGGCGCCATACACCGCAATATGCTGGGTATGAAATTGCCCTAGTTTTTGACAGGCCGCTTCGATCACTTGCAGTCCACCCTCGGCGCGCATGGCTTTGGTGGAAAAATTGGTATGGCCACCGGCGCCGTTCCAGTCGCCCGGCATAGGTTTGGGATCGAGCTTGACATGGAACTGATGATTCTCTCCCAAACGGTACAAGAGCCACCGCGACAGCCATAATTGATCCGCCACTGCTAACGGTGGCAGCGCGCCGACTTGGAATTCCCACTGGGCGGGCATCACTTCAGCATTAATCCCAGAAATCGCGATGCCAGCATCTACACAAGCCCGCAGATGATCTTCCACCAGTGCGCGACCATACACCTCATCTGCGCCGACCCCGCAATAGTACCGGCCCTGCGGATGGGGAAAGCCGCGCTCCGGCCAACCGACCGGATGATCCTGATAATACAGCGTATATTCTTGTTCAATGCCCGCCAACGGTTCCGCCGCCGCATACTGTTCGGCGACGGTTCGTAAAACCGACCGCGTGTTGGTGGGATGCGGCGTGCCGTCAGGATTTAAGACCTCGCTCATCACCAAAATGTGGGGCACGCCACGCACCGGATCAGGCAAGAAACAGACCGGTTGCAAGAGACAATCAGAAAAATGACCCTCGGCCTGTTCGGTGCTGGAGCCGTCAAAACCCCACTGGGGAATATCGGCCAGCTGCGTAATCGGCCCGTCAATAACTTTTGTCTTGGAACGCAATTTGGCGGTTGGTTGGCGACCGTCCATCCAGACAAACTCGGCCATAACCTTTGTCGTTGGCATATCATGGTATCAGTTAATTCGGTTAATACTCTGTTATTCTCCCCTCCAATGATGAGCGCAGTATAGCATAATCTCCACTCATCAAAAAACCACCCCGCGAGCAGTGCCGATGCATACCCATCAATCCCGCGCTAAAAATAACCGCGCGACTCTGATCTCATGATAAGAAAAATCATCACCCAAAATATCTTTGACCGGTGAGAGTTTCCGCTCGCCTGATTGCTCAAAAGCCCGCTCAATTTTGGCGAAGCGCTCAGCTGAGGGTTTCAGATACTCAAGCTCCAGATCTGGTTCATTCAGTACCAGCTTCTCCAAATGATTCATCACTGTACTCATCACCACACCCCGGCGGTGAGCAATGTCCTCGAGGGAATGCTTTTTGAGAATGAAAGCTTTCGTTTCCCGATACGTCGACCCAGCTCTTTTTTTCTGGCGCTTGGCTCGCTGCTCCGGCGGAGCGATCGACTCCAGATACTGCTGCTGGCGTAGTTTCTTTTCATCTGGGTTGAGTGCGTCTAATTCCCCGACTGCCACCGCTGAGCGCCGCAATAATTCTTCGTCTCGTTGTAAAATATCTTCATTAACCCTCAGGGCCATGGTATTCAAGCCTTTTAAGTGAATACCTTCAAGAGAACAGACCCGGGACAACGCCACATAGCCCATGCCTTTAGCAAATGACTGGCTCAAATCCATTTCCGCCGCGTCCAGGCTCATACCCTGGCTTTTATGCACGGTAATAGCCCAAGCTAAACGCAGCGGAATCTGGATGATTTCCGCTTTCGTGGTATCGCTGGCTTCGATAATCCAACTCAGTGGCGCGGCCACGATGTTCTTGCCTGAGAGCGTCCGGATGATCGGGAAATTATCCTCATTAAAATCAATCACTTGGCCGAGTGTGCCATTAACATACCCTTGATCAAAATTATTTTTGACAAACATGACAATGGCTCCGAGCTTGAGACAGAGAATTTCCGGCGCCAGACAATTTTTTACCAGCGTGGCGGCAATTTTCTTATTACCCCTTTGGCGCATCGTGTAGCGAAATGTTTCGCCAGGCAGGCGCTGTAGTTTGCGTTCATTGATAGCGCTGACATCAATATTGTGGGTATACAACTTGGTCAGATCATCAGTAGCGCCTGTAGCTAAACTGCGTCGGGACTCCAAATGCCGCAATGTCTCAACTGATATTCTGTTCGTGCGGATATCATTCAACACCGTAACTAACCGGCTGTCGGTATGCCGGTGCTGTTCATCTAAGTAGCAGACGGTCAGATTCATACTCTGCCACACCTCCGCCGTGTATATAAAATTCGCCGACTGACCGTCCTTACTGACCGGCGGTAATTGAAAAAAATCTCCGCAGAGTATCACCTGTAATCCGCCAAAAGGCAGGTTCGGCTCGTCCCGAAACACCCGGCAAATGGTATCGACTAAATCCAGTTGGAACGCATGCAGCATCGACACTTCATCGATGATGAGCACCTTCGTGGTTTTCAACCGCTCGCTAAGATAGCGTTTTTTAAACAACTTCTCGAAATCACCAGCTGACAGACTATCGGCGATACCAAACCCGGCCCACGAATGAATCGTCATGCCATTCATGTGCGTGGCCGCAATGCCCGTGGAAGCGGTCACCCCCACCTCTACGCCCTTGCCTTTGAGATATTGAATATATTGATTTAATAAAAAAGTCTTACCACTGCCGGCCGAGCCGGTGAGGTAGACGTTATGTCCCATTTTGAGAATATCCAAGGCTTGTGCTTGTTTCATAGATTTAACTTCTTTGCTCGCAGTATACCATAGGGAAGATTAAAAAAAGTCTAAACTCGAGATACTGTATCGATAACCAAAAAACCGCCTGGCGGGCGGTTTTTTGATTTGCCCTTTCGAGCAAACTATTCAGTCCATCCGAGTCGCCGCTAAAGGGTATCCTGTAATATCTCTCGAACTACCATCGGAATTGGAACTCGTTGATACGGGAAATACGGAGGTGGAGAGAGAATAATTCCTGTATTAACCAGCTAAAATTATTTGCTCTTTATTTTTAATAATTTAATATCTATGATATCATCATCAATACTATGAATGAAGAATTCGAACCAAAAATTGGACATAAAGATGCTACCAAAATCCAGGCTATAGGCACCGCCTTGTCTGTTGATGAAAATGGCTATATCCAGTCGGAATCCGCCGTAGAAAAAATCCCTTCAAATTGGCGTTTGATAATTGACGATATTGTTAAAGCTTATACTAAAAATATTCCCGGCCAGGTTCATAGTATTTATGTGAAGGGGTCTGTTGGCCGAGGAACGCCAATAGAAAATATATCAGACATTGACTGCTTAACTCTGGTAACTGGCCCGGTAGACGAACTTGATTTAAGTTGGCTGCCCGATTTACAAAAAACTTTAAAAGAAAAATATCCTTTTTGCACTGATTTTGATTTACCCCACAAAAATGTTGGGGATATTGTTAGCGGAAAAAACAAGATAGCCCCCGTGTTATTAAAAACTATGGCAGTCTGCGTGTATGGAGATAATATTATTCCAGACCTGCCAAAAGTTAAGCCGGGTAAAGACTCTTTGATTGCTTCTCGTAATTATGGAGATTTTATAAATAAAAAATTACAACTTTTTGCCAGTGGCGAAATAGCAGACGTACCAATGCAATGTAAAGTAATAATGAAAAGAATTTTACGTGCGGGGTTTGAATTAGTTATGGAACGTGACCAAACTTTCACCAGAGATTTATATCCTTGCTATAAAATATTCTCTAAATATTATCCAGAAAAAGAAGATGAAATGAGAGAGGTATTAGACCTGGCAATCAACCCAACTGATGATAAAGAAAAAATATTAAACATTTTAAATAACCTTGGGCGGTGGATTGTAGATGAGTTAGAGTCAGTCTATAGTATCAAACAATAGTACTCTTCATTCGAGATAAAAAAGTCGGAACTCCAAATGTAATTTAACTATTATCAAAAACCTCTGAATTTACAGAGATTTTTTGATATGAGCCACTCGGGTCTGCCCGTCTCGCCTCGGCTCGCGCCTAGCGAGTCGAGGCGGGGCACCATACCCGGAGGGGTTTTGAAAGGGTTTCTGGGCTCTATTTCCTAAAATTTCTAACCCAACGGGGTAGGGGTCAAAAAGTTAAAAATGAGACAATCCTAAAAGTTTGTGGCAATCGTCACATATATTATCATTAAACAAGGTAGTGCTTATATTTCTATGGAAATGTTTTCCGCATTTACTGCATGTTAAACTTGAAGAAAATTGATCGCGACAATTTTCGCAACGAGAAGAGCCGAGCGCACCATAAAGACTGGAACCATCAACCTCCGCACCACAACAATCACACTTATTTTGTGTCCCCCATATTGTGGAAAATCTAACCGATAAAGGATCATTATTTATACGTACGGATTCATTAAGGGTAAGACTTTTCAATTCCCCTTGCCCAGATAAAGCTGCGGGATTTGCAAAAACAAAATTAAGACGGTTTTCTTCTTGAATGGTTTCTTTCTTGATGGGCTTATTTTTCCCTTTGCTTTGTTGATTAATAAATGAACCAAGCTCAGTATAAAGTGTTAGTTTTTTCTTAGATTTTTGTGACCATTCAAAACCCAAGAGTTCATTTATCTCTCCGCAGTTTATCTCACTCTCAAAATCGCCATCTCCAGAAATTAGTATTGAATCATCATCAGCACACTGATCAATAATAGTTTCCCAAATTATCGCATCGCCAAACGATGAACTATTTTTATGTGGCGGATTACCTTTTAAATTGCGGAACCACGCCTTTTGAAGAATTAAATCGGTTTCGGACGGACGGTGCGCATGAAGAAATAACTGACTGATTTTTTGATTAATCTTACTATTTGGTTTAAACACTCTACCGTAATAATCATCAACGGCCTCTTTTTTAGTAGTTGGAGCTTCTTAACCGTTCTCTTTATCTGCTCAATTTTTTTAGTAGATTTAATAAGATGCGGAACCTTGAATTGCACTTCTAAGCCCTTCTGAAAATTTAAAATATGATCCCCATATATTGCACTTTTACTATTCTTATTACGAATAAATTCATCTTCAATTTGTCTAGGTAAAATTAACTCAAACTTTTTTGTCTTAATGAGTTGATTGAGACTCTTTAACATTTCTAAAGATTGACTGTTGTCTAATCTATAAAAATTTAGATATATATTTGTGTCGAGTATTACTTTCGCCATATATCTGCTTTTACTCTCCTCTATAAAGGTAACTTTTAAATTACTTGTTGATTTCCCAACAAAATATATTAACCATCCGAGTCGCCCTAAAAGGGTATCCCTCCGGGTCTCCCTGCCCGCAATGCTACGCATAGCGTTGCTGGCGGGTCGAACTTTTTATATTTGGTGACCCCACGGGGAATCCCTCCGCTTCGCTCCGGGCCACAGGCGCGTCCGGGGCAGCACTCACTGCTCCCAGGGTCGCAGCTCGCGACGCTCGTCTTCGCCCTACGGGCTCGTCTCGCTTCTGCCCGTTCGATTCCCCCCAGCCGAGCAATTGAAAAAACTCTACCATAAAGGCAGAGTTTTTTCAATTGACCCCACGGGGAATCGAACCCCGATTACCAGGATGAAAACCTGGCGTCCTAACCGTTAGACGATGGGGCCAGAGGTTAATGCACCTAACTTTGATTACTAGGATGTCCGGCGGAGCCGGGTCCGGCTTCGCCGGAAAAACCTGGCATCCTTGGCCGGCTCCGCCGGCCTAACCGTTACCTGCCTGCCGGTTTACCTGCCGGAGGCATGGCAGGCAGGGACGATGGGGCCACGGGAGAACAACTAACGGCGCTATAATACTATGACAGCATTGCCTTGTCAATGGATTCACTGCTATAATAGCGGTAGATTTCTATGGATGTCAAAGAGTTTTTTATCACCCCCCAAGGGTTTACCGATGCCGACCTCAAACGCCTGGAGGAGCGTCGGGTTCACGAAGCGGCCGCCACTGACGTGGAGGGTCAGTTAGCGGTTGATGTTTTTCAAACCAAGGAGTCAATCGTCGTCCGCACGGCCGTGGCCGGAGTCAAACCCGAACATCTCCATATTTCGGTGCACAATGACGTCTTAACCATCCGGGGCGAACGAGCGGCTGACACCGCCGTCAACGAAGAGGACTATTACTATCGAGAGTGTTACTGGGGCGCGTTTTCACGGTCAGTGGTATTGCCGGTCGAAGTTCAACAAAATAAAATTGACGCCGTGTTTAAAAACGGTATTTTGACGGTGACCTTGCCGAAAGCCAAACCCGAAAAGTCAGTCCGAGTTAAAGTTGAAGATTAAAGTATGATCGAGGGGAGAGGTAGAGTATGACTGAACCACCATCGCCAATCAATGCGCTTGGCACCAGAATCAAACAGATCCCGCGCGGAGCACTCATCGCCGCGGGTATTTTTGGATTGATGGTGATGATCATCATCGGCGGCGGTTGGTGGTATCAAGGGCAGTATCATGAGCGGATTTATCCCGGCGTGATGGTTGGTCAGATCGCGGTCGGCGGCCTGGCCAGGGCGCAAGCGCAAGAGATTCTTCAGCGGACGGTCGTGGAACTAGAACGACAACCGCTACGCTTTTTGGTCAACGGCCAAGAACTGTCCGTCCCCATCGCTCCGACTGATCCGGACGCTGGCGTGCCGTTAATTCGGTTTGAAGCGTCACCGTCAGCCGACCTGGCCTTTGAGATCGGCCATCACGGTGGTGGGATCACCCAGTGGGTCGATCGTTTGGCCGCCTTGATCGGTCAGCGCCAACTGGCCTGGGCGGTCCAGGTTGACCGACCGCGACTGCGGGCCGCGTTACGGGTCGCCAGCGCGCGATTACCCGGCCAAGAGTCGCCGGGGCAAGATGCCAGGGTGGTCTTGACCAAAACGGTGGCGGGCTACCAAGCGACCGTGACGCCGGGCAGTCGCGGAATTATTTTTAATTATGACGCGGTTATCGACGCTATTATTGCTCAAACGGCGATGGGCGCGTTTGATGTTCTGCCGTTGGTATTGATCGAACATGACCCAACGGTCACGACCGCCATGGCTCAAGCGGTGGCCACCACCGCGCCGGCCGCCATGGCCCGGGGACCGTTGACGCTCCAGTTTGACGAGCAGTCCTGGGAATTAACAGTTGATGAATTAGCCGCTATGTTTGCCGCCGTGCCGACGGCTGACCTGACCGCCGCCGAGCCCGGCCTTGACCCTGAACTTTTTGACGCTTACTTGACGGCCAAAGTAGCGCCGACCGTTGATCGTCCCTTACAAAATGCTAAGTTTACCATGAGCAATGGCCGCGTGACCGAATTTGTCGCCGCCCAGTCCGGCCGCACGATTAACCGTGTTCAGCTGGGGCAGTTAATTAGCGAACAGTTTTTTGTCGCTGGTCAATCAGCAGTTGATATCCCCGTGACGGAAGTCCAGCCAGTGGCATCCGAGTCGGACGTTAATGATTTAGGCATTGCCGAGCTCCTAGGGGTCGGTAAATCGAGCTTCGCTGGCAGTCCCAAAAATCGGCGACATAATATCGCCACCGGCGCGGCGGCCTTAAATGGCTTAGTGATTAAGCCCGGCGAGGAATTTTCTTTATTGAAAGCTCTGGGCGAGATTGACGCCGCCAACGGCTATTTGCCGGAATTAGTCATCAAAGGTGATCGAACCATTCCCGAATACGGCGGCGGCTTGTGTCAAATCGGCACCACCATGTTTCGCGCCACGCTTGATTCGGGCTTGCCAGTGACGGTCCGCCAAAACCATTCGTATCGGGTCAGTTACTACGAACCGGCCGGCACCGACGCTACTATTTATAATCCGGCGCCGGACTATCGCTTCCTCAATGACACCGGTGTAGCCATTTTGATCCAAACGAAAATTATCGGCGATGAGCTCCGCTTTGAATTCTGGGGCAAAAAAGACGGCCGGACGATGTGGTATGAAGGCCAACAGGCCAGCGCCAATTTTTACGACATCAAGCCGAAGATTTATAATCAGGTCTCCCCGCCGCCCACCAAATTGATCGAGAGCGTGGATATTCCCGTCGGTACCAAAAAATGCACTGAACGAGCGCACGTCGGGGCGACCACGGACTTTACTTATCAGATTAAATACCCGGACGGTAAAACTTATGAGAAGCAATTTACCAGCTATTATCGACCCTGGCAGGAAGTGTGCTTGATTGGCGTCGAAAAATTAACCGAAATCCCGCCGCCAGCTGATGACGCCACCCCAACTGACCCGGCCGCTATTCCCGTCACGCCACCAGCTGACCAGCCGATCTAGTTTTAGTAAAATAAAAAATCCCCCAACAAACTGCGGTCAAGAAGTCTTTTTTGAGGAAAAACCGAGCCGGAGCCAAGTTATCCGCGAAAAAGACCCCATGCTTGTCGTGACCGCAGGTCACTAGGGGATTTTGGGTTTTTCAGGCACATTGTATTGAACTTGTATTTTTTGAGGCAATGCTCTATCTTAGCATAGGCGAGAAATCTTGTCAATAGTTTAGAGAAAATAGCAATAAATCTTAAGTAATCCGTTCATTATTTAATGCTGGGGTGGCGAAATTATTGACCCCGCCGATGGCGGGGCAGGCGCACTAGCCCTAGGAGCTAGCGGGACAAGATGCCAGCTGATGTGTGAGCCGAGATGGCGAAATTGGTAGAC
>CAYINJ010000028.1:0-8565 GCA_964364745.1 uncultured Gammaproteobacteria bacterium
TTGGTTTAAGTTTGAACATCAGTCACCTGCGGAAAATCGGCAAGGTGGTGGTGATTACCGGCATTGCCCAGATCCTGTTCACCGCTTCGGTGGGTTTTATTTTATTGCAGTTATTGGGGTTTAGCGTCTTAGGGGCGTTGTACGTATCGGTGGCAGTGACCTTTTCTAGCACCATCATCATCGTCAAACTACTGGGGGAAAAGCACGACCTCCAGGCGGTCTATGGGCGCTATACCATTGGATTGATGCTAGTTCAAGATATTATTGCTGTCGGCCTGATGATTATTCTGCCGATCATGGGGGTGCAGACCGCCATCTTGACCACCTTAGCCGCGCTGGTGATCAAGGGAGTGGGCGTGTTGGCAATCGTCTATATCCTGGCCCGATTCGTTTTGCCGCCGATCTTAGACAGGGTGGCGCGGTCCGGTGAGTTTCTGTTTTTATTTACTATTGCTTGGTGTTTTGGCATCGCCGGGTTAGTGTACTGGGCGGGATTGTCGCTAGAAATTGGGGCGGTGGTGGCCGGGGTATCGCTGGGCTCATCGCTGTATCAGCCGGAAATTATCAGCCGGATTAAGCCGTTACGGGATTTTTTCATCGTGCTGTTTTTTGTCCTGTTGGGCAGTGAGATGAATGTTAGTAATGTGCAAGCTATTGTCTGGCCGGGCGTAGTCCTGGCGGTTTTCGTCATTATTGGCAATCCGTTAATTTTATTCCTCCTGTACCGGGCGATGAAGTTTACTCGCCGGAACAGTTTTCTGATCGCCTTAAACTCCGCCCAAGTCAGCGAATTTGGGTTTGTATTATTATTCTTGGGCCAAGAACTGGGGCAGGTCAGCGACCAACAATTAAGTATCTTTACCGTGGTGGGGCTGGTGACTATTTTTGTCTCCTCATACCTCATCACCTATAACCAGCAGCTTTATGAGTGGCTCCAGCCATTTGTTCGCCGAGTATTTGGCAAAGACCGCCAGCTGGTCCTAGAGAAGACCCCGGCGCCATACGATGTTTGGGTCTTTGGCTACCATCGGATGGGCTGGAAAATTTGTCAGGGGCTAGCGGCCATGAAAGTGCCGTTTGGGGTGGTGGATTATAATCCAGCCGCGGTTGAAAAGTTACATCGTCATCGGTGGCCAGCATTTTTTGGCGACGCGTCAGACGTGGAGTTTTTGACTGAATTACCCCTTCATCAGGCCAAGCTGATTATCTCCACCATTCCCGATGAGGGCGATCAATTAACTTTGATCAAACATGTCCGGCTAGTTAATCCGCAAGCGGTGATTTTGTGTACCCTTGACTATAACGCCCGGATGAAGGAACTCTATGCCGCCGGCGCGGATTATGTCATGTTGCCCCACTTGTTGAGTGGGGAATGGGTGGTCGATATCTTGAAATCAAAGAACTGGGCCAAGGGGGTGTGGCGGCAACTGGAACGTCGCCAACAGCGGGAATTACGGCTCCGCGCGGCGGCTGGCGCCAACCACAGTGGTGCTTGACAGTGACGCTGAATCTGATAAACTGTCTTCAGGCACCGAAGACCACGGGCAAACAGTAAGTCCCGTGCAGGTATTCTACCTGGTTTTTTAGCTTAATCAAGCTAAAAATAAACGTCATACGGTGTAGACCGTATTTTTTGTTACTTTAAAGGTCGATACCTATGCCCAAGACACGACAACAGAAAGAGGTGACCGTCGGACAACTGACGGCGGCCTTCAAACAAACCAAATCGGTGGTCTTCGCGACTTTTGCTGGTCTGAAGGTCGCCGACGTCAATCAGCTCCGGGCTGAATGTCGGCAGAGCTCGGTCGGCTATCAGGTAGCCAAAAAGACCCTGCTCCAGCGGGCGCTGACTGCCGCCGGTCTGACCGATGTTGATCCGAGCGCGCTCGGCAACGGGGGAGTAGTGACTCTGCTGGGACTGACCGATGAAGTGGCGCCGGCCAAACTGGTTTACACCTTTGCCAAAACCCACGAGGGGATGGTTATTGTCGGTGGGATTTTGGAGCAGCATTTCATCGCGGCGGCCAAAGTCACCCAGTTGGCCAAATTACCGTCACGGGACAAGTTACTGGCCAAAGCCGTCGGCAGCATCGCCGCGCCGCTGGCTGGTCTGGTCAATGTGTTGCAAGGTAATCTCCGCGGACTCGTCTTCGTGCTGAAGGCGATCCAAACTAGTAAGCAATAAGCTAATCGCCCAATAATATGTCTGACGAAGTAAAGAAAGAAGTTGTGGTGCCGGCCAAGTTCAAAGCGCTCGTGGAGAGCATTGAGAAACTAGCGGTGCTCGATTTGGCCGAATTGGTCAAAGTGTTAGAAGAGAAATTTGGCGTCTCCGCCGCCGCGCCGGTGGCCATGGCCGCCGCGCCCGTGGCCGCTGAAGCCGCCGAAGAAAAGACCGCCTTTGACGTCGAATTGACCGCCGCTGGTGACAACAAGATCGGGGTCATCAAAGTGGTTCGCGAAGTCACCGGCCTCGGGCTCAAGGATGCTAAGGATTTGGTGGACGGCGCGCCGAAGATGGTCAAAGAAGGCGCTCCTAAGGCCGAAGCCGAAGCGATTAAGAAAAAAATTGAAGATGCCGGCGGCAAAGCCGTCATCAAGTAATAATGTTTTGAGAAATAGAAAACCGCCACCCCGCTTAGCGGGGTGGCGGTTTTGTTAGTTATTTCACTTCAAACCGATACAACGAGTTGCCATTCAGCACGTAGGCCTGCTTGGCGGCGTAATCAACCACGAGGTCCCGAAGGTTGTCAAATTGGTCGGAGCGGTATTGGGAGACAATCGTCCCGGTGCGTTTGTGGACACCGACCACTCGACGGTTACCGGGGTCTAAGACGTAGAGCAGATCACTGTCGGCACTGACGACCACTTTGGTCGGATCATTCCACGCCGGTTCAATTGATTTAACCGTAAAGTCCTGTTGGCGACCGGAAGCGTAGCGCCGAATTTGGCCATCGCTAAATAACACATAGACCTCACCATCAACCGCCAGCGACACCGCCGACTGGAGATCGGCCGGACCACGCAGCCAGGGCTGGGGGGTGGCGAAACCGCTACCGGCCGCGCCGAAGCGGTAGATTTGGTTGGTGGCGGGATGCAAAGTGTAGAGGCGGCGATTGTAGTAGGCCAGCGCGTTGAGATCCTCTTGGCCAGTGAAATTAGCCAGGACTTCTTCAAAAGAGCGTTTAGCCGCTCCGTAACGCAATAGGCCATTGCCGCTATGATAGTACAAAATATTACCACCCTCGCCAGCCGCTAGTAAAATCTTCGGCGCACTAGCCGTCACCCCTTCGGCAATAAACTCCCCGGTGGTAGGGTGGAAACCATAGAGGGCATTATCGGTTGCATTTAACGTGTAAACGCTGCCGTCAGCCCAAGCCACCGTCGTGGCTTGGGTGGTGGTTGGGTCAGCCAACTTCGTCAGGTCACCAACCAGTTGAGGCGTGACCACGGTGATGTGCTGGAGTTGTTGGTTGAGGGCGTCTAACTCGGCCGCCAGCTGGTCGGCCTGTTGGCGTTGAGCGCGATTTTTTGGTTGGAGCTCGGCCAAGCGCTGATCGGCGCTAGCTAGGAGTTCTTTAGCCCGATCTTCATCATTGTAAATCAGGACTCCCTTGATCTGGTCAACGAGGGCGACAATATCAGCCGTGATCTGACTAAAGGCCGTGCCATTCCGCAAAGCCAGGGAACTTTGGCCGGTCATTGAGAGGTTTAAACTAAAGACAAAGGTCAACAAAATAATAACTATGACCAGGATTTGTCGCGGGCGGGGGAGCCGCTGGAAAGAGCCAAACCGCCGCGCCAGCCACTGCGCCAAGAGATCACTGCCGGCCTGCCACCGGCCCGCCCACGACCGATGTTGACGATAAATGGTGACGAGACCGCTAATTAACCGTTGCAGTCGCCGCCCCGCTGCCACCACCCAGCGCCGCAGTGATCGCCAGATAAACTGGGCGAGAGTGACCGCGACTTGTTTCCAGTCCAATCTGGTGGGTGGTTCGCGCCGAAGCCCAACTACTCGGTCGCCGTTGGGGGTTAGGGTTGGGGCCGAGGGACGGGCCGGGCGGGGGTAGTCCGACAAAGCGCGGCGGCGGTCAGCCAGTCGGTCGGCGAATTGTTGCCGAGCCACGGCCGCTTGGCGCTTACTCCAGTCCATCAGCCGACCGGAGTATTTTATCAAGTTAAACTTCAGCGGCGGCGAGAGGTATTGCTCCGTCGCTCGTTCGGTCGTGATCAGCCCATCTAATGAGCGTTGGGGCAGGCGGATTTCTGGCGTCAGGTTTGGTTCAGTCATGTCTTGAGCAGTCAGTTTCATCAAGACCCCAGCAAAAGTAGTGTTAATGCTGGCTTCCAGGAGGAGGTCTTTGAGGTGACGGGTCGCGGCGGCCGGGTCTTGGGTGGTGATGGTTTGTTTGATTTTGTCCAACGACAGATAGTCCAGCAAGCTGTTGGTACAAAAAAGTAAGGCGTCATTACCTTCGATCCGGCCATTGACGATGGTGGACAAGACCTTGAACGGGTTCAACTTTTCTTCGTGGCCCCCACTGGTATCGAGGATGTCGATCATCCGGTGTTCTTTACTCTTGAGCTGGTGGATCAGAAAGCCGCTGACATTGCCGACGGCCGTGAAGTAAATCTCTTGATCTTTAAACACGCCCAAAATCATGTTCATTTTAGCCAAGAGCGACGCCAGCTTGCCGCCCTTAATTAACTCGATCAGGCGGTCGTTAAATTGCTGGATGGTTTTTTCAAAAGTGTCAGCGACCGAAATGGCCCGATTGGGTCGAGACGGATCGATGTGAATATGGCCTTCACCGTAGTAATGCTCTTCGATCTGTGTCGCTAGACCCTCGACCGTATCCCACAACGCCCGATCAGCGGCTTCGATTTCAATAATCCCAAACAACCGCCCCAGGGTTTGTTCCTTATCGAGGGTCGGCGCGGCAATAAAAATTTTACACACCGAGCTGCTTTTGTCGGGCGTGTAAATAAAAAGTTGGCTAAACCGGGGGATCATGGTTGTTTGGTAGTTTGCCTGCTTTGTATTATACTATAAACACTCAATTCAGGAAAAGCCAACCTGTGCCTATGCTTGAACACTTATTTGGTTCAAAGACCCGCGTCAAGTTATTGGCCATTTTTGTCCACCAGCCGGACACGGCCTATTACGTCCGGGAGCTAACCCGCCTGACCAAACTGCAGATCAACACCGTGCGGCGGGAATTACAGAATCTGGCGGGCTTGAAAGTAGTGCTTCTGCACCCGGAAAGCAATGCGAAACACCCCGACAAGAAACACTATCGAATCAATACCGAGCATTTGTTATATCCGGAACTCCGGGCGCTATTGATCAAGGCGGAATTATTACTCGAACACGATTTAGCGGAAAAGATTATCCAGTCGGGGCATGTTCAGTACTTGGCTTTGACGGGGGTGTTTGTGGGTGACCAGGAGTCGGCCACGGACATGTTGATCGTCGGTAGTGTGGCCAAAGATAAGTTGGCGAAGTTAATCCAGAAGTTTGAACGTGAGCTGAATCGGGAGATTAACTTTACGATTATGACGCCGGTTGAGTTTAAATACCGCAAAGATATGACCGATCGATTCCTCTACAGTATTTTGGAGCGCCAGAAGTTGGTGGTGATTGATCAATTAAAATGAAGGTTAATATGGGTAGTTTGTATGTCGTGGCGACGCCGATCGGCCATCTCGGCGACATCACTTATCGGGCCGTCGCTAGTTTGCGGGCCGTGGCGGTGGTGGCCTGTGAAGACACCCGCCAAACTAAAAAACTGCTAACCCACTATCAAATCAGCACGCCGACGGTTAGTATTCATCAACATAGCTCGGCCGCCACCATCCAGCGACTAATTGATCGCGTCACGGGTGGTGACAGTGTCGCGGTGGTGACTGATGCCGGCACGCCAGGGATATCTGATCCGGGGAGCCAACTGGTGGCCGCCGCGGTGGCGGCTGGCGTGTCAGTCGTTCCCATCCCGGGGCCATCGGCCCTGACCGCGCTGGCGTCAGTGGCGGGGATAAGGACTGATGAGTTTCTATTCTTGGGGTTTTTGCCTCACAAAAAGGGACGGCAAACATTACTGCGGGAAATTGTTGCTAGTCACCGGCCGGTGATCCTCTATGAATCCACCCACCGGATCGAAAAACTCCTCGGGGAATTATCAGTAGCTGGAGCAGGCGAGCGGCAATTAGTGGTTGGCCGGGAATTAACCAAAACTTTTGAAACACTGTATCGGGGAACGCCGGCTCGGGTGTTAGACCAACTGCAGGCCACCAGCACCAAAGGAGAATTTGTCTTAATTATTGCGCCGCAGACAAAAATTAATTGATCACTCATCCATATGCCGACCGACTTAGCCAACCAATACTATCGGAACGAGACCGAACAGCGCCGCCATCCCCGGCCGTGGCTGTATTGGATTTTAGTGGTGGTGGCGGCCATGGCGGGGATGATCGCCATGATTTTGGCTTAGATTTTATATCGTTATGGCTAACAAGTTTTACGTCACGACACCAATTTATTATGTGAACGACAAGCCACATCTTGGTTCGGCCTATACGACGCTGGCGGCTGATGTCTTGGCCCGGTATCATCGCCACTTAGGAGAGGACGTTTGGTTTTTGACCGGGACGGCTGAACATGGCGATAAAATTGCGGGCAGTGCGGCCAAAGCGGGGCAAGAAGTCCAGGCGTTTGTCGACGAGATGTCGGCAAAGTTTTCGGTGGCCTGGGATAGTTTAAACATTGAACCAGATGATTTTATTCGCACGACAGAGCCACGCCATGTGGCGGCCGTGATTAAGTTTTTCAATAAACTAAAGGCCTCCGGCCAAGTGTACAAAGGGATTTATGAGGGGCTTTACTGCACGCCCCACGAGGCATTTTTAAAGGAAACGGATCTAGTTGACGGGGTTTGTCCTGACCACAAAATAGCCCCCGAACGGGTGGCGGAAAACAATTGGTTTTTTAAATTGTCCGATTATGCCGAACCGCTTCGGCAGCTGATTGAAAGCAATGAATTGGTCATTGCCCCGGCGGGTCGACGGAATGAAGTGCTGGCATTTTTAAGCCGGGGGTTAGAGGATATTTCCATTTCTCGGCCCCGAGCTAAGTTCGCTATCCCACTGCCCTGGGACGAGACCCAGAAAATTTATGTTTGGATGGATGAGCTATTTAATTATTGTTCGGCCATTGGCTATGGCGTGGATGACGAAAAATTTCGCCACTATTGGCCGGCGGATCTGCATTTGATGGGCAAAGATATTATTAAATTTCATTGTGTGATTTGGCCGGCGTTATTATTGGCGATTGGTGAGCGGCCGCCTAAACAGGTTTTTGCTCATGGGTTTTTCACCGTCAATGGTCAAAAAATGTCTAAAACTCTCGGCAATGTTATTGACCCGGTAGAACTAGCGGCGGACTATGGTGTCGACGCGGTGCGCTTCTTTTTGCTGTCCGAGTTTGCGTTTGGGGCCGATGGTGATATTTCGGTTGAGCGGTTCAAAGAGCGCTACAACAGCCATCTCGCCAACGGCCTGGGCAATGTGGTCTCCCGCGTTTTGACCTTAGTGGAAAAATACCGAGATCAAGTGTCCACACCCGAGTCCGACACCCTGGCGACGGCGACCGCCGAGGTTTGGGCTAATTACCACGCCGCCATGGCCGAGCTCCAGTTTGATGCTGCCATCGGGGAGATTTGGCGCCTCTTGTCGCTGGCGGATGGCTATGTCGAGGCCCATAAACCCTGGGAATTAGCTAAGAATAACCCAGCCAAATTGGGAACAGTGTTGGCGACGCTGGTTGAAATCCTTCGTCAGGTGGGCTGGTTACTTTATCCAATCATGCCCGACACGGCGGAGAAAATCTTGACGGCCTTGGGGGTGTGGGCCAAAGAACAACACCAGCCGCTAACGCAATTATCGGCTTGGGGTCAGCAGATTAATTATCAAGACATTATTAAACCGGAGGGGCTATTTCCCCGCCGGACCTAATCTTTTATTCGTTCCTAACCAGCGCATCCCTATGGTCCTCATCGACGTTATTTTACTCATCATCCTCGGTGGGTTTATTCTCGGCGGATTCTGGTTTGGCGCGATTCACACCCTTGGTTCGTTGGTCGGCGTCATAGTCGGGGCTTGGGTCGCTGGCAATTACTATGCCGCGGTGGCGAGTTGGGGGCAATTCATGTGGGGGACGAGTGACTTGGCCTACATCTTGGCGTTTATTATTATTTTGGTGGCGGTCAATCGGTTGGTCGGCTTGTTATTCTATTTCCTCGATCGACTGTTTGAGATTATCTCGATCATCCCGTTTTTGACCAGTATCAACCGCCTGTTGGGTGGCGGGTTTGGTTTTTTTGAGGGGATGTTTACTGTCGGCCTGGTTTTATTTTTTGTCAGCCGCTACCCCTTGAATGATTGGCTGACCAACCAATTACTGACCTCACAGGTCGCGCCGTGGTTTATCTCGACCACGCAATTCTTAGCGCCAATTTTGCCAACCTTTTTGCGCCAACTCCAGACGGTGATTTAACGCTATGTTAT
>CAYINJ010000029.1:0-4511 GCA_964364745.1 uncultured Gammaproteobacteria bacterium
AAAGTCAGGGGCAGATCGTCGCCATGGTGGGGGATGGCATTAATGACTCGCCGGCGCTGGCGCAGGCCGACGTCGGCATTGCTATGGGCACTGGCACCGACATTGCCATGGAAACCGGCGACGTGGTGTTGGTTAAGGGTGATTTGCAAAAAGCCGCCGAAGCGATTGAATTGTCGCGGGCCACCTTACTGACCATTAAACAAAACCTGTTCTGGGCTTTTGCCTATAACGTCATCGGCATCCCGATCGCCGCCTTCGGTCTCTTAAACCCGAAATTAAGCGCGGCCGCCATGGCCTTCAGCAGTATTTCCGTGGTCTTGAACGCTTTGCGACTAAAGAAGCGAAAGTTGGTATAATGGCCACATATGTCTCTCTACTCTCGCCTAATTCGACCGGTACTGTTTTGGTTTGATCCGGAAAAGATTCACACCGTGGTGATTTGGGGGCTAAACTTAGTCAGTCGGTTGCCGCTGATCGCGCCCCTCATTACGCGGTTCTGCCGCGTGGAGACGCCGACGCTGAACACCCGACTCGGCGAGTTACTAATCGCTAATCCGATTGGTTTATCGGCCGGGTTTGATAAATACATTGCCGCGCCATTGGCTTACCAGATGCTTGGTTTCGGCTTTGCGGAGTTAGGTTCGATTACTAATCAACCTCAACCGGGAAACCCCAAACCCCGCCTGTGGCGGCTACCGGCCGACCAGGGCTTAATCGTCCACTATGGTTTGAATAATGACGGCGCAGCCGTCAGCGCCCAGCGCTTGCTGCGCGCTAGCAACCGAGGGATCAGTTGCGGCATAAGTATTGCGGTCAGTGCCGCTTGTTCGCCAGCCGAGATGGTCGGGGATTATATCGCGGCCTGGCGGAAGATCTGGGTGGTGGCTAATTATATTACCTTTAACGTCAGCTGTCCGAACGTCACCACCCAGGCGGTCGTGCAACAGGTCAGTTTTATTACCACCCTGCTTGCCGCAATCCGCCGCGAGATGGATGGTCAATTTTGCACCATGCCGACTTTTATCAAGTTAGGGCCGGATCTGCCGATTAGCGATCTGGACATTATCCTGGATGCCGCCATGTCTAATCGGATTACCGGCATCGTGGCCACTAACTTAGCCAAGGATCGGGCAAAATTAAAAAACATTAAGAGCCAACCCAAGCAGCTCGATCACCCCGGGGGTATTTCCGGCCGCCTCATTCGTGACATCAGTACCGAGATGATCCGCCACATTGATACCTACAGCCGTGGTCGACTGACCATCATCGGGGTCGGAGGCGTATTTAACGCGGCTGATGCTTATGCCAAAATCCGGGCCGGAGCATCAGCCGTGCAAATTATCACCGGGTTTATTTATGGCGGGCCACTGACTGTGCGGCGAATCAATCGGGAACTACTACAGCTATTGCGCCGCGATGGCTTCGATAACATCACGGAAGCGATTGGGTCCGACCACCGTTGGACCAATAAAGTTAGCTAATTTTAGCTGTTTATTTTCCTTTTTTGGGAAATTTTTTATATTTTAATCAATAATTGTTTGACCTCACTGCCCTTGTGTATAACCAAAAGGCACAAAAACATAGGCAATTCAGTTATTTTTTGCTATGCTATGGCCAACACTCGATCTTAAGAGTAGATAAGTCATAACTCAAGCCTATGGCTAAGATGACCAAGAGTCAGATGCTTCAGGCCCTCGCCGAACAAAGTGGCATGTCCAAAAAGGACGCCGGCATGGTTCTGGAGACACTCGTTAACCTCGCTTATAGCGAAGTGAAGAAGAATGACGAATTCGTCATTCCGGGCATGGGAAAGTTAGTAAAGGTTAAGCGCTTGGCCCGGATGGGCCGCAATCCGGCCACCGGCGCCAGCATTCAGATCCCCGCTAAGACCGTGGTAAAGTTTCGCGTCGCCAAAGCGGCTAAAGATGCTCTCCTCTAATCCGGGGTGCCATTACTACCGAAAAACCGCCTTAAGGAATTGGGGCGGTTTTTTTGATTGATAAAATTTGCTATACTGCCAACAGAACTTATGGCTAAACAAAAATCAAAACAGGCCTGGGTGGTGGCGGTCAACATGGGCTACGGCCATCAACGGGCCGCCCATCCTTTTCATGACATGGCCAAGGGCGGGATTATCACCGCTAACGACTACCCCGGAATCCCGAAGAATGATCGGGTGATCTGGGAGCGCTCACGGGCGTTTTATGAAACCGTCTCGCGGGCCAAGCACATCCCGCTGTTCGGCGAGGCCTTGTTCGAATGGTACGACCGGACTTTCCAAGCGATTACCCCGCTCTACCCGAAGCATAGCGAAGCCGCCGCGGATTGGCAGTTAAAACAAACCTACAAACTAATCCGTGAGGGGTGGGGGAAGGACTTGATTGATCGGCTGGCTAAAGATGGCCAGCGACCATTGTTGACTACTTTTTTCATTGTGGCGTTTTTTGCCGAAGAGCATGGCTATCCAGGCGACATTTACTGCCTAGCGACCGATACCGACATCAGCCGGCAGTGGGCACCACTGGAACCACCCAAAACGAGGATCCGGTACTTTGCCCCGACGCCGCGGGCCGCTGAACGACTGGCGCTCTATGGCGTGCCTAAAAAAAATATTATCTTGACGGGGTTTTCATTGCCGCCCGAAAACATCGGGGGCTTAGGGATGCCGACACTCAAGGCGGATCTGTGGAAACGCCTCCATCACCTTGATCCCCGCCATTACTTCATCGGTAAATATCAAGATACTTTACGCCGCCACCTCGGACCAGAGAAAGAACCGGGCAATGGTCGGCCATTGACCATTACTTTTGCGGTCGGTGGCGCTGGGGCCCAACAAGAAATTGGCGGTGAAATCGCCTGGAGTTTGCGCCGACGCCTCCGCCGTGGTGAGTGTGTCCTCAACTTGGTGGCCGGGACCAAGCCCAGCATTACCCGCTACTTTACTCGCAAAATGCGCTTGTTGCGGCTCGGCAGTCGGTTGGGTAAAAACATTCATATCATCACTGCGCCAACCAAAGACGAGTACTTTCAGCAATTTAACCGCGCCCTCCGCACGACTGATATTCTCTGGACTAAGCCCAGTGAATTAGTGTTTTATACTGGCTTGGGCTTGCCGATTATTATGGCCCCACCGATTGGTTCCCAAGAGGACTTTAATCGGCGGTGGCTGTTTAGCATCGGCGGTGGCACCGACCAGCTTGATCCGCGCTATACCGACCAGTGGCTATTTGATTGGCTGGCCAGCGGCTGGTTGGCCGAAGCCGCGTGGCAGGGTTTCATTGACGCGCCGAAATTGGGGACTTATGAGATGAAACGGGTCATCTTTCATAAACACCGTCGTCACGAACAAAGCGTGACGGCACTTTAACTCATCACGTCAACAGTATGTCTTTGGTTCCATGGCTGATTATCAGTAGCTTCGTCGCTTTAGTCGTCGGAGTGTTGGGTTACGCCGGATACAATCTCTGGCCTCGCTACGCTTGGCTCAAACGACTGTATCCGATTGCCGGGTTGATGGCTGGAGTCCTATATACCGTCGCGGCACTTTGGTTGTTTTTTGACGGCCAAGGATGGAACGCCTTTAAAACCGAGGTGGCCGAGTTATTAGCGGTATATATCATCGCTACAGTCAGTTTTTTCCTGGCCGAAAAACGGCCGACCGCTAGCTTGACTCACGGTATTATCTTGGTTGTTTTGCTGCTGTTAGCTTTAATCATGCACCTGAAGTGGAGCGGACTACTCTCGTAAACTAAAAACGCTCCGTCAGCTAGGCGGGGCGTTTTGGTTTCGCCGGGTTGCTGTCTATTGAACCACGGTAAATGGGAGAATCGCGGCCAAACTTTCATTGCCTTGATCAACCACATACAACCAGAGCTCGTAGTCGCCGGGAAGGCCGGGATTTTTAATGTTGATCCCACTGTAGCCCTGGATATCCAGCGGCGCGCTCTCGGCAATAAAAATACTCCTGGCTTTATCCACGGTCCGAACCAGCACCGTGCCGGCGGGCGTGGGTTTAATTTTCGTCCATTTCAAGCGTAAGCTATATTGGCTCGCCACCGTCGTGTCCGTCAAGGTCACCGCCGTGAAATAGCGGGCAAAGACCTCCGTCTGGGGCGTACCTTCAGCGGTGGGGGCGGTCGTGACCGCCCCTGGCCCAACCACCTGACGCTCATAGACGGCCAGACCGGTGACGACCAACAGCAACCCGGCCGCGAGCCCAACCAGGATTTTCATGGTTCGAAGCGAAAGCATATCGCTTTAAAAAATGACTTATAATCTAATTGAAGTGTAGCACATCAGGCCGGATAATTAAAAAACCCGTCCTCAATCGGGCTGGCGGGAGTCGAACCCGCGACCTCACGCACCCGAAGCGTGCGCGCTACCAACTGCGCCACAGCCCGATTGAAAACAGGTTTAGATTGCCCGTCTGATACCAACTGCCCCGCCAGTCGGCGGGCCGATTGAAAACAGGTTTAGATTGCCCGTCTGATACCAACTGCCCCGCCAGTCGG
>CAYINJ010000029.1:4611-8323 GCA_964364745.1 uncultured Gammaproteobacteria bacterium
CGGGCCGATTGAAAACAGGTTTCTACCGTCTAAACATTGCATTTTCAGGACAGCAGGCATAGTATAGCCGATAGGGTCCAAAAACTCAATATGGTAGATTTGTTTGACTCCCAGCTGAAAAATATCGCCCCATTGGCCGAACGGATGCGTCCAGAGACCCTGGACGATTTTGCCGGTCAAGACCAACTGGTGGGAGAGGGGAAACTCCTGCGTAACGCTTTGGAACGTGATCAATTACCATCGTTAATTTTTTGGGGACCGCCGGGGTGTGGCAAGACCACCTTGGCCCGGATCATTGCCCAGGTCAGCAAATCCGCGTTTAGCCAGGTCTCGGCGGTCAGCGCCGGAGTCAAAGACCTGCGCGAGATCGTCAAAACAGCCAAAGACCGTCAAAAATTCCAGCGCCAACGAACCATCCTTTTCATCGATGAAATCCACCGCTGGAGCAAGTCCCAACAGGACTCCCTCTTACCCCACATCGAAGATGGCACTATTGTGCTGATTGGCGCCACGACCGAAAATCCCTCGTTTGAAATTAATTCGGCCTTACTGTCCCGTTGTCGCGTCGTGGTTTTAGAAAAACTCTCCAGCCAACATGTCGCCGCGCTAATCGCTAAAGCGCTTCAAGACCCGCTCCGCGGGTATGGGGAATTGCCGTTGAAAATTACCAAAGACAGCATCGCTTTCTTAGCCAAAATGGCCGACGGCGACGCCCGAGTGGCTTATAATGCTTTAGAACTGGCCGTGACATCGGGCCAGAAAGAGGGGAACGAGATCGTGATTGATGATGAAACCATCAAAGAGGCACTGCAGCGCAGCCACTTACTCTACGACAAAACCGGCGAACAGCATTACAACATCATCTCCGCGCTCCATAAGAGCTTGCGCGGATCGGATGCTGACGCCGCGCTCTACTGGTTGGCCCGGATGCTGGAAGCGGGGGAAGATCCACTCTACGTCGCGCGCCGGCTAGTCCGCTTTGCTTCCGAAGATGTCGGTTTAGCTGACCCGTTGGCGCTCCCACAAGCGGTCAGTGCATACCAGGCCTGCCACTTCATCGGCCTGCCGGAGTGTAATGTGATTTTGGCGCAAGTGGTGGTCTATCTAGCCAAAGCCCCCAAGAGCAACGCGCTCTATGTTGCCTATGGCAATGTCCGGGCCGACGTCAAAGAAACAGCCAATGACCCGGTACCACTCCACCTCCGCAACGCCCCAACTGAATTAATGAAAGAGTTAAATTATGGCAAAGGATATAAATATAACCCGGACCACGGCTACCAAGGCGACATTCAGGATTATTTGCCGGCTAAGTTAAAAGGCAAACGGTACCTGCCGCCCGAAGCGAGCGAATAAATAAACGGACAAGGCCGCCCGATGATGGGCGGCCTTTGGCTGTGGCGGTGAGATCGGGGATCAACTGGAGTAGGCCAGCATCACCCCTCGCTAATGGCGCAGTCCGGCGGAGCCCAGGAAAACTGCCCACTCAATTTACCTGGTAAAACGTCCTGCGGGATCGTTATCACCCGTAACATACGTTTCGCTTAGTAATATAATCCACGCGGCTTATCTTGTCAAATGAATGTGAAAGGCGCCTCTCCACTGATGGAAAGGCGCCAGTGAGGGTGCGTCCTGAGTCACCAACCGGGGTGGCTCTCTCGGGGTCCCTCTATGCAAATTGTGTCGAATATCCATACTGCGGCCCGGTCCTCGCAACAAGGGGGAACTGTCATTTCCCCGCACCGTTGCGGACACCTCGCTACCCCGTCCCATCGGGTAGCAAGCCATGCACCTAACGAATACGATAATAACACTATTGATAATATCTGTCAATAGTAGTTGTGGGAAACTATTTAAAACTATCTAATTTTAGCCATTTTCCTGCCAAGAGGTTACCAAGTTTTATCTGACCCTCCCGAATCCGCTGTAAAAATATCACCCGACAATGCCCGGCGGAAAACATATAGCGAATCTGTCGCTTTTTACCCTCATGAATCACCACCAGCGCTTCGCCGGGCTTAATTATCTTAATATGGCATGGCGCAGTCCGACCGCTAGCGATTTCCACCCCGCGCTCCAGGTTGGTCTTAATGGCCGGAGTGAGAGTGCCGTGATAGCGGACCAGGTATTCTTTCTCATGGCTAAACTTCGGGTGGGTCAGACGTTGCGTGATCTCGCCATCATTAGTAAATAACAGTAAGCCACAGGAGTCCTTATCCAGCCGACCAACTGGCCAGACCACTGCCCGCAAATCAGGCGGGAGGAGATCATAGACACTCTTTTCGGCTCGAAACCGCGCTCGCGTGGTGACATACCCAATCGGTTTGTTTAGCATCAAATAAATATGCTCGCTAGCCACGACAATTTTTTTGCCGTGGACAGTCACCTGATCAGTGTCCGGATCAACACTCATCCCGATCGTGGCCGCTTGGCCATTGACCTTAACTACTCCTTGACGAATCAACTCTTCCGCCGCTCGGCGGGAAGATACGCTGGCTTGGGATAAAAATTTTTGCAGGCGGATAATCATAGTATTGGCAGTATAGCATGGCCGGGCAGTTGTCCACATGGCGCTTGACGACGATCAGCCAACCCCTTAGAATAGATCGTGCTCGTGCAGGGGTTCTTGTCATGCAGGCAGGATCCCCCGCAGCTCGGGGGTAGGTGCGGTGGCTCCATAAGCGTACGGCAGTAGTCCTAGGGAGGGAGTTCTTCAAATCGGTGTGAACGCTACTGACGGCCAGAGCGATCCTAATGATTTGATACTCTTACCACCTGCTAGTTCTGTGCCCTTATGACCACCCCCTACCATCCTGGCATCGCCCTTTCCAAACGACACCCGACAGCGCGCGGTCACTGACCGTCTTGCCCCGGACGACCTTCGGGATCCAAGATTTCTCTGATCACCCCATCATGATCAGGGATCAGAGCCAACCGCTGTCTGCCTATCGCTCAATTCCCGCAAGGGGGCAGGAAAGTAAACCTCAACAACGTCGAAGTTCACAACCTTTCCGCACCCCGCAAGGCCCCCTTGCGGGGGTTTTCTTTTTGTCGTAAAGTGTGATCGGAGGATATTAACTAACTAAAGAGTCCCAGCACCGGTTACCACTCAAAAACCGGTGTCATTTTCGGCTATGAGCTATGTCGTTCGAGCTCCACGCTAATTATCAGCCCGCCGGTGATCAGCCCGCGGCGATCAAGCATCTAGTCGCCGGCTACGCCAAACACCGCCAGCAAACGCTGTTGGGCGTAACCGGCTCGGGCAAAACCTTCACCATGGCCAATATGATCCAGGAGATCAATCGACCGACTTTAGTGCTGTCCCACAACAAAACGCTGGCCGCCCAGCTCTATAACGAGTTTAAAGAGTTTTTCCCAAACAACAAGGTCTGTTATTTTATCTCTTACTACGACTATTACCAGCCGGAAAGCTACCTGCCGCTGACCGACACCTACATCGAAAAGGACGCCCAAATCAATGACCAGATCGAGCAGTTACGGCTCGAAGCCACGGCCAGTTTAATGTCCCGCGACGACGTGATTATCATTTCATCGGTGTCGTGTATCTACGGGCTGGGCAGCCCGGAAACATATCTGGCCGGCGCGCTGGAGTTAACCGTCGGTCAAAAGACCTCGCGCGACACGGTCGTGAGTCGGCTGGTGGATATGCAGTATGTGGCCGCTGATTTAGAACTTCACGCCGGGACCTTTCGAA
>CAYINJ010000030.1:0-8299 GCA_964364745.1 uncultured Gammaproteobacteria bacterium
CTGAGCGAAGTGAGCCCAGCTGCGGGGCGAACGAAGTCGAAGGATCCCTTTAAAGTGACTAACGACACGGACGACTCGTCTGACATCTGTAAGGGTTCCCTCCACTCCTCCGCCAAAGGCGGAGTCGGTCGGGATGACAGAGAAACACAGCAGAGTATATTAGTTTATATTTTGCTAGTTTTGTGGTGCGTTAGATTCCACTAACCATTTACTATTCATTTCATCTATTCGCAGTTTCTCACCTCTATTAAGATTGTCTATAATTAAATTTAAATCCTGCTTTACACCATCCTCTACATGTTTCCACGTTGTTGTTGAGCGGTCATATTCCAAACTGATCCTGTCTAATATTTCCTGGACTGCTTTAAAAAGTTCTTCAATTTCAGAAAAAACTAAAACCCTTTTTGTCGGCACTATCTCTTTATGAGAAACCTCCTTATTTCTTAACTCCAATATGAAGGCGATCTGGACGCCGTGCCGATTTTTTATAGCCAGAACATCATCTCTTAGTTTAGCAAACTGTTCTTCAGAGAGCTGAATGCTAAAAACGCTTAATACCTTAGTTAGAGAAAAAGACGTCTCATACTTACCAGCGTCAAAAAATACAGCTAAATCGGTCACGAAGCTCTCATAAGAGCTTATAATTATCTGCTGAAAAAAATTACGATATTTATTGAGTATTGAGACATTTTTTTCCGCGATATCTTCCCCTTGGTTATTTACATTTATTGCCTCGCTAAACCACTTCCAAATGTAAAATGCCGTAAAAGCGGAAAGCATTTTGTCGGTAGCAATGTTTAATAACCCACCCATACTGGATGATAGCCTTAAAGAATCATTATTGTTCATAAAATCCAATTTATTTTCCACAAAAGGGGAACCCCACCGCTGTGGCGAGATTCCCCCTCGTTTTACTAATCAAACCCGGGATTGCCACGCCCCGCTTAGCGGGGCTCGCAATGACGTGGGTACACTAGCAACATTCCCGCACCTGCTGGTTATACTCTTGGCGTTGAGCGTACTCGGCTTGTTTGCCCTTGTTCCACTGCTGGACGGGGCGCAAGTAGCCGACCACGCGGGAGTACACTTCGCATTCTTGGCGCTGACGAGGGGTGGGGGTCATAGACGTTTTGTTTATGATTTTTTTGGATTATATTATGGGGGAAGGTAAAGCAAGCGACGGATTACACGGCGGTAATGCCGCTCGCGGCCAGGCGCATGGTCTCGACATTTTCTGTGTAACCAATCTCTTCATCGCACTTCGGGCAGTAGAAGTGTTCCCCCGGCAAATAGCCATGCGTCGGGCAGACGGAAAAAGTCGGGGTAATCGTGTAGTACGGCAAGTGGAAGTTTTCCGCGATCTTGCGCACCAGCGCTTTGGTCGCCGTGGCTGACGGCATCTTCTCGCCGATAAAGCCATGCAACACGGTCCCGCCCGTATAAAGCGTCTGCAAATCATCTTGGAGTTTCAGCGCTTCGAAGATGTCTTCGGTGTGCCCCACTGGCAGCTGGGTCGAGTTGGTGTAGTATGGCTCGGCGCCGGCTTCGCGGGTGGCTTGGTCGTTGGCCACGGCGATGTCGGGATACTGACTGCGGTCAATCCGGGCGAAACGATAAGCGGTGCCTTCAGCCGGGGTGGCTTCGAGGTTGTACAGACAATTGGTCTGCTCTTGATAATTACCAATTCGTTCGCGCATATATTCCATCAGTTGCACCGCTAGCCGATGGCCGTTGGACGTGGCGATGGATTCGTTTGGTCCCAAATAATTGCTGACCAGTTCATTCATACCGTTGATGCCGATGGTGCTGAAGTGGTTTTTCCAATACTCGCCAAACTGGGCTTTGACACTGCGGAGATAAAAAGCGGAATAGGGATACAGGCCTTCGTTGGTCAGTCGCTCTAACGTCTTGCGCTTGATCTCCAAACTTTCGCGAGCTAAGTCCATGACGTGCGCCAACTTAGCTTTTAACTGATCAATTGACTCACCTTTGGCTAAGTAGCCGATGCGCGGTAAATTAATGGTCACCACGCCGATACTGCCGGTCAAGGGATTAGCGCCAAACAGCCCGCCGCCGCGCTTGCGGAGTTCGCGGTTGTCGAGGCGCAAGCGGCAACACATTGATCGGGCGTCTTCGGGGTCCATGTCGGAGTTTACAAAGTTCGCGAAGTACGGGATGCCATACTTGGCCGTCATTTCCCAAAGTTTATCGAGCACTGGGTTTTCCCAATCAAAGTTTTTGGTGATGTTGTACGTCGGAATCGGGAAGGTAAAAACGCGTCCCTTGGCGTCGCCTTCGGTCATCACTTCGGCAAAGGCGCGATTGAAAATATCAATTTCATACTGGAATTCCCGATATTTCTCCGCTTGGGGTTGACCGCCGATGATTACTGGCTCGTCAGCATAAAACGACGGCACCGTCAGATCCAGCGTCACGTTGGTAAATGGCGTCTGAAACCCGACCCGAGTCGGCACGTTCATGTTGTAGACAAACTCCTGCAAACATTGCTTGACCTGTTTGTAGTCCAGATGATCATAGCGGATAAACGGCGCTAAGAGCGTGTCGAAGTTGGCAATCGCCTGCGCGCCGGCCGACTCGCCTTGTAAGGTATAAAAGAAATTAACTAAGTGACCGAGCGCCGTCCGAAAATGTTTGGCTGGTCTGCTTTCAATTTTGCCCGGCGCGCCGGTAAAGCCGCTTAACAATAGGTCCTTCAAATCCCAACCGACGCAGTAGGCGGCCAGCAGTTGTAAATCGTGAATGTGCATGTCGCCATTGGTGTGGGCCTCCCGGATTTCAACGGGATAGACCTTGTTCAACCAATAGTGGGCCGAGACCGTGGCGGCGACGTGGTTATTCAAACCCTGGAGCGAGTAGCCCATGTTGCTGTTTTCCTTCACTCGCCAGTCCAATTGCTTCAAATAACTCTCAATCAGTTCATCGGAGTTGATCAGTAATTGTAATTCGCGGACGCGGCGACGCTGTTCGCGGTAGAGAATATAGCCCTTGGCGGTTTTCAAAAACCCATTTTTCATCAATTCATTTTCGACGATGTCTTGAATCTCTTCGATCGCCGGAATGGACCGCTGGTGAAACTTCTCATTGATCGCTCGCACCACCGCGTCACTGACCTGTTCGGCCGCGATCGCGTCACCCTGCCCGGTCGCGGCCAATGCTTTGACAATCGCCTCGGTGATCTTGGCTTGCGAAAACGGCACAATGTCGCCATTGCGTTTGAGGATCTGGTGAATCGAAGTCGGAGCGGCGGCGGTCATAGGACTATGGCTTATTATGCTGGCGACGATGGCTTAATAATTTTTCGAGTTCTTTTTGGAAGGTCTGGGCATCTTGGAATGACTGATAGACCGAGGCGAATCGGATGTAGGCCACTTTGTCGGTCTTACGCAAATGTTTCATGACTAACTCCCCGATCGCCTGGCTAGTGATTTCACTCCCTTTGGCTTTGACCTGAATATCCCGCTCAATCCCGCTCATCAGCTTCTGAAACGTCTCTTTGGTAATCGGTCGCTTTTCCAGCGCTCGGCGCAGGCCGGACTCGACCTTTTCTTTGCTGTAACTTTCTTTGGAGCCGTCTCGTTTAATCACCGATAAATCGAGGATTTCCACCTGTTCATTGGTCGAAAAGCGAAATTCGCACTTCAGACACTCCCGCCGGCGACGAATCGAAATCCCGTCAATCCCGGTCCGGGAATCAACGACTTTGGTATCTCCGAAACCACAGGCCGGACACTGCATATCGACAGACAATTTAAAAAAGTCGCTCAACCTGAGGGACTTTAAAGGACGACCGTCGTCGAGACCCCCTCACGTTTTGTTTTGTTTTTGATTTTTGACCGGAACAGCGGACGGTAAAACACAATATCTTGTGTCTCCACAATCTATTGTACTACTAGATATGGTGGTGTCAAGTTATTGGCAAAACTAATAAAACCCCTATAAAAAACCGGGATTTCGCAGTGTCGTTTTTTGCTGGGGGACAAAAATGTGGACAACTATATCCCGCCCCTGTCGGCGGCGGGAAGTTGTCAAGAGGTTTTAGGGGTCATCAGCCAGCCATTGATCCCGACCGCGATCATCTCCGGGATCCCCCCGATCGCCACAGCGATGACCGGCACGCCATGGCGTAAGCTGGCCACAATAATCGTGGGAGCATTTTCATAGCAGCGGGACGGGACGAGGGTGAAGTCCGTCCGCTGGAAAAATTCAGTTAGCTGCTCCGCCGCCACTGGCCCCCAGATCGTAAACCGCTCATCACCGGCCACCAGCTGTCTGACCGCTGCCAGCCGCGAACCACTGCCCACAATATCGAGGTGGAACTTTTCCCCCAATTTGTAATTTGTAATTCGTAATTCGTAACTCTTGAGCGCGTGGATCAACCACTCAATCCCCTTGTGGGCTTCGATCTGCCCGACAAACAACAGCTGGGCTGGATCGCCGGGCGGGGTCAGGGTTAATGGTTTAACGGGTGGGAGTTGACCAAAGGCCAGTTCAACCGTTGGCCTAGATCGTTTGAAAAACTTTCGCTGGGTATAAAAATCCATCAGCCACCGCGATGGCGACAGCACTTCGGTCGGTGAACCAATCAAGGCGCGGCAGAGCGCGGCGTAGAGCCGACACCACCAGGCGCGCAGTATCCCCTCTTGGCCGACCAACAGGCGCCCGGACGGCACGACGTACTGGACATCATGGAGCACCAGCCGCCAAGGAATACCACTGGCGCGAATCGCGGCAAAAATACTGTAGCCCAAGCCCTTGGCAATATGCACTTCGACTTCGTCAGGCCGCAGTTGTTTTAAAAGGCGACGCAGGACCAAATAGCTGTGCGGGTTTACTAGATCGATCGCGTGCCAAACCAGTCGTTGCCACAGCGGATGGCGATCAATCGTGATGTAGGAAAACAAATTAAGAGCAAACCAGCGGTAAATGACTACCCCATTCTGCGCGGCGTGAGTTGGCCACAGTGACCGCCAGCCGGTCCAGGGCTGAAGCGCCATGACGGTGACCTCATCATCGGCTTGCTGATACCCGGTCGCGTGCGAGGCCGCCACTTGCTCGGCCCCACCGCGGACATAGGGCGAATACAAACTACTGATGATTACTCGCTTCATAGCGAGCGATACAAGTCGTCGAGCTGCTTCGCTACTTTTTTCCAAGTGTAGCGATCTAGGACTTTAGCCAAGCCAGCCGCGCCCATTTTCTTGGCTAAGACGTCGTCATTGATTAAGGTGTTGATCTTGTCAGTCAGGTCATCCACGTTACCGGGATCAACCAGGAGGCCGGTTACGCCATCATCAATCACCGTCCGCACCCCGGCTAGTCGCGAGCCAATGGTTGGTTTACCGCAGGCCATGGCTTCGACATAAACCAGGCCAAAGGCCTCGGATTTATCAATCGACGGCAGGACAAATACATCAGCAATGCTGTGATAACGGGCTAGATCAAAGTCGCTGACATAGCCCACAAATCGAACTCGATCGGCGATGCCCAGCTCGGCGGCAAGTTGTTCATAAGTGGACTTCAGCGGACCGCGGCCGACCACGATTAAGGTCGTCGGGACGGTCAAGCGACTAACGGCTTCTAGTAATCGATCTAGTCCTTTAAAATAATGGGGTTCGTCGAGCGCGGCGACAAAAATTAATACTTTATCGTCTGGCGGAATGTTATGCTTAGTCAGTAAACTGACGTCGCGGGGTTGGGGGTGATAAATCGCGGTGTTAGCTCCCAGCGGGATTTCGACAAACTTTTCGGGGTGGGCGGCTAGCACCGGCGCGACGTTACCCGCTTGAGCGTAATCCATCGACGTCACGATGACCCGGTCAGCGCTGCGCAGAATCCACGGCATGATATATTTAGTATGCCAGCGGAAGAATCGGCCCTTGAGACCGCTACTAACCACATCCATCTGATAGCTGATCACCAGTTTGCGCTCCCCCGCTAAATATCGTTTCCAAATGGCGGTTGGTCCGGCGCCGCCAAAAAACGGGTAATGCAAATGAACGATTTTAAAATGGCGCAGCTTCCACAGTAGTTGCGGTAAAAATGAGGCATTACCAGAGGTGAACCACGACTCCACGCCGCGAATCTGAAAATTGTGCAGCTTCATGTCGCGCCGCTTGTGCCGCGGGGTCAAGACCGTCACCCGCCACCCCAGTTTGGCCAACTCTAAACTGTAGTGGAAGGCGGCGTTGCCCATCCCACCTTTGTAGGGCGGAAAAGTTGAAACCACGTGAGCGATGCGCATAATCAACAGTAATTACCAAAAAATCAACATCCGGACCACGCGCCAATATAAGGTCATCAAGGGATTGCCGACGCAGCGCAGTAACCAGTTATCCACTTCCTGAAACTCAATGACACTGGTCAGCGATTGGATGGCTACGCGATCGGGAATGGTGCGTAGTCGCCGTAGCCGCCCGCGGCGCTGGTGCAAATAACGCCAATGTCGTGGATTAATCATCCAGCCATAGGCCAAAGCGTTTTCGCGCCAAAACCCCTTCTTAACCGCGAAGAGCCACAAGCTAATTTCCATCACCAGGGCCATCGGTAGAAGCAACAATGTGGTCGGCCAGCGATACGCGGTCCAAAACCAAATGAACCGATTCCGCTCCATCCAGTAGTATTGCTTGATGCTTTTGGCAAACTGATACTTGTGATAAACCACCGCCGCTGGCGCCAAGTAGGCCGGATGGCCAGTCAGGGACATTCGCCAGCCCAACTCCAAGTCATCATGGTACATCCAAAACACTTCGTCAAATCCCCCCAGGGGCTCAATAATCTCGCGGCGGACTAACAACGCCGCGCCCGAGCCATAGCCCCGGATCGGCACCACGGCCTTAGTCAGCGACGGAGCCGCCGGCCCCGCGCCTTGCGAATAGCCAAACCCTAGATAATGCAGCGAATTACCCAGCGAATTGACCTGCCGGACTTGGGGGTGAAGCATCAACCGCGCTTGTACCGCCCCCCAGTCGGTCGGCGCTTGGTTAGCCGCCGTGATTAATTGTTCCAAACAATCCGGCGCCAACTCCGTGTCCAGATTTAACATTAACGCAAACCGATAGTCGTGTTCCCACGCCCACGCCAGTCCATCGTTATTACCCTTAGCAAAACCATCGTTGGTTTGATTGGTAATCACGACTGCTTCAGGGGCTAGCCGAGCAATGGTCGCTTGCGTCTCCGGCGTGCTGGCATTATCCACAATTACCGCCTGCCACTGGCCGGCCCAGGTCTGCGCCTGCAAGCTAGCCCAGCAGTCCGCTAAATAACGATCGGCGTAATCGCGATAGTTAACCAAGATAATGGCCAGGCGATCAATCGGCATACCTGGTTATGGTTGCCGATCAATCTCGGCGGCCTCGTCGGCGCGCGTTAGTGCCACGGCGCGAGTGATGGTGGTGATGTCACGTTCGATCCGGTGCACCGCCGCCAACAATCGAAAGGCGAGGAAGAATAACACCAAAACCGACACATAAACCAACAAATCCGCGCCGCGACCGATGCCGACGTATCGCGCCACCGGGTCAGTGACCTGCGGCCAAATGACGACTCCGGCGGTGGCGATCCAAAAAACTAACCAGAGAATGAGTTCACTGGTTCGAACATCTTGTCCTCGCCAGCGACTGATCACTCGGCCGACCACGAAGATGATGAAGAGCAGTAAGAGCGCTTTGATTAACATATTGGTTAGCCAAACAATAAATGTTTAAACCAATCCCCGGCGATGGCCCAGGAGCCGCTTAGTAGCGGCTGGCCATAGCGGTGGTATAAAATCTCGACCGGCACTTCGCGATACGACAGCTTGGCCCGAGCGATCTGACTAAGGATTTCGGAAGCGTGGGCTTTGTGATCTTGAGTGATGGTGACTTGTTGCGCGGCCCGGCGCGAAAATACTCGCACCCCATTGTGCATATCGGTCAGCTTCAGCCCCACTAACCAATTGTGGAGCGGGATTATCAGGCCAAAGGCCAACCGCTTCAGTCCGGGGACGTGAACCGGTTTGTGGCCCAAGAATCGTGAGCCCAGCACGACATCAACTTCCCCAGCGACCACTGGTTTGATCCACGCGGCAATTTCGGCCGGCTGGTGCTGACCATCCGCGTCACAATGAACAATGATATCGGCATCGTGCGCTAAGGCGTAGTCGGTGCCGGTCTGCAGGGCCGCGCCTTGATCCCGATTAACCAGGTGGCGTAACACGACCGCCCCCGCCTGCCGCGCGGCGGCGGTGGTATCATCGGTCGAGCCGTCATCAACCACGACGATCTGCCGAGGTGGAAACTGC
>CAYINJ010000031.1:0-8212 GCA_964364745.1 uncultured Gammaproteobacteria bacterium
AAATCGTGTGGGCGCAAGCTCATGAGGGTTCGACCCCCTCTCCCGGCATACGGCTGGGTAGCTCAGTTGGTTAGAGCACGGGACTCATAAGCCCGGGGTCGAGGGTTCGAATCCCTCCCCAGCTACCAAAAAACACCACGCTTGGTCGGGGTGTTTTTTGTTGAGATGGCAATTACAGCCAACCCGGCTAATTACTTCTTGATGGTGTTAAACAGCCAGGCAAATAACCCTAAGCCCACCGCGGCTAAAACATTCCACCAGATTAATCCGGCAATGAATGTGACGACCGTCGTGACATTTTGTCCCGCATCGACGTTCGTATGCAAAGCATAGAGCATAAACTGCTCACGCAGCGGCGGATAAATAGCCACGACGACAAAACAGGCCACATACGCAATCGTCACCAAGGATAAACCAACCTTCAGCAAATGTTTGACATTAATCATATTATTTTTTACTAATATATTTCCACAACGCGACGATGCCCAAGACCAGTAAGATCGTGACTAAGAGATAGGTGATCCAAGCAAAAAACATCACCCCGCCGCCTGCTCCGCCCATCATGTCGCTATAATTCATCATGGTTATCACCCCCTTTCTCTAGAGTTTGTTGATTAATAATCAAAATATTTTCCCTGGGATCATTGATAATTTACCCCAATAACCACCCCAAACCCTTGATTGCGCCGACCGTGATCAGCGTGACCACAATCCCGGCACCGACTATTCCCGCCGCAATGGCCGGCACGGCTTTTTTAAAAGGAATGTTAAACAGCCAAGCGGCCATGGCCCCCGTCCACGCGCCCGTACCCGGCAATGGGATCGCCACAAAAATCGCCAAACCAATCAGGCCGTAGGTTTCGTAATCGTGATTGAACTTGCGTCGGGTGCGAGCAAATAGCCATTCAATTAAACGATCGGCCGTCGGGCTAACGCGTTTTAACCACTGGGCGACCGGCTCAAGCAACCACAAAATGAAAAATACTGGGATGATGTTACCGACCAACGACCAGGCCAAAGCGCTCGACCAGGATAAGTGCCAGCCGCCAATCGCCACCGGGATTGACGCTCGTAACTCCGTCACGGGCAAGGCCGCCAAGAGCGCGGTGGCCAGCTCTGGCGGCCAATTACTGACCAAATTAATTAGAAATTCTCTCATAGCGACAGCGGCGCCCAAACATAATTAGCGTCCACCCAGTCCAGGGCGGTTAGCGTATCGGTAAACCGGTGATCGACTGAATCACTCCCCAGCATGACGGTCAATACTTGTCGGCCACTTCGTTTCACCACCACCGTAAAACCATACCCGGCATCAGTGACATAACCGGTCTTACCACCAATGACGGTATATTCCGGCCGAGCCAATGACGTCAGCAACCAATTGGTGGTTTCAACTGATCGACTGGCACCTAAAGCGGTCTGAAAGCTATAATCTCGTCGAACCACCATCTCGGCAATGGCTGGCTGCTGCAGTGCCGCCCGGAGCAATTGGCTGACATCTTCCGCCGAAGCAATATTTTTTTCATCTAACCCGGTCGGCTCAACAAATTTAGCCGTCGTCATCCCCAGCCGTTCGGCCATTTGGTTCATGGCTTGGACAAATTGCGCGTCGGTCAGGCCAGTCGATCGCGCCAACGCCACCGCCGCGCTATTGACCGACCCGACTAAACTTAAAGCGAATAAATCCTGAACCGTCACGGTCTCCCCTGTCGCCAGCACCGCCCGACCGCCTGCCCGCTGGTCGGTAGTGAGCATAGTGACGGACCTGTCAAAACCGGGGTTATGTTCGAGAAACGCCAGTGCCGTCATCAACTTGGTGATACTGGCAATTGACCGCGGTTCGTCGGCCGCTTTTTCCCACAGGATTAGGCCCGTGTCGAAATCCACTATCAAAGCGGCGGCGGCGGACACTGGCACCACTGGTTCTGCCAAGTTGGCGCGTTGAGGCACAATCTTGCGCTCCGCGACCGTCAAATGATTAACAAACGCCGCGTCCCCGGCTGTTTGTTGATCAGCCCACGATATTTGGGTAGTGGGAATGGCTGCCGGTAACTGGAAATAAACCAGAAAAACGGAGATCAGGGCGGCGGCTAAAAGTTTAATCATACGACATCACTAATTTCGGTCGCCGTGGTGGCCGCCAACAGCTGCTGCAGCATTTCCGCCGCGTTTAGTTCTTGGTACTTTGGCAGCTCGGACGGTGATGAGACGCCTAAGAATTTTAAGAAATCCATAGTGATTTGATAGCGCCGACCGCGTTGCTTATCTGATATTTCTTCGATTAATCCCCGAATCAGCAGGTTGCGCAAAATTAAACTGCAATTCACCCCGCGGATCAACTCCAGCTCCGGTTTGCTGACCGGCCCGCGGTAGGCAATCACCGTCAGTGTCTCCAGCGACGGCTTGGTTAATTCACCCGTCATTTCTTCTTTAACAAATTCTTGCGCGACGGCCGTGGTGGTTGGCGCGGTCATCAGCTGATAATTTTCACCGACGTGCTTCAGGACTAGTCCACGACCTTGGTAGCTGGTCGCCAACTCTTCTAAAGCGGCGACGACTTCGGCTGGCTTGGCGGCGGTCGCCGCCGCTAACTTCTTGACCGCCAACGGCCGCGGGCTAATAAATAGTAGCGCTTCAAGTTGTTGGGTCAATTTCGTCATAGGATTTATGAAGATCGACTGGATCGAATCGTGATGTCACCAAACGGCTCGCCCTGTTCAAGCTGGACACTCCGCTGTTTGACCAATTCTAACAAGGCCAAGAAGCTAACAATCGCCTCGCCAGCGTCCCCCCGCCGGACCAGTTCCCGAAAGGTGGTTTGCGCTAGTTTGGTGATGCGAGCCCGAATATCGGCAATCTTTTCTTCGATACTGATAACTTTGGCCAACATCTTTTGCGGTAGTTTAAGCAATGGCTCAAGGCGATCTAAGACGGCCGTGAACAGGGTACTCATCACCGACGCGGTCAGCGTGGCCGGCGGATGAAACTCCGGCCGGATGCTATCGGGCAGTTTATCCCGGCTGACGCTGAATTGTTTGGCGGCGATCATCTGCTCGATTTCTTTGGCCGCGGCCGCATAGGCCTGGTACAATTTTAACTGCGTGGCTAAATCGGCTGGCTCGGCGTCAAGATCTAAGTTCGGCAGCAGGGCTTTCGATTTCAACAAGATCAGCCGGGCCGCCACCAGCAAAAAGTCGGCCAGGTTATGGGGGTTGATGTCGGGACTGGTCCGGACATAGCGCAAATATTCATTGGCCACTTGGGCCAGTGAAATGGTAGTAATATCAAACTCCTCCCGCTCAATCAGCGTCAGGAGGAGATCCAATGGACCGGAAAATTGCTCCGTCGTTACCGCGTAGGACACAGGAGATATTGATTTATTTCTTCTTCTTGGCTGGCGCTTTTACTTTCTTGACCGGCTTTTTCTTAGTCACTTTCTTCTTGTTCTTGGCTTTTGGCTTCGGTTTAGTTTTGACTGGTTTGGGATATTTGGCCGCTACGACGAAGTTGCCCAATTTGGCATTTTCCATCCGCACAAAGTCCTTGACCTTCAGCCGCAAGCTCTCGGTGAAGCTGCCAGCGTTGAAAATCGCCCGCTGGGTTTTGAGCAAGCTCTTGTCCACCCAGGTTTCCACTTGATGAAGTGAACCAAATGACGTCATCCCACCGGTTTTCACCTTCAGGATCTTAATAATTACCTTTTCATTCGGGATGCTGACTTTTTTGGCTTTCAGCGCTTTTTTCAACTTGGCTAAATCAATCCGGTAATAAGCCGGGACGACCACCAAGACGTAAGCGCTATCGGCTTTGACGAGTAGTGTCTTGGCGATCTGCTTGAGGTCGGCCTTCAGTGTCTGGCTCAAATCATAGGCGGTATAAATCGTCTTATGCTCAAGCACTTCGAAGTCCACGCCGTGCTTGGCCAGGTACTTGGT
Organism: uncultured Gammaproteobacteria bacterium; assembly: GCA_964364745.1. GTDB lineage: Bacteria > Patescibacteriota > Patescibacteriia > JACRDY01 > JACRDY01 > CAYINJ01. Next base: position 3,936 of record CAYINJ010000031.1, read on the forward strand.
GATGATGTTTTTGATCATAGGGGTGGGTTTATAAATGGAGTTTTTGTTGACGACCAAAGGAAGCACGGGCTAGTCGCCGGCCGGCCGGCGTAATTTTGATGCTGGTGATAAAGAGTCGCTCGGCTGTTTTTTCACCATAGCCGACCACCAGCCCCCGTGTGATCAGCCGCTCAATACTCTTGGTTACGGCGTCGACTTGGTCTTTCGGCCGAGGGACCTTGGTTCGACCACGGTAAAACCCTAAGCAGACTGATCGGGGCACGGCGTGGCGCGACGTCAAGCCGGCTCGCAAAATGTATCGTTGGAGTGGCGAAATCACCATAAGAAAAGCTCCCTCCGTTAGCTATAGTATACGACATCTGCCGCTAAAAAACTAGCTTCCGGCCCACAGTGGGGGCGGAAGCTATTGATCGTCGGTCGCGCCAAATTGCTCGCGACGGCGACGGTCCCCTTCCGCCAAGCGTTTGGCGGCGTCAGAGACGGTGACCTGATCTAGTGGTAGCGCGGCAGGCTTTCCCTTGGTTCCCGGCCGCTCGGGCAACCGCCGGTAGAGCTGGTCGCCTGGTCGCTCGACCGGAGCAGACGGCGGGATCAGTGGTTGTTCGGACATAGCGTTACTCCTTCGGGATGGTCAATTTTAGCTCATTCAGTTGCTCGGCACTGATTGGGCTCGGTGAATCCATCAGCGGATCACGATTGTCGGAGGTTTTGGCAAATGGGATAATTTCGCGAATGCTCGGCTCACCAGCTAAGATCATTAAGAATCGATCTAGTCCCCAAGCAATCCCGCCGTGGGGTGGGACGCCGTATTTGAAGGCCTCCAGCAAGTGGCCAAACTTCGCTTGAATTTCCTCCGGCGTGTGTCCCAATACTTCAAACACTTTCGCCAGAATCGCTGGATCGTGAGTCCGGATGCTCCCACCGCCAATTTCGGATCCGTTGAGCGCCAGGTCATACTGATAGGCCAACATCTTACCCATCTTACTCCTATCACCCAAATGCGGCAGCGATTCATTTTGAATGGCGGTAAAAGGATGGTGCACCGCGCCCCAGCGCTTGTCCCCTTCTTTATATTCAAACATCGGGAAATCAACTACCCAGCAGAGAGCCAATAAATTAGGATCGTTTTTGTCCTCGCGCAAGTCGGGTTTATCACTGTTATATTTTGTCATCGCTTCGGCAAAAGTCAGCCGCGGGAACGGCACTTGTTGAATCCGCTTAGTGGGCGTGACGGTCTTGACCAGCTCAATCAACATCGCTTCGTGCATTTGTAAAATATCCTCTTGCGTCACGAAGCTCATCTCAAAATCGAGTTGGGTGAACTCGGCCTGGCGGTCGCCCCGCTGGTCTTCGTCACGGAAACAACGGACGATTTGGAAATAGCGCTCAATGCCGGCGACCATCAGCATTTGCTTGTACTGCTGGGGCGATTGCGGCAGGGCGTAAAACTTCCCCGGGTAGTTGCGGGACGGCACCACGAAGTCGCGGGCGCCTTCCGGAGTGGACTTGGTCAAATATGGCGTCTCAATCTCGCGAAAATGTCGGCTGGACAAATATTGGCGAATAAAACTAATGACGTTATGGCGCAAAGTAATGTTTTTGGCCATCCGTTCGTGGCGCAGGTCCAAATAGCGATACTTCAGCCGCAGTTCTTCGTTGGCTTGGTGCTCTTCGGTGTTAATTTCAAATGGCGGCACGGCGGCGGCGTTAATAATGGTCACTTGTTTCGCCAAAATCTCGATCGTGCCCGTCGGTGAATCCGGGTTGATACTCTTGGCGTTACGAGCTTGGATGACACCGGTAATCGACACGACGTATTCGGGCTTTAATTCTTTCACGACCTCGGCGTTGTCTCCCAACTCACCCGGCACCAAGACGACCTGAACGATGCCGGTCGAGTCGCGCAAATCAATAAACGAAATTTTGCCCATGTCGCGTTTGACATGGACCCAACCCATTAGGGTGACCGCTTGGCCGACTTGACCGACCGCGTCAGCGATATATGTCTTCATATCAGTAGTTTACCAGATAAAAGAAATGCCCAAAACCACCGCGGCGGCGGCCATCACGGCGACCGTGATGCTACCCAAAGTATTGGCTAACCAGCCATTAGCGTATTCTCCCATAATTCGCCGATTATTGGCAATACCCATAATCACGACCAGCAGCGGCACCGCCACCACGCCATTAATGACCGCCGTATAGATCAGCATTTTCATCGGGTTGACCCCCAGGAAGTTGAGGAGCAAACCAACCACCGTCGACAGCACGATGATGGCGTAAAACCCGCGCGCTTGCGTCCATTTCAGCTCCAAACCACCTTTTAGTTTGAGGGCCTCGCTCAAAGCGTACGACGCCGAGCCGGCCAACACCGGAATCCCGAGCAAACCGGTACCAATAATGCCGAGCGTAAACAAGAGAAAAGCGTTGTGGCCGGCAAATGGCGCTAGGGCCATGGCCGCTTGCTCGGCAGTTTGAATGTCAGTAATGCCGTTGGCAAACAGCGTCGCGCCCGACACCAAGAGAATAAAAAACATGGTGATGTTGGAAAACAACATGCCGATGGTGACGTCTTGGCGCATGTCATGAATTTCTCCTCGCGTCGCCCCCTGTCGGCTGATAATAGTTACTCGCCCTTGATCAACTTCTTCTTCGACTTCTTCGGAGGCCTGCCAAAAGAACAAGTAAGGCGAAATAGTGGTCCCCAGCACCCCGACTAAAATTAATAAGTAATCAAAATCAGATTGCCATCGGGGAATGGCGAGGTGACTCAACACCTCGCGCCAATCGAGGTGGAGGGTCAGACCGGCTAACCAATAGGCCAACAGTGAAAAGGCCAGCACCCGCAAAATCTTGGCATAGACGTGATACGGCACGAAAACTTCCAGCGCGATGATTAATATGGTCAGACCACCGGCAATAAAAGCGAAAGGCGTGTCGCCGACCAGCAGCCCCATGGCCGCCGCCATGGCGCCAATGTCAGCGCCAATGTTAATGGTGTTGGCCAAAACCAAGAGAACGACACAGCCGTAAAGCAACCATTTGGCATAGTGCTGACGGATTACGCCAGCCAATCCCCGGCCGGTGACCATCCCGATCCGCGCGCACATCTCCTGCACGGCCGTCATCAACGGGAAAGTAAATAAGGGCGTCCAGAGTTGGCCAAAACCAAATTTGGCGCCGGCGGCGGCGTAGGTACCAATGCCGGACGGGTCATCGTCGGACGCGCCGGTAATAAACCCGGGCCCGAGTTTTTTGAGGAGTTGTTTGAGGGTCATAACTCCATCATCATACCATATTCTGGTAAGAATCCCCTCGCTATTATGGTGTGATTAAATATTTTAACCATTAACCACTAAGGACTAAAACTCATGGGTAAATTTTAATCGTTGCTAATTTCTCGTAAAATCTGCTCAATTTTATGCCCTCGACAATGTTGTAAAATACCCAAATAAGATTGCAATGACTGATTAAACGACTCCTCGGTAATCAAGCTCTGTTCTAATTCTTTCTTCCTCAAGCGGATTTTCTGGAGCATCCTTTGTTTTGTCTTGGTCCGCAGAACGATATAATGCGGTAAAATGACGTAACCAAGGGAATCCACGCCTTGGCGCAATTTGCCGATGGAAACCTTGTTGGGATGTAATTCAAGTAGCAATTCGTCTTGCAAAAATTCTTGAATTTGTGATAAGGTAGCTTCTAAAAACATTTTATCCGGGTGGACGATGATAAAATCGTCAGCGTAACGGAAGTAGTGTTTGATTTTTAACTGATGTTTAATGAATTGGTCTAACTGGTCCAAGTATATGTTGGCCAAGATTTGCGATGTGACATTACCGATGGGCAATCCTTTGCCTAAACTTGGGGTTCCTTTATCTCTCTCTCTCTCTCTCTCTCTTCATTTTTATCCACAAGCCCAAAACTTCCAATAATCTCATTGATTAACCAAAGGAATTTCTCGTCTTTAATCTTGTTTTGGATAATAGCCAACAACTTCTGGTGATCTACGCTCCAGAAGAATTTTTTGATGTCGCATTTGAGGATATAGACGGTCTGGGTGTAATTACGACTCACTGCCAGTAAACAGCTAGCCACATTCCTTACCGCCACATGTGTACCCTTGCCGAGACGTGATGAATAAGAGTGAAAAATAAAGATGGGGTCAAAGATACGGTAAAGTTCATTAAAAACTACGTGGTGGATTAACCTATCTCTGACCAACGCCTTGCTGATAATTCGATGCTTGGGGTCGTAAATATGGAAGGTGGAATAAGGGC
>CAYINJ010000032.1:0-8055 GCA_964364745.1 uncultured Gammaproteobacteria bacterium
CGGCAGTGTCTTGGGTCAAAGCGTATGGCCGACAACCGGCGTTGTCGGCGGAACAGCCAGCGTAATTGACGCTGCTCTTCAAGACACTGATTTGGTTATTGAAACTATCATTAACAAAGGTTTGACAAGTATCATAATAGTTGGGGCAGGACTGACCGTCAAACCACCAGATATTTTTTTCGCGGTCACAGTGCCCCCACATCTGGCAACTACCGTCGGCTCGCTCCAAAATACAATCCTTGCTTTCGGCGCAGTAGTCCTGTCGCACGCCGCCACCTTGATACAATGGTCCGGCCACTTCCGCAGTGCATTTTTGCTGGGGCGCTTTGAGCACCCAGTTCGGATCAACCAAGCCACAATAGATGTTGTCATTAGTATCAATTAAGTAGTTGGCCAGCGGCGTGGTCGCGTTCTCCCAGCCATCGCGGAAGCCATCACAAATGCCATTTTCACCGGATTGATTATAGGCCGTCATCAGCTGTTTGAGCGACACTGGCGGAAAGTTGGCATTTTGACTGTTGACCGCGTCGAGGCGAATCATCTGGGCGGCCAGTTCCCAGCCGGTCGGCACGATCCGGGCTTTGCGCATTTTTTGGATGTTGGCGTAGCCGTATCCTTCGGTGTAGTCCGGCTCCAAGCTGGTGGCCGGCTGGATATATCCGAGTGGTTGATTGGCATCGACTTGCCCCCGCTCGACGGCTTCGGCCAAGGTCAATTGGTTCAGCACGGCGGTGGCGAACTGCGTCGTCATGACACAGTTGTTGATTGACCGCGCCGACGCGTCAGGACAGGCCGACATCTCCGCGATGATGTCGTATTCCCCGCCAATCGCAATTTTGGGATTCAACAGTGAAGCAAAGGTGTCTTGCGCCGTGCGACCGCCATCATATGACCCGCCATAGCCCGTCCCCGGACCGCCCTTCAAGCTTAGTTCCGTCCCGCACAAGAGTGACCCGACGCCGGTAATCCGTGGTTTGCCACCTTCGCCAGTTGATGTCTTGACCTCGCGGGGAATATCGCACGGCGTGTACACACCCCACAGTCCCGATAACCAGCGGTTAAGGGTCTCGGAGGCCAAAGTATTGATGAATTGATTGACGAACGGGTACAGGATCGCCCCTTTAGCAATGGCGTTGTTCCAAACAGCCGCATCGACTATATTCACCTGATTAAACAATCCCTGCTCGATTAGTTTGTTAGTTGCTTCGATCGGTTGGTTCACAATGCCGGCGGCATTAAGTAAATTTTTCAAGCCCTTCCCAGCATCTAGTTTCAGTGGATCAACGTTGGTTTTCAACACCTCTCCACGATACTCATCGAGCTTGGCCATGGCGAGTAACATCGCTCCGGCGTCGCTTTGAGTGGGCTCAAATGAGGCCGACAAGCGCTTCAGCCACTCGGCCTGGCTTTGTTGAGCCAACGCCCGATAATTGCCTTGAACTTCGCGCCAGTCACATTTTGGCTTCGGAGCTTCGGTACCGACTAAGCCAATTTGGACAAATAATCGAAAATTCGGGTCGGGGTTACACAAAAAACTGGCGTCACCAAAAAACGCTTGCGAAAAACTGCCGATGAATTCTCCCGCCGCCGCGCCCATAGCGTCTTGGCGAATGGTCTCGATGGTTCGCCCCTCGGTCAGTGAGCGGATCCCGTCCGCGCCTTGAGCAACTTTCAGCGCCGTTTCGTGAGCGATGGTCCGACTCAACATCTGTAAGCTGCTGATAATGGCTTGGGTCGCAGCTTGGTCTAACGTTCTCCCCCATTCCTCTAGAAAGTCTTTGACAGCATTACGGGTCTGCACTCCTTTATCCGCCACTAAGATGCCGGGTGCAACGGTGTAGCTAGACGATAAATCGGTCTGAGGAGTAAATATCGAGGCAGCAGCAGCTGGTGAACGGGGCCACAAACCACTCGCCACGATACCGGCGACTACGAGCGCGATCAGTAATGGAGCAGGACGACGGGTTATCACAAAGTTTTGAAATTAATTGCCCAATTCTAGAGTTTGGAGGAGAAACTGTCGCAAGGTGGCGTCGTCTTTACCGGTCAACAGCTTGGCATCAATCCCGCTGGTGATCAACGTTTGGCGTACCTGGTCGCCAGTCATGGCCGTGATTTCTTTGACAAACTCGGCTTTTTGCGCGGCGGTTAAGGGCGTGCCCGGGTCTGGTTCGGGCGTCACGGCATTAGTCGGAGTGGCCGCTGGTGTCGTCACGGTGGCCGCCGCTGTCTGTTCTTGGAGCGCTTGATAAAATAGGGCGACTACCTGCTCATCGGTCAACTGATTCACTTGGTCAGCGGGCACACCATTGTCCACCAACAACTGCCGCAGTTCGGTGGTGTCCATCGACAGCAGTGTTTGTTGTAGATCGGCCACACTGACCGTTCCGCTGGTCTGGCTGGTCTGGAGCCACTCCAGCGCGGCGGCATCGGTCGTGGCCGACGGGGCCGGTCCGTAGTAGTTAAAGTTCTCACAGGTCTGGCCTTCGGGGCAACGCGGATCTTTGCCTTTGATAATTTCATCTTTATCACTGATCCCGTCCGAGTCGGTATCAGCCAGATAGATACTGGTCTGATAGACCTGCTGTTCGTCGTAGTCGGACAGGCCATCGCCATCAGTATCCGTTTGCTTGGATTTCTCCACCGTGTTTTTTTCCGCGTCCAGGTACGAGAAATCGACCTTCAGCGCGTCCGGTGATGGTCGAAATGGCTGGGTGACATTTCTGCTCATTTGCCAGACCCCCAGCGCCAACACGATCACCCCGATGCCGACCGCGGCCGTGGTCACTCGCCGGTGGTTACTGAAGAGTGGCAACGGTGCCGCCGGGGCGGCTTGAGTGGCAGCAAGCTCATCAGTAAAACGGTGGGGCATAGGGCGATGAGGAAAAGAATTCTCGCCTGTATCTAGCCAACGGCGAGAACAGCTGTATTATACAAGAAAATAGCCATGACCGTCAAAGATTTTTGGCTAAAGCAAACCATTCATCCACAGACAGGCCCTCGGCCCGAATGTGGGGGTCAATCATTAGTTGTTTGAGCAGAGCAATTATGGTCGTTTTCTCTTGGTGGAAGCCGGCGGCCAGGTTATTAACCAGTTGTTTTCTTGGCGCAGCAAAGCCAATTTTAACCGTTTGCCAAAAATGCGCCTCGGTGACGGCCGCGGCGGCTGATGGCGGCTGATAAGGATGAATATCCCGCACCGCGATCACGGCCGAGTCCACCGCCGGCGCGGGATAAAATGACGCGGCCGGCACCAGCCGGATAATTTCCGGCCGGCCGTAAAGCTGGACGGATAGCGCCAGGATGCTCATGTCACCCGGCCGAGCCACGATTCGCTCGGCCACTTCTTTTTGAATTAAAAATACTAATTGCGTCGGCTGGGGTAGTTGACTTAAGAATTTTCGAAATAATACGTTGGTGATCAAGTATGGGACGTTGGCCACCACTTGATACTGACCGCCCAGCGCGGTGGCTAGTTCGCTGTTCGAAATATCCAAAATATCGCGCCGCCAGATCGTGACGTTGGGATAGCCGGCGGTCGTCTCGGCCAAAATCTTGGCCATCGCCGCGTCAAGTTCCACGGCTAAGACCTGTTTAACCAGTGGCGCCAGCGCGGTCGTTAACCCGCCCGGTCCGGGGCCGATTTCCAGCACGGCGTCGGTCGGCACCAAGTTCGCCGCCGTCACGATGTCTTGCAGCACCTCTTCGTTAATCAAAAAATGCTGGCCACGGCGTTTGTTGGGTCGGACACCGTGGCGGGCGAGCAGGGCTTTGATGGTTTCTGGTGAAGTCAGGTTGGGCATAATATTTTGATCGTCATGGCGGGGCTGCTTTTTTACTCGTCATTGCGACCCAGCTGCCGGGCTCTGCGGCTGGGGAAGCAATCCCGGAGGATATCCCACGACCGCGCCATTCCTCTACCTACCCGTTTGTCATCCCGAGCGAACCCCGAACCTGAACGAAGTGAAGGGAGGGGGAAGTCGAGGGATCTAGGTGAATATCCATGGAGGTTCTGTTTGTTCCCCTACAAAGTATTCCCACGTAGATCCCTCGACTGCAGCCGCCGAAACGGCGGCTTCCGCTCGGGATGACAGGCGGGGAGTCCAAGCAAAGGCACGGCCAGTGTGTTCGTCCTGGGATTGCCTGCCTGCCGGTTTACCTGCCGAAGGCACGGCAAGGCCGGCCGCGTCGCCCCGCCCAAAGGCGGGTCTCCTCGCAATGACGGTTATAATTTCACCGCTCCCTGGCGCAACACCAGCACTTTGCCTCGGACTACCTTCACAATCGTTGATGGTTTTGTCTTCTGCAAGCGACCAGCGTCTAAGATGAGATCCGGCTGATGCCGCCGTCTCGCAAACTCCTTAGTGACGGCTCGAGCGCTATACAGTGCTGGCCGCCCGGAGATATTAGCTGACGTGGCGATCAATGGCGCGCCAGCCAGTTGGGCCAGTCGTCGCGCGATGCTATTGGCCGGTACCCGCACCGCGGATCGGCTCGACACGACAATCGACAGTGCCCCTGGCCAAGCTTGCTTCGCCAGCTTCTTTTGAGCAACATTGAGCGAAAAAAATTGCTCCACTTGTTGGCGACTGGCGGCGATTAAGGTGAATTTCTGATCGCGCCGCCCCTTGATCTGCATAATTTTTTTCCTAACTGCTAAGTGATCAAAGCGTCCACCGAGCGCGTAGGCCGTGTCGGTTGGATAGACCACGGCTCCCCCGGCGCGTAAAATTTTGGCGGCCAAAGTAATTTGCTTGGCTGAAATTTGAACAATGGTCATAACCAACTTAGGCCGCTTGGCCCTGGCGGTAGCGCAAATACGCTTCCATGAACGGCATCAATTCACCGTCTAAGACCGCTTCCGGATCGCTGGTCTCATAGTCACTGCGATGATCTTTGACCATTTTATATGGATGCAGGACGTAGGAGCGGATCTGGTTGCCCCAGGCCGCTTCGGTGAATTCGCCCCGCAGAATTTGCCGTTCTTCTTCGCGCTTGGCTTGTTCATACTGGCGCAGCTTGGACCGCAACACCTGCATGGCCTTAGTTTTGTTTTGCAATTGGCTCCTTTCATTTTGACAAGTCACGGTGATGCCGGTTGGTAAGTGAACAATCCGCACGGCCGAGTCAGTGGTATTAACACTTTGGCCACCCTTGCCGCCGGAGCGATAAACATCAATCCGTAGATCCCCGGGGCTGATCCAGATCGTGTCTTCTGTGGCATCGGCTAATTCCGGAATGACCTCAATCATGGCAAAGGAAGTGTGGCGCATTTTTTCAGCGTCAAACGGCGAGATCCGCACCAAGCGATGGACGCCGTGTTCGGATTGCAAATAACCATAAGCGTACTCCCCTTCGATTTCTAGAAAGACACTCTTGATGCCGTGCTGCTCGCCACGGGATTCGTCCAAGATATTAACTCGCCATTTTTGTCTGTCACAAAACCTGGTCAGCATTCGTAACAACATCATCGCCCAGTCCTGGGCATCGACGCCACCGGCCCCGGCGTGAATGGCCACCACCGCGTTGGCCGCGTCATGCGGACCAGCCAACAATACTTTGAACTCTAACTCTTCTAACCGAGCGCGAAGCCCGGCGTATTCCCGCTCGGCTTCGAGTCGCAAACTAACAGTTTGATCATCCTCGTCCAGCGTCACGATTTCAGCTAAGGCCGCTGCGTCAGCGGATAATTTTTCCCAGGTGGCAATTTCTTTTTGCAAATTAGCCAGGCGCCGTAACACTGCCTGCGCCCGATCGCGGTAATACCAAAAGTCGCTCGTGGCCGATAAGGTCTTCAGCGACTGAATCTCGGTTTTTTTCTGTTCAATACTTAATAGGTCGCGCAGTTCATTGACGCGCGTAACTAAGCCCTTCACTTCCTTGACTAATTCGTGCTCTTTCACAGGAAAATTACTTAAAATTGCCTGATTTCAGCAGTAGTGTAGCATAAAATCAAACCAAAAAGCGACCAGCGGCCGCGCTTGATGATCTCACCCAATCCGATTTCCCGGCACGATACTTCCCTCTTTGGCCAACAACCGCTGTTTGGCCGCCAGTCCACCGTTGAATCCGCCTAAGCCGTTACTAGCAATCACCCGATGACACGGCACCGTCGCGGCGCATTTTTTGTCCAAAAAAGAATGGGGGTTTTTCTTCAAGGCGGTCCCGACCGCCCGAGTCGCGCCGGGGCGGCCTAAGGCGGCGGCAATCGCGCCATAGGTCGCCACTTTACCGGCCGGGATGAGCCGGACCAAGGTGTAAACCTGCTCGGTAAAGGTCATATTTACAGACCAAACAGCGGCCGGAACGAATCTAATTGGCCGCGGAAATCAGCCAAGAAGGCCGGTAGATAGATAATCGCCAAAATAATCGGGATGGCGATGAGCATGATCCGCAAGACACTCAAGACCTGAATCCACACCAGCGTTTGGTGGATTTTGTGCATTTGCCGCTCGACGGCGGTCAGCCGGTCAGCGGTGTGGTCCAAGACGACGCGAACATCTTCTTCCATATAGCAGCAGTTTACCGCACTTCGCAAGTCCCGACAAACTCCCGACAATGCCTCGCCAGTTGGGTCATTTCAATTTCGGAAAACCCGCGAGCACTGGCCAGTGTTGGATCGAGCAGTTTGCCGCTGTTGCGGAAGGTTTGTAAATAATAGCGCGGCGCGCCGGTGATCATCTGCGCCATGGCGGTGACGTCTTCGGTGGTATGAAAAAATGGCATGATCGTACTGCGGAACTCGTAAGACACACCGGAGTTTTTAATTAATTCAATACTGCGCGTAATCATGGCGGGATTTACTTTGACGCCCGTCACTTGATTATATTTGGCTAGCGGCGCTTTGATATCCATCGCCAAGTAGTCCACTAGCTTCCGGTCAATAATTTCCTTGAGCCGCTCCGGATTGGTGCCGTTAGTATCTAACTTAATTGCAAAACCAAGATCACGGACGGACTGTAAAAAATCGGCTAGATCGGGATGCAGTGTGGGTTCGCCGCCAGTGACAACCACGCCTTCCAGCAGTCCTTGCCGCGACCGCAAAAACTCCAGCACCGACGCCACACTGAACTCCTGTGGCGGCTGACCCCCGACGATTTCGGGATTATGACAATAGCCGCAGCGAAACTGACAGCCGTGCGTAAACACGATTGCCGCCAGTTTGTCGGGGTAGTCGATCAGAGTGGTGGGTTGAAGGCCAGCGATGAGCATAAGGGGCAGAATGGAGTATATGGTATGTATGATTTGTCATCCTGATCCGCCCCGGGCGGAGAAGGATCTCTCTGGGATAACGTCTCTATATACCTGACAATGCCACAATTTGATGACGTGGATAGTAGAACTAAATAGAACCACTGATTACACTGCCGATTATTGTGGCCATAGAAGAATAGATTCCACCTCAAGCGAGAGAGATCCTTCGTCGCCCCCGAATACGGGGGCTCCTCAGGATGACAGAGTGGTGTGATACCTTTCCTTTCTGTCATCCTGAGCGGAAGCCGCCGTTTCGGCGGTTGCAGTCGAGGGATCTACGTGGGAATGGTTTGAAGAGGAATAATACACAGTTTCCGTAGATAGTCACCCAGATCCCTCGACTTCCCCCTACCTTCACTTCGTTCAGGGTCGGGGTTCGCTCGGGATGACAGACGAGTGGTTTTAATCGTCATTGCGAGGAAGTTTACCCTGAGCGGAGCGAAGGGCGGCAATCCCAGTGAATACCCCACTGCGCGGTTGGCGTGCTCGTCCTGGGATTGCCGCGGGCCGCAACGGCCCTCGCAATGACGTGGTTTTTCACTTTTCCTCCCCGATTGTCATTGCGAGCGGAGCGAAGCAACCCAGGGCTGGGCCAGCTGCAGTGGTTAGGTCTGCCAACGAGGTTTAATGATTCAATCAATGGCAATTGATCTTCTTGGCCGTGGGGTGCAACTCTGGGTTGCCACGCCCCGCCAAGCGGGGCTCGCAATGACAGAGTATTTTTCCATCACCTCTTTTCTGTCATCCTGAGCGAAGTGAGCCCAGCTGCGGGGCGAACGAAGTCGAAGGATCCCTTTAAAG
>CAYINJ010000033.1:0-7845 GCA_964364745.1 uncultured Gammaproteobacteria bacterium
CGCCACTGTCGACTGCACCATTACCACAGGTTGGTGGCGTAATCAGGGTACAACTCGTCGTACAATTGGTACCACCGTCACACTCTTCCACGCCAGGGCGGATATAGCCATCACCACAGGTCGGTAAAGTACAAGCGTTGAGACAGGCGTCGGTGTTGACCGTATTACCATCATCACACTGCTCGCCGGCATCAACCGTCCCGTCACCACAAGTGAGCGGAACGACAATTATCGTACACGCCACCGTACAACTGGTGCCACCATCACACGCTTCCACGCCCGTCCGGATATAGCCATCGCCACAGCTGGCGTTAACACAGGTGTTTAAGCAAGCATCCAGATTGCTGGTGTTACCATCGTCACATTGCTCGCCGGTTTCCCAGATGGCGTTACCACACACCGCCCCCTGCGGCTGGCCGGAACTGGCTTCACTGTCATCACTAGTGCCCGTGCATCCTGAATCAGCGGGATAATCAATCAGGCCGTCACCATCATTATCAATGCCATCGTTACATTGTCGCAAAATAACTGCCCCGCCTTGAAATCCGCCCAGCAACTGGTAAGTGGTGCTAGTGCCGTTCCCAGCGCTCGGCTCCCCAACCGTGGTTGGAGATTGATAAGTAGTCGAAGTCATGTCTTCCCCGCCGGCAGCGCTCAAGGCGTCCCAGTTAATTTGATAACTAGTGCTGGACATCGCCCAGGTCACCGGCACCCCAAACAACAACCCGCCCACGGCGAAGCCGAGGGCAGTCAGGAGCAGGCGGGATGTTCGCCATTCCCGATGACGGAATAGCGTTTTGACCAAAGACAACATGATCAAATTTTCCTAACCGCGGAGTTATTCAACTGGAGTTGGCACCGGGGTGGCCGGCGTGTTTGCCCCAGCGGCGGCCGAACCATCAAACTGCACGGGGCCAACATTGACGATTAAATCACGTTCAGCGTCGTAGATCAGCGCCCGTTTATTTTTCACGTAAATCAACACCCGGTCACCGTTTTTTGCCCCTTGATAAAATGGTTGGTCTTTGGCTAATTTTTCGATGTCCAAAATCGTCGCCACCACTGGATCTTCGTCGGCCGGCAAGACAATGTGGCGGCTGACTTTGCTCACCACGGCCGCCACTTGCTGTTTAGCAAACTCTTGCTGGCCGGCTGGCGTGGTCAACCGAGCCAATTCCCGTTGCGAATCGCGATATTGGGTGTAAAGCCAGCTCATCGCCACGAGCACCAGGGCTAGACAGAGTAATACTAACGCTGGCCCCAACCGGCGGCGGGATTTCGTCGGGGCAGGGCCGAAACTGTTGGTCATTGGTGTGGCGGTCGAACGAGTTGGTTTTACTGATGGCATAATAATCTTAACTACGGTTATTGATATATTTTAGGGCTGGACTTCAATCGTGATAGTATCGGTTGAACCGTCGGACGCATCAGTGCTAACCGTGGTGGTCTGGTCGGGAGTCGTGTCTGACGCCGGGTTTGTGGTTTGGTCAACGACTGGATCAACCGGGGGTTCTGGAACGGGAGTTTCTGCCGGTACCACTGCCTCGCTGGCGACTAGTTCATCCGCGTTATCGGCGGACTGGTCCGTGGAATTACCAGCGGTCGCCTTAACTGGGTCAATTTGGTCAGTCGTCGGCTCGATAACTACAATCCCCTCGCGAGTACCGTCACTGGAGGTCAACCAGCCATTGAATACTCCAAACGCGTGCCAGTTAAAGACCGTTGGCTCGTCAGCGGGGGTCTCCATCACAATTTCAAATCCGGCTGTCGTCACGTGTTCAATCCCGTACCGCGGCACATCGAAGCCCACCGGCGTGACGGTCACAATCGGCTGTTCGGTGTAGGGATTTTCAAATGTCACTTTCACGCTATTAGCGCCGCCCTCGAATCTAGCTTGACCGGCGTTGTCGCGATTGACGACAATCGGCTGGTCAAATTGGAGCGCGCCGCCGACCGTCGGGTCGGACGGATTCATGGTAACTACCGCTTGACTGGCCAGTTGGAGCGATTTAATCATGGCCTGTTGTTCTTGCATGGCTTTGATCAAGATCGGAATCAACGCGTCTTTGGCCACTCCCAGCATCCCCGTTGGTCCGACATTAACCATGTTGGGGAACACGCTTTGGGCTTCTTGAGCAATAAAACCGGTTAACACTGGCCCATCTGGGTCTTGGAGACGATTATAGTCCACAACTCGTAATTGATTGACGACGTCAAGACCACCCCAGGTGGTATCAGCGATGTTCGTCTTGGTCCGAATATCGGATACGTCAGTCACCGCAAAGGTACCAGCCGTATTGGCGATATACCCAACCTGGCCACCATCACCGTCATAGGCGTCGAGGTAGTAGGTCGTGCCAGTACCATCATCAGCACCGGCCTGGACGCGGAGACCGTAGCGGTTGGCATTGTTGCCGTCGTTGAAAAAATGCGCCACGTAGCTGGAGGCATCATCGGTCGCCACTTCTAGCCGATAGCTGGGGGTAGTATCACCGATGCCCACCTTGCCGTCACCCAACACCGTGAATAATGGGGTGGTGGCATTGCCGATCTGGAGGACTGTTTCAGTATTACCTAAGACCACAATGCTCGTCCCACCATCACTCTTGGCACCGGCCAAATAGATGGCGGGCGTTGTATCGGTTGGGTCAGCTACGGTCAGGCCACCCATATTCAGCCCGACGGTACTGGCAGCAGCAGAAAATCCATGCATGACCGCGCCGCCGTTGGTGGCGTTGGCCGGATTTAAGCTAAAGAAGACATCAGTTTGATCTAAGCTAGTTATCCCATGAGCCAAGTCGGCATCCGAGAGCGCGAAAGTCGTCGAGCCACCGGTGAAACTGGAGACCTCCAGACCGTAATCGGGCGTGGCATCCCTCAACCCTAGATTACCGTTGCCCAGCCAGGTGGCGAGAGTGGTGGTGGCATTCCAGATTTGCAGCACCGTTTCACTGTTCCCCAGGGCTTGGTAGCTGGTACCAGCGTCTTTCTTTGCCCCGGAAATAAGTACCGCCGCAGTAGTATCGGTCGGGTCAGTCGAGCCAATTACCCCGCCGAGTGATAGCGCACTGGCACTCGTATCGGAGAAAGTAGTTAAATCAAGACCGCCCGCCGTGCTCGACAGTGGCTTGAGATAGACAAAGGCATCGGTTTGAGCCAGGTCCGTCACGCCATGGGCGACATCGGGGTCAGACAGGGCAAAGCTGGAGTCGCCGCTGGCGGTGCTGACTTCGAGAGTGTAATCCGGCGTGGTGTCACCAATCCCCGTTTTCCCGTCTCCCAGGATCGTCAGTAATCCAGTGGAGGAATAATTGTCAACGCGTAAAGCCGTTTCGGCCGCTGCCAGCGCTTGCACACCGCCCAATCCATCGGATTTAGCCGCGCCCAATTTAATTGCCGGTGTATTGTCAGTCGGATCAGTTACACCGATCAAGCCATCTAGGGCTAAGCCGATGGCTTCGGCGGCGTCAGACGCACCTAAGATACTAGCCCCCCCGGCCGTGCTGGAAACCGGTCCGATCTTTATGAAGGCATCGGTTTGAAGATAGGTTGTCACGCCATGGGCGACATCGGGGTCAGACAGGGCAAATGATGAATCACCGCTGGCGGTGCTGACTTCGAGAGTGTAGTCGGGACTGCTGTCCCCAATTCCCACCAAGCCAGTTTCTAATATCCGCATTCGTTCGGTTAAACTAGCGCCGGCGTTGGTCCAAAATGACAGGTCGCCTTTTGACCCGGCCGCGGTGGGATTACCGGCGGCGATCCGGGCCATGACAAAGGCCGTGCCAGCACCCTCGGTGGCATCGTAATTACCGAAATCAAGGTAGGCCGTATTATCTTGGGTGACGCCTGAACGGTTGCCTTGAATTAACACCCCAGCATTGCCGAAGTTCAAAGCATCTTCGTCGAGAGAAAATTGACCAACGACGTGATCACTACCGGTGCCGGTCAGCTTGACGTGGAGGGGATTTTCCGGACTAGTGGTGCCAATCCCCACTCGACTGCTCGCCGCATCAATTGACAGAATGTTTGTACCAAAACTCAAACCATTCAACCCACCGGACAGAGCGAAGTTAGTGTCGGTAGAAAAAGTTAAGGTACTACCTGAAAAACTAGCCGCGGTGTCTGCCCGGAGAAATTGACTCGAAGTTAAACCATTAAAATGAAGGGCATTAAAGGCATAGGCCGCCGCGGCGATGGCTTTCCGCGGTGATAGAGTTTCCCCGCCGATGCGAACCTCGAGATAACGAGTATCATCATCAAACAGCGTATCGCCCATCGCATTTTGGGTCCCACCACCAGCCGAGGTGTCTCCCAACGGCACGGTAAACACCCCATCAGTGACGGTCACACTCAAGTTGGTCGGCGAACCACAGGTGCCTTTGGACGCCCACTGACAGGTGCCGCCGCTAGAAGCGTTGTAAATCAAAAAAATCATGTTGTAGCTTCCGTCAGCAACATTGTCACCAGCCGCGTTTTGAAGACGGCCCTGGTAGTACAACACTTTATTAATACCCGTAGCGGCAGTTACTACCGTGGCCTGACCGAAAAACACCAGGGTCAACACCAAAAGACCGACCCCTGACCACCAGCGGCGGACGGACGGTTTTGGCTGTATCGGTTGCACAATTTCCATAGTTTATACCACCATAAAACGGTCACCTTTATTTATTTTCTGGTGACTGCTTACAGTTATGCTTAGTATAGCACATTTGCCCCTTGACTGTTGAGGCAAACCTGTTTATAACTTCCCATGGATCAAAATCAAAAATCACCCGTTAGCTGGGTGATTTTCGGCTAACAGCCCGGTGGCCGCTACCAGTTACATTTTAATCTCAATGTCGACGCCGGCCGGCAAGCTCAAGTTCATCAGCGCGTCAACCGTCTGCGGCGTGGGATCAATAATATCAATCAGCCGCTTATGGGTCCGCATTTCAAACTGGTCCCGAGCGTCTTTGTGGACAAAAGTGGACCGATTGACGGTGAATTTGTTCTTTTCGGTCGGCAGCGGAATCGGGCCCATGACTTGAGAACCATTCCGAATAGCCGTCTCCATGATCGTCTTAGCCGATTGATCGATAATCTTATGATCATAGGCCTTGATCTTGATCCGGATCCGTTGATGGGCTTTGTCGTCTTTGGGCTTTTTGGTTGTTTTGGCAGCGTCGGACATAAACGAAATAATCAGGCAAACTTTTGCCACCCTGCCGCCATCGACAGAGTGGCAATTTGTTTACTTACTAATTTTGGTCACCACGCCCGCGCCGATGGTATGACCACCTTCGCGAATAGCGAACCGTTGCTTGGCTTCCAAAGCGACTGGGCTGATCAACACGACGTTGAGTTTCAGCGTGTCACCCGGCATGACCATCTCCACGCCTTCCGGCAGAACCACTTCCCCGGTCACATCGGTCGTGCCGATGTAGAACTGTGGTTTGTAACCCTTGAAGAACGGCTTGTGACGGCCACCTTCCTCCTTCGACAACACGTAGACCTCGGTTTCGAACTCGGTGTGCGGGGTGATAGTGCCGGGCTTGGCCAACACCTGACCGCGCTCCACCTGGTCTTTGCGGGTGCCGCGGAGCAAAATCCCGGCGTTGTCACCGGCTTGACCCTGATCGAGTGACTTGTTAAACATTTCAATCCCAGTCACCACGGTCTTTTGAGTTTCTTTCAAACCGACGATTTCCACTTCTTCACCGGTCTTGACGATCCCACGTTCGATCCGGCCGGTCACGACCGTGCCGCGACCTTCAATCGAGAAGACGTCTTCGATCGGCATCAAGAATGGCTTGGCCACATCGCGCACTGGTTCCGGGATGGCGGTATCGAGCGCTTCCAAGAGCTTGGCGATCGCTTCACCGGCCGGACCATTCGGGTCTTCTAAGGCCTTCAAAGCCGAACCGCGAATCACGGGAATGTTTTTGCCATCAAACTCGTACTTGGTCAGCAAGTCGCGAATTTCTTCTTCAACCAAATCAATCAATTCCGGGTCGGAGACCATGTCGACTTTGTTCAAGAAGACGACCATCGCCGGCACACCGACCTGGCGAGCCAAGAGGATGTGTTCGCGGGTTTGCGGCATCGGGCCATCAGTCGCGGCCACTACCAAAATCGCGCCGTCCATCTGGGCGGCACCGGTGATCATGTTTTTGACGTAGTCGGCGTGACCCGGGCAGTCGACGTGCGCGTAGTGGCGCTTGTCGGTCTGGTATTCGACGTGCGCCGTGGCAATGGTAATACCACGCGCCCGGGATTCCGGGGCTTTATCGAGATCCGCAACACCTTTCTGTTGGGCAATGCCGCCCTTGGTGTTGAGATAGTTGAGAATAGCGGCCGTCAACGTGGTCTTACCGTGGTCAACGTGACCAATGGTGCCGACGTTCACGTGCGGCTTGCTGCGATCGAATGTCGCCATGGGATTAATCTCCTCCAACAACCTCCCCCTTGCCACCGTGGCCGAAGAGAGTTTTAGCCAGTTGTTGGTACCTTTATAAATAAAGTAAGTCCGACAGTTGATGGGCGGTGCGTCACCGCCAATCAAGTCGCCGCCCTACTCCGTCAGACCGTCATCGTCGAGTGATTCAAACGTGTAGTCCGTCATCGCCGGAGTGATCGGATCAGCCCTGACGACTGACTGGTCGTGATGCCCTTCCCGCCAGAGCGCAACGTCACGGTTTATTTTAGCCAACAGCTGCTCTTCTGTCAACTCCTGAATATTTTCAACCAGAGTCACTGGCGCTGGCGGGACTGGCGGCGGCACCGCCCCCATTCCGGATCGACTAGCACTTAACGTATAGGTAGTCCCACTGACTGAATCATAAATCACCACCGGCGTCCCCGGCCGAGCTAGCGCCAACAATTGATCGAGTGGCGTGGGCATAAGTTATTTTTTACCGCTGCGGCGATCGGCCGCGACGGCTTCCGCCACGTTCGGCGGCACCGGCATGTAGTGCTTGAACTCCATGCTGGCACTGGCGCGACCCTGCGACATTGATCGCAGCTGGGTGGCGTAGCCAAACATGGACGCTAGCGGCACGAGCGCTTCGATTACTTTCAGCTGGTGGCGATCCCGCATTTCCTGGATCTGACCGCGCTTGGCGTTCAAGTCACCGATGATATCGCCCATGAAATCCTCCGGCGTGACCACTTCAATTTTCATGATTGGTTCGAGCAACACCGGACCGGCTTTGCGCGCCGCTTCTTGGAACGCCATTGAACCGGCCATCTTGAAGGCGGCTTCCGACGAGTCAACGTCGTGGTACGAGCCATCATAGACCGCTACTTTGACATCGACGATTTGGTAGCCGGCCACCACGCCGCGGGCCAGCGCTTCTTTGACGCCCTTTTCAATCGCCGGGATGAATTCGCGCGGAATCACCCCACCCTTAACTTCATCTTCAAACTCAAAGCCCTGGCCCGCTTCGTTCGGCTCGACCCGCAGCCAGCAGTGCCCGTATTGGCCACGACCACCGGATTGTTTGATGTATTTGCCTTCGGCTTCGGCGGTCTTTTGGATCGTTTCGCGATAAGCCACCCGCGGCGCGCCGACGTTACATTCGACTTTGAACTCCCGCTTCATTCGGTCAACGATGATTTCCAGGTGCAACTCCCCCATCCCACCGATGATGACCTGCAGGGTTTCATCGTCAGTGTGGACTTGGAAGGTCGGGTCTTCTTCGGCTAATTTCTGTAAGGCCAAGCCCATTTTTTCTTGGTCGGCCTTGGTCTTGGGCTCGACGGCGATGGAGATAACCGGTTCGGGGAAGACGATCGACTCTAGCACAATCGGGTGGTCTTCATCACAGAGCGTGTGCCCGGTAAAGGTCCCTTTCAAGCCGACGG
>CAYINJ010000034.1:0-7834 GCA_964364745.1 uncultured Gammaproteobacteria bacterium
TCTGTGCCAGACAAAGACAAGCAGTATCTCCTTAAGACAGCACGCTCTTGAAAACCGTAATCTTCAAGATTCTGGCCGGTTCTCTGAAAAGAGAAATTTCGGCGGCGGCAATCCGTAAACTGCCGTACATGAGCCTACTTTCATAAGTATCTTAGCAGATTTTGAGAAAAGAAAAAGGGGTTCCGACTGTGTAGCCAGAACCCATCGCGATTTTGTCGCGACCGTTCGCCGCGGCGAACGGAAAGACCAAGAGGTCAAAAGAACCAAAATTCCGAATCCCGAGTTCCGACTTACTGCGGGAGGAACCCGGAGGCCGAGCCAAAGCGCTCGTAGGCGTAGGAGACGTCGCACGTGCCGAACTTGACCAAGTCGTCGCTGAAGTAGAAGTACGGAGCGTGGTCGAACGAGCCATCGGCAGCCGGATCAAACTCGTCACCGGCACAATCCATGTCCAGTTCCGCCGAACGGACAAACCGCTCGGGATGAGTCAGGGCAATGGAGCCAACGATGAGCGAACCGAGGCCGAACTCGTTCTGCACGAAGACCTCGCGAGCCCGACGGACCGACTTGCCGCGATGACGCTTGCCGAGTTGGGCGGCGATGATCAGAATGTCGCCAGGTTGGGACTCGACGATCTTGGCCAGGAACTCGGCCGTCCGTGCGGTGAGTCGCAGTTGAGCCGGCACGGTCTGACCTTCGCGCCAATTGTAGAACGTGCGCAATTCGGCGATCTTCTGATGGATGAGCTGAATGGCGCGGCAGTACTTCTCCGCCGGATCGGTAACCTCGGGGAAGTACTTCTCGGCCAGCGCATCGACCGACGGGAAGGCAAAGTATCCTTCGGCGCCTTCGGGACGCTGGGGCAGCTTCTTGGCGCACTCAAGTGCCTGCGCCGGATCGAGGCCGAAGATTTTGGCGATTGCCGCGATCTGTTCCGCGATCAGCCGGGGGCCCTTGTACTCGGGCGGGTAGTCGTAGCTGGAACGAACTTCTTCGCCTTCGAACTGGTTCGGTTGCCGGCTTTTGGCGATGAAACTCGCGACATGCTCGGCCAGGCCGGGCGTGTCATTGACGCGCTGTGCCTCTTCCTCGGTGAGGCCGGCCTTGTTATAGGCCGCTTCAACGATGGACATGAACTTGAGACCTTTGGGATCTCGACTCATAACCTTGGACGGAGCCAATGCTTTCGACATCGGAGCCATCCTCCTTATTACCTGAAACCGCTCAGGCTATGCGACTGACCTCGAAATTGAGGCGAGCGTTCTAGGGGTCATACTAAAATAGCCCACAAAACGCTCGCCTCACCTGAATTTTGGATGTAAAGAACTAATGGGTTAGCATAGCACAAAACACTATTCTTGTAAAGTGTTTTTGGTTATTTTAAGCAATTTTAGGGATTTTACGGCTTCAGCCGATTAATCAATCGGGGGAACGGGATGGTCTCGCGGATGTGTTCGGCGCCGCAAATCCACCCCACGGTCCGCTCCAGTCCTAAGCCAAAACCGCTGTGTGGTACGCTGCCGTATCGGCGCAAATCAAGATACCATTGATATTCCTCGCCCTGCAGACCGGCGTGATCAATCTTGGCTTTCAGAGTAGCATAATCATCCTCGCGTTGACTGCCGCCAATTAGTTCCCCCGCTCCTTCAATCCCAATCAGGTCATTATTGAGCACCAAGTCGGGATTAGTGGGATCGGCTTTCATATAAAATGGCTTGATCTTGGCCGGCCATTTATGGACGAACACCGGCCGGTCACTGCCGTTAGTCAACAAGCCCTCATCGTCGTTACCTAAATCTTCACCAAATTTAATATCCGACCCTAGTTGCTGCAGCTTGGTAATCGCTTCAGTATAGGTCAAGCGCGGGAATGGCGCCGCGATTTTCTTCAGTGGTGTGAGATCGCGTTCTAGCATGGCCAATTCTGGTTGACAGTGCACCAAGCAGTGCGCCACGATCGCACAAATCATCTGCTCTTGCAGCTGCATGTTTTCTTCGTGTTCCACAAATGCGGCCTCGGCGTCCATCATCCAAAATTCTGTCAGGTGGCGTCGGGTCTTACTTTTTTCGGCTCGAAAGACCGGGCCAAAATCAAAACCACGACCAACTGACATAATGGCCGCTTCTAAATAGAGTTGACCTGATTGCGATAAATACGCCATGCCCTGATCAAAGTATTCCAGCTCAAACAACGTCGTGGCCCCCTCACACGCATTGGGAGTGATGATTGGCGTATCAATTTTAATAAAACCTCGCTGATGATAAAAATTGTAAATCGCGGTAATCACCGCATCACGTACTCGTTGGATCGCCCACTGCCGTTTAGACCGCAGCCACAGGTGTCGGTGATCGAGCAAAAAATCCGGGCCGTGTTCTTTTTTACTAATGGGATACTCGGCGGCGATTTGGACGACGACCAGGTTGGTCAGCTGTAACTCACATACCCCCGGCTGTTTAGGATGGGCGGCGACTGTTCCGGTCACTTTGACCGATGATTCCATCGTGAGCGATTGGCAGTCGGCCCAAACTTCTTCCGATACAGCTGATTTGTCCGCGATGCACTGGATAAAACCACTACCATCGCGTAACTGCAAAAAGAAAATCGATCCTGATGATCGAAAGTTGGCGACCCAACCAGCCAGCGTAACTGTTTGGCCGATTTGGCTGCCGAGGTCTTGAATTAAGCTTGGCGTCATAAGAGGGTGGGCCTTTCTAAGATAACGAAATTAGCCCAAAAAGTCAAAGGGAAATGGCCTGACATCGCGCAGCTATTTTGTTCTCCGCTTCTTGCTAAAGAAATATTCTTGGGCTACAATACCACCAATAAATCGTCAATTCTTAGGTTATGTCACTGCTCTTCATCGTCCTCCTGATTATCGCCATCACCAGCTTGCTCGGTTTGACCGCCGGTATTCTCTTATTGTGGTTTGCCGCTCGGATCAAGTGGCTGTCCAATTATCTCATCTCCTTTGCGGTCGGCTCCTTGCTGGCCGTTGCTTTCTTGCACTTGCTCCCCGAGCTGGTGGCCTCCAGCCCGAATGTCTCGATGAGCTTTATCGTGGTCTTAGTGGGCATTCTGACTTTTTACCTCTTAGAAAAGTTCTTGATCGTCTACCACTGTCACCACAACGAACATTGTGAGGTCCACGTCTCTTCCACACCGTTGATTATCATCAGTGACACCTTGCATAACTTCTTAGATGGCATGGTGATCGCCAGCGCCTTCTTCGCCGATTTCCGCCTCGGGATCGTGGCGGCGGTAGCGGTGTTGTTCCATGAGCTCCCCCAAGAAATTGGCGACTTCGCCGTCTTATGGCACAACGGCATGACCCGCTGGCGAATTATTTTTTGGAATGTGATCTCGGCTTTGGCTTCAGTCGGGGGCGCGCTGTTGGTTTGGTGGCTTGATCAACGGATCCTATTATTTAACACTTGGCTCTTGGCCTTTGCCGCTGGTAATTTCATCTACATCGCCTGTACTGACTTGATGCCGATGACCAATAGCCAACGACGAACGCGGGATATCACCGGTCATATTTTAGCCCTGGCTTTGGGCCTGGCGGCAATTGTGGCGGTGGGGCGCCTGTTGCCGGAAGTGGCGATTTAAATTACGAAACCCAATCCAAAATACCCCGCCTCCGCGGGGTATTTTTTATTATTTTTCAGGCCCGATAACGAATCAGGACTACTCCCCCACCGCCAGCCAGGAGAATTGAGCTAGCGGCAGAAACCAGACAGTAAAAACAAAGTGATTGGATAATCGCCACCTGCAGCCAAATCAGCGCTAATGAAATCCCCAATCCGACCATGGTTAAGACGGCGGCTAGCCGGATCCAAACGCCGCGGTGACTATCTAGATACGCGACCAGCAACCCTAAAATGACGGCGTAGTAGCCAGCGCCGAGGAGAGCAAGCGGCACGGGGCCGACAGTCGCGTAGGAACTGGTCAAGACGGCGTCGCAGCCACTCACCAACCAACAGCGCACTGCCGCGCCGGTGAAGTGTTCAACGGTCAAATACGCGGCATCGATAAAACCGACCAGCGCGACAACCGCTAAACTAACGACTAACAGCGGCGGCACCGGTGGCCAGTGCTGATTGTACCATTGCCTGAAGCGATTCATAGTCACGCGGGTTATCAATGAGTTGGCCGTTAATGAAAATTGACGGCGTCCCGGGTAAATTGGCCGCCCGGGCGCTGGCGACATGGCGGCTAATGACTCCACGAACTTCTCTAGAACTGTAGTCGCTATTAAACTGCTCAACATTTAGCCCCAGCTCTTGAGCGTATCCCCGAAACAAGTCGATCGGGTTGCGTTCAGTCGCCCAAGTTGTTTGTTGATCAAACAATCGATCATGCATCTCCCAAAACTTCCCTTGGATGGCGGCCGCTTCGGCCGCTTGGGCGGCCACTTGAGCGTTGGCGTGGATGGTCGTCAGCGGGAAGTGGCGATAGACCAAGGCAATTTGGTCACCAAAATCAGCGCTTAGCCGGGATAGCATTGGCTCGTAGTATTTGCAGGCCGGGCATTGGAAGTCGCTGTACTCGATCACTACCACGTTCGCCGCGGGGTTGCCCCGAACATGGTCGGACGGGTCAATCGTGCCATCGATACTAATCGAGGTAACGGCTGAATTGCCGGCCAATAAAATCAATCCCCAAACGATCACGACTAAGCCAACTATGACACCACCCCAAATCGCTAGTCGCCGCCAACTACCGCGCCGGACCGCCATCTGCTGGCGGTCTAATTTTTCTTGATGCCGAAGCTCTCGTCGTTCTTTTTTGGTTAAACCAGTGGTCTGGTCAATAAGATGATCGTTCATAAACCGTCAAACAATTTCCCGTACCGAGTACACGACCCCAGCGGTAATGACCGTCGGGATGAGCCAATCGGCCACCGTCAGCCATTCTCCCGTGCCTTGGTAAAAAAATGTCTGGAAAATAAACTGGATGACGACAACACTGATCACTGCTAAAGCGGCGGTCTCCCAAGCCGCAAAGTGATCTAGGGTGTGGTAATACAACAAAAAGAGTGAGCCAAAAACCAAGATGATCAGCCCATAATGGACCAAGACAAAAGCCAGGCGTGGCAATGTTTGAGCGTAGGCCAATAACCACCACAACACTACCCAACTCGTCAATGTCCAAGCCATCACCAATAAACAATTCCACAACCAACGCCACATAATTCTATGGTAATATAATTAATCTAAAGATAGTATACCTTATTTAACCAGATCAAGGAAAAAGCCCGGCGCCTGAAGGCCGAACTTGGTGGTGGCGGGCATAAATTAATCAACTAGGCCAAACATTTCTTTAGCGGCCGTCATGGTTTGAGTGAGTTGGTCAGTTAGGCCGACATCAATGGCCCCACCAACTATAGTCAGCAGTTCTTCCGTCGCCCAAATTTGCCGCGCCGGACTAGAACCAAATAAGTCCCACATGTCATCGCCGTGTTTCTGGTATTCATCCATCAAAGAATAGAGGTTGTGCATGCGGTCAGCCACGGCGATCATTTTGCTGGCCCGCGGTGCTTGCGCCAGGGCTTGGAAATAGTCATCTTTACGGGCTTGCCAGTCGCCAATACTCTTGTCCTCGGTCACGCCCTGGACAATAGCCAACACCTGCTGGCCAAAATTGGCTTCGAGATCCGCTGGGTCATAGCTCGTGTCTTCAATCGTGTCATGCAGTAGGGCACTGACTATGGTGGTTTCATCGTTGGTAAAGTCAGCCAGAATTGACGCCACCGCAAAGGGATGCGTGATGTATGGGACATTATTTACCTTTCTGGTTGCGGCCTGATGCTGGGTGGCGGCCACTCGGATGGCCAGATCAATTAAGGGCGTCCAGTGAAGCATATGGTCAGTTCCTAGCGTATCAGGATATGGCGGTTTTTTCAATTTTTTAAGAAAAACGCCCGCCCCCAAGCATGGATGGGGCGGGCTGGTCAGCGCTGTGGTTCATGGGTGACTTGATCTATTGGTCACCTTAGCAGATGGCTAATAATTGTCAAATAAGAAAGTCGCCCCATCCCGCTAAGCGGGACGGGGCGACAGTGTGAGTCAACCAAGAACAGATCAGTCGATGAGTTCGACCTCATCGGGCAGTTCGTCGACCAACGCCAGCCACGGAGGCCGGGTGCGAGGCAAAGACGGTTTGATATTTTTTTCTTAATTCATGCTCGGATAGTTTAGTGTGGCGCAAATATGGTGGCAGCGGCATGTGGCCGACTTGCTGCAGGATTCCGGATAATTGCCGGAGCGGAAACTGTGGTCGAAAAACAAACATATTCTCGACTTGGCCAACAACCACAAATTCATGGCGACCCAACCATACTTTTTGGCCGATGGTTAGCTGGCGGTCGACCAAACCACGGACTGTGCCGGCGGACGATGTTTCATTCATCAAGAATAACACTTCCACTTTACCGCCAGTATCTTTAGTCAACGGGGCGCGCGCCGGTAACACTTTGGTGTCGTTTAATACCAATAGTGACCGATGTGGAAGATATTTCCCCAAGTGACGAAAATTATCAAAAATAACCGTGTCTGTGGCAGTGTCATAGACCAGAAGTTTCGCCGCATCTCGCACCCTGGCCGGTGTGGTGGCCACCAGCTTAGGCGGCAGGTTAAATTGATATTGGGGTAAAATCACAGCATTGACCATGATCATTCACTAAGCTCTGGGAACAGGATTCGAATCCTTCTCCGCCCGGCGGATCAGGACAAGCTCTGTGACGTCCTGGTTAACAGCCAGGCGTTCCCTGCCGGCCATGCCTCCGGCCTGCCTGCCGGCAGGCAGGCAGGTAAACCGGGGGCAGGTATCACTAAACTCCTCTCCACAACTCTCGGGGCTGGATTCGAACCAGCGACATCCTGGTTAACAGCCAGGCGTTCTACCCCTGAACTACCCGAGAATACTAGAGAGGAGGTTTTAAAAAGCCCTGACGAGTGTCGAGGGCGGAGATAAGCGAAACTGACCAACGTGCTTAAATCCGCGGTGGGCGATTATTATTGTTATTGTTGACTGACTGACTCATCATAGTGAAATTACTATACCACTCTGGACTGAAATGTCAATTATTTACCCCGCACCGACCGGACTAGCGCGCTGATGGCCGCCATAACTTCGCCTCGAGCGGCGCTATCCCCTGGTTGGCTGTTCTGACTATGCACTACTCCCGCTAGGAGCTCGACTGACTGGGCCGACAAGGGCAACACGAGCTCGGTGGCCGGCCCGGTGCAGGCCGAACAGCGCAACCCGCCGCGCAAGACATCAAATTGCGCTTTGGCGCGACTGATGCCCCGCTGACAGATGACACAAGACGTGACTTGGGGTCGATAGCCCAAGTGCGCGACCAACCGCAGGCCGAAGATGTTAACCAACCACTGTTTGGTGGCCAAAGCCATCGTCGGATGATTGATCGCCGCTAGCGTTTCCCGCAGACCGTCTAAAATTGAAATGTCACAGGCGCCTTCGTGCACGATGTCGTCAACCAGCCGTAAACATGATCTCGCCAAGCGCATCAGCGACAAGTCATGAACAATGTCTTGATATCGCTCTACCCCCTCGACATTGGAAATGGTGTAGCGATCCCGGCCGCTGACCAGCTTCACTGCCACCACCGCAAAGGGCTCTAAGTGGCCGGCCATCTTGCTGTTTAAGCGTCGCGCCCCGCGCGCCACGGCAGTAATTTTGCCCAAGTGATGAGTATACAACGACACCAGCCGGTCATATTCACGGCTGGCGGTACTGCCGAGCACAATGGCCTGCGTGAAATATTCCATTTAGCGCTTAATCTTATCCAAATAACTCTGGAGGATCACCATGG
>CAYINJ010000035.1:0-610 GCA_964364745.1 uncultured Gammaproteobacteria bacterium
GGTAAAACCCCCAAGCCAGTTGAACGTCGATGAAGAAGCGCCAGTCGGCGCCACCCGACTGAATGACTGTGGTGTTGGTGCTATTGCTACCACTGCCACCGCCGCCCGCGCCACCCATGTGAACTAGGGTTGGTGCCGACGGAACCGCGGTTGGAGTCGGCACGTACACCTTGATCGAGGCGTAGCGCGCGCCCAGTGTCGTCTCGTTCAGCATCTTTTGATCGATGCTGTCGAACGGCACCTCGTGGTTGGTCAGGTACTCGACCGGCCGCATGGTGCGGTCCAAGCCGAGCGCGGCGTTGTCGGGAATGTGCCGGCCATTGTACCGGATAACATCCGCAAACCCGTACACCATCACTTTTGCCGGTTTGCCAGCCGCGCGCAGCTCACGGTAGAGCTTGGCCGCGCGGTCCAGGACGGCCGGATCGATCCGATTAACTTCGACTCGTCCCGGTGAAAACGCCTGACGGTTCAGGATCGTCGCACCGTGACGGTCACAGCCGTGCGGGTCGCAGGACAACAGGTTTTTTTCTCCTGTCGTAGTCGTACCATCGGCTAGGGCCGTGGCCGGACTGGCCGCACCATCGAGCGCTGCTGCAGCGTCGCTGGT
>CAYINJ010000035.1:620-2788 GCA_964364745.1 uncultured Gammaproteobacteria bacterium
GGTGCCTGCCTGTCGGTCAGGCAGGGCGTCATCCGACAGGGTCGGACAACCCATCTGCGTCCGCATTGATGGATCAGTGAGTGTCGCGCACAAATCGTCCGCGACCGCGTTGTTCAACATCAGAGCCACCGCCACCATGGCGGAGGCGATCACGAGCAATCTACGCATCGGAACCTCCTCCCCGTTCACCCCGCCAACGGCGGGGCGGGTGCGGGGCAAGAATAGGGTGAGAGTTGCTTCAACCGAAAACAGAATTGTTTTCGGTTTTGGTTAGAGAGTGAAATTGTCAACGGACGGTGTCGAAGTCGGTCAGATGAGACCGGTCCAAACACTGATGGGGGTCGCCGACGTGTGTCGGCCACCCGGCATCAAAGTTTAGGGTTGGCCAGCTAGTTGCTGGGTCAGGAATTCTTCGAGTGAGACCGCCACCGACGCTGGCGTGCCGGACTCAATGGCGACTGGGATTTGGCGGGCCGGTTCGGCCTCGCCCCTCACCCGCGACGTGACCGTGGTCGCGACTACCGCTGCTTCGCCATTGACGGTCAGGAGCAGATAGCCCAGTGACAAGAATAGCCCCAACAGGACGGAGGTCACCAAGTTCAAGGCGATGTTTGGTTTGACGAATCGCCGCGAGGTCACCGGACCATCCACGACGGTCACGGCCACATTGTTTGAGCCGGTATACCCGGCCGCGTTTTGCGCGATCACCCGACTAACACTCTCCGCGATCACAATCGCTTGGGACGGATACTGGTGATAAACATCAATATGCAGCAAGCCAGTATCAGGAATCACCCGAGCTTGGACGGTTTTCTTCCATTCTTTCTTCAACTTATTTGGATCAGTCGGGAATAGCCCGCGGCTCACGCCCGCGCCCGCCAGGACGGCTTCAGTAAACGAGGTCGTCTGAGTCAACTGGGCCAGCGTCGCGTTCAGTTTTTCCGCCGAGCGAATTGTCGCGTAGACATCGCCCTGGGTCTGGGTTTCTAATACTAACAGTTCAACGCTGGAACGGAATTTCTTCGGCTGGATCAGCGTCACCAATGTTCCCACCAACACCATAATCAAAACCGCCAGGGCCAGCACCCGGATAAATTGCCTAATTGGCAGTTGGCGGAAGATCAAATCCATAGGCGTATCGACTCTCAATCACTCACCCCATTAAATATGATGAGTAATTGACATTTATCGTTTAAATTAAGCTAAATTAAAGCATTTTATGGCTTTAGTTTCCCTGCCCTTTCAGGCAATGCTCTAATATATCACACTTGCGAAATAATGTCAATAAATAAAACTTAAAAGCTCCCGGGGTCGGGAGCTGGGCTAGATCATGGCGTTGCTTGAACCAATTACTGCGTCCAAGCCGCCAGGGTGACGGGCAGGGTGATGGTCTCGCCGGCGCGCCAAATCGTCAGGGTGATCTCCGTGTCCGGCGCGTGGCTTTGAATGATTTCGGTCAAGTCGCGGGCGATACTGACCTCTTCGCCGTCCACTTTAACAATCACATCACCGGCTTTGACGCCGGCGCTGGCGGCTGGCCAGCGCGGCGTGACACCAATAAAACCCAAGGCTGAATTGCGATAGATCAGCGCTCCCCGCTTCAAACCACCGTCCTCCTCGGTCTTTGTCGGACGCCATAACTCATCAATCAACACATACTGCGCCCCAAACTTCACTCGGGGTATCGTTCGATCCCGTAAGACATTTTCGATTTGGCGGCTGATCTGCGACAGCGGTAAAATTGATACGTGATCTCCCGCCGTCGTCAGGACACCAATCACTTGACCTTGGTTATTAACCAAGGGGTCGCCGGCCGAACCACTAAGTGGTGGGACCAGTAATTGATAGCGAGCGGTAAATAATTCAGTTGACCGCACCAACTCCCGCCGCTCGGTGACCGATCGATCGGTTAGATTAGTTAACACACTAGTATAAAAGGTGGCGCCGCCTAAGAGTCCATGGACCAGCTCGCCAACCACTGGCTGATCCGAGCGGTCAAACGGCATCACTGGTAAATTTTGGGCCGTGACTTTGACAAATATCCAGGGCGACAATGGATCAGCAATCACTTGTTCCACCGGATACACCGTCCCGCCAATCGCGACCACCGCGCTGGTTCGACTGCTCATGACTTCGGCGGTCGTCAACACCCAGCCATCATTAGTTAT
>CAYINJ010000035.1:2798-7643 GCA_964364745.1 uncultured Gammaproteobacteria bacterium
CCGGCCAAGTTGATCAGCGGGCAAGTACGCGGCCAAGAGCGGATCATCACTGGCCGGAGCGGCCGCAAAAAGGGTAGCGCCGGCGCTGGCCAATTGATCGCGGATCGCTCCGGCCGCCACCTGCACTGGGACGGTAACAGTTGGTTCATTACTCCCCCGCCGGATGACTAGCTCGAGTGGCCCGGACTGTTCCGCTTGATTCAAAAAATTATACTTAGCCAAGAGAGTGTACAGCGTATTGTTCAATTCACTGACCCGAGCGTCACTGACGACGTACGGTAAGATCACGCCCCGCGCAAAGAGCTCACCGACTAAGCCAGCGGCAAACCCCATGATCACGGCCGTGATGACGGTCACGCCCAATAGGCCACGCCACGGCTGGAGTTGGGCGGTTCGTTTTTTCCACCAGGAGAGCAATTGATGCATAGGTCTGACCAGAGTTTTAGCCCCATTGCGCCGTCAAGACAACCAGGCCGACTATCACCGTAGCGATGAGTAAGTATCGGCGGACCATGGTCGGGGTCAAGATGCCCAAGAGCTGGTTACGACAGACGTTGATGGTAATATAGGTCCCGACTAAAAGCAAGAGCGCTTTGACGTAGTAGGTATTCGGTAACCACAACAAGACCCAAAATAATTCGACGAACAGCAGATCAATGACGATGATCGCCAGCCACGCTCGCGCTAGGGACAGACCGGCAATCCATAACGTTTGGTAGGTGAGCGCCGTCAGCACCACCAACAAGGCCAGGGCCATGACCCAGACGCTGGTGTTGAGTAGCGCGATCCAGCTATAAGCCACCGTGGCGGCAAAAAATATGGTGACGGCGTTGAGATTAGTGGACAGGGTTTCAAATGACTGGGGCGGGTAGCTGGCCGAGCGCATAAACCGGTCGGCGATATTGGCCAAGACCAACCAACCACAGACTGTCGCTCCGACAATAATAATTTGCTGCCACCACCAATTTTCCAAAATCATGATATAGCCACTGGTCATCCAGACAAAGGTCAGTGGTGAGATCAAAAACCGCCAGTATTCATTATGATGCAATCGTTTCTGGGTACTGGAGACCCCGACTGACCGCTTAGTTAAATACCAAACCGCCGTGGCCTCGAGCCAAGTCAAAATAATCAACACTTCCCAGACCGCTCGTTCCCAGCGCAACCATTCTTCCCAGGCGACAAACCCGAGCACTGGCGTGCCCCAGACCAGGAGTCGCTTGAAAATTACCGAGTGGGTCATGGTTTTGCGGTTGGCACCACCGGCGACAGCAACACATCAATCGCGCCGGCGCGCACAGCTAAGCTATCAACTTGGAACGGGATTTGGGCAAACACTTCGCTAATCTGCGCGTTCATGGCCTGCTCAACCTTGGCTCCGCCGAGCCAGCGGGGTAGGGCTAAGGCCCCGAGCCGTAATTGTTCCAGTTGGAATTGCAGCTGATGATCGATCACGATCGGCATGAGCTGCATCATGGCACTGCCGCCCGCCGGTCGGCTAAAGGTCGCGAAGATCTCAATCGTATCACCATTGATGGCGACTTGGCCGGTCTCGAACGTGGCCAATTGGTTTGATTCATTCATGGTGGCAAATGTTTGTTGCACGGTCGCGGTCAGATCACCTTCCGTCAATGTCACCTGATAGCGACCGTCAGCGGTCCGCTGCGGCACTAGAGCAGCTGTCGTGGTGGGAGCCACAATCCGACTAGGCGCGGGCTGGCGATACACCACGCGGGAAACGACCGGGATTTGGACCAAGCCCGTACGAGCGACTACCCCCAGGACGAGCAATCCTAAAATTATAAAAATGCCGAGTGACCCGCTGCAACAACCACAGCCACCAAACAGCGGCCGATGGTGAATGACTTTAGTTGGTTTGCGCTCCAGCCGCTTGATCGCTTCGAGCACTTCTGGCGAAGACGCCTCACCGCTGGACTGTTCAATGCGGGCCATAGCTATTGGGTAGTTGCCAGCCACGGTCGATTGGCTATGACGCTGTTCAGTTGCGCCAAGCGCACTTCAAACTCTTGATCGCTGACTCCGATCGCCAACGCTGATCTGACCTGGTCAAGCTTGATCGCCAGTGCCAAGTGAATATCGCGATATTGGGCCGGTATGCGTTGATCTAGTAGTTGATCCAAGCTGACGGAGATCGCCGCGATCCATGCCGTTCGTTCGACGTCAGCCAAGTCATTGGTCAGCGGCGTGACCTGCGCTCGGACATCGTAGGCAGTCACTAATTGATCAACCGCTTGTTGATATTCGACAGCCAATCGGGCTTGGTCGATGACCGGCGCGGTCGCCGTCGCTGGCAGGATGTTGACCGGCGGCGGCGTCAACCGCCACCAGACCAGTCCGATCAAACTAATCGTGACGACAGCCAAGACGAGCCAAAAAATTTTGGGGAAGCGACTAAGCATATTATGATTCTGGTGATGATTCTGGTGATGATTCTGGTGATGATTCTGGTGATGATTGATCTTGCAGCTCGCGCTCCTCCATGGTTTGAAAAATATCTTCCACGATGACGGTCAGCGCGGTGGCCACCGGGATGGCCAAAATCACGCCAATGACATGACCGATTTGGGCGCCAATTAACATGGCAATAATAACAATAATCGGGTTTAACCCCACTGCTCGCTGCATCACCTGCGGCACCAGCACGTGATTTTCCAGCCACTGCATCACCAAATAAAACAACAGCGCCGCCATTGCCGCCGTCAGCGATTGAGACAGCCCGATCACTAGCGCCGGTATGGCCGCCACCACCGGCCCGACGTAGGGGATAAATTCAAACAAAAACGCCACGAGAGCCAACGCGAGAGCGTATTGGCCGAACAGCGGGTTAACAAACCAGCCAAAGAGGGTCATGACTATGAAAACCGTGCCGCCGACGATGGCTGACAACACCAGCTGTCCCCGCAACCACAAACCAATTTTATCTCGAATCTTGAGGAGTAACCGAGTGAGATATGGCTGATAGTGCGCCGGCGCCAAGTAGCGCAGCGTTCGCTTGATGGCGTGTTCTTCGATCAAGAGATAAAACATGATCACCATCACCAGAATAAACGAGGTCACCCCACCGAAGACATTGGCCGCGACGCTGACCAATCCCCGACTGCTCGGCGTAGCTGCCTCGCGCCATTGAACCAGCGCGGCCTGAAACTCGTCGGGCAGACGGTAAGCCGTGCCTTGCAAAGCGGTAATATCAAGGGAGAGTCGTTCCCAATAGATTGGCGCGTTGACCGCCAGTTGTTGCACCTGGTGGGTGGCGGGCGGGATCAGGAGGACCACAACGAGCCCCACGAACGTCAGCATAAAAATATAGACGATCACCACCGTCAGCAACCGCGGGATAAAACGGCGCGAACACCACTCCACAAATGGATCGATGGCCGAGGCCAAAATAATCGCCACGAACACGATCGCCACCACCTCTTTAATCAGATAGACAAACCAAAGCGCCAGCGCTACCCCGACGATTTTGAGGATGGTGCCGGTTGAAATTTCAATTTTGGTGCTCGGCAGCATAGTTAGTATGAGTATACACTATTTTAAGGCATAAAGACAGACCTTAAACATTGACCGTTGGCGGCCATTTCGGTAAATTAAACTTTTCCATTATACTAGTACTGCCCTCTGCTCTATGGTGTTTGCGGTTAATAAATCAGCGAAGTTCAATTATCACATCCTCGATACCTGGGAGGCAGGGTTAGTGTTGACCGGTCAAGAGGTCAAGTCCGTCCGGGGCAGTCAAATCACGCTCAAAGATTCCTATGTGGCGATCAGTGGTGGTGCCAAGCTGGGCCGACCCCAGGCCAGTTTGCTCAATTGTCACATCGCGCCATACCGTTACGCTCGAGTGGCGCCGGGCTATAAGCCGGATCACAGCCGCCGGCTGCTCTTGCACCGCCGCGACATTATTACCATCTTCGGCCAAATCCAACAAAAAGGGTTGACAGTCATCCCCCTGGCCGTGTATAGTAAGGGCGCCAAAATTAAGGTAGAAATTGCCTTAGTCAAAGGTAAAAAGCAATTTGACAAGCGAGAAACGATTCGTCGCCGCGATCTCAACCGTGACGTCGCCCGCCAATTGAAACGGGGCGCGTAAGGGGATGCTGGGTATCGCTAGCGGATCGATATGAGCTTTAGCGCACGTCGAGGATGTCTCCCGCTCTCGTAAATACGGAGGCAATCGAGAAGTGCAAACACTCTCACCAAGGTGAAGAATGCCTTAGCGGCCGCTTTTGCGGTGCCGGCGTTCTCGCCTGTGCTCGCCTAACGGCTTGAGCACCATCGGCTCAATGCCGCCCTAGCGTTGAATCACCGGTGCCATATCGGGGCTTGAGTTGCTGCCGTTACGTTGACCGGCAGTGGCTGACCCATTGTTGACGTTCCGGCCGGTGCTTTCGTTTGCTTCGACACCGGCCGTAGACACCAAGCAAACTGAACGTGGATCCCTATCGCCATATCCCGACTAGACGCGGGTTCAACTCCCGCCATCTCCACCATATAATCGTTTCTCTTGTTTGTTAGTATTCATCTGTTATGCGTCGTAGCCGCAAAGGCCCTCGTCCTCAACCAATTCTGGTGCCGCAGTTCCGCGCCAATGATCGCATCACCGCGCCGGAGGTGCGCTTGATTGACGAGACCGGTGGTCAGTTGGGCGTGGTCTCGTTGGCGGCCGCCAAAGAACGAGCGGCGGCGGCCGAGCTCGATTTAGTCGAGGTCTCGCCGAAAGCCGAACCGCCAGTTTGTCGGATTATGGACTTTGGGTCATTTAAATACCAAAAAGAAAAAGAAGCCCGGTCGCAAAAGGCCAAGCAGAAGTCCACCGAGCTGAAA
>CAYINJ010000036.1:0-6827 GCA_964364745.1 uncultured Gammaproteobacteria bacterium
GAATTGCGCCGGATGACTTCTTCACTCACACAAACGGCTCGCGCTCGCGCAGCAACAACTCGATGTAGTTGATCGTCACCTGCTGACGGGTGATGAACTGATCCTTGCCGACGAGCTGGCTGTACACCACCATGGCCGGAAAACCGACAAATGGAATGCCGTAGTACAGCATCGTCACATGAAATCCACTGGTGAGCTTGACCCACGCGACTAAGACCTTGAGCGCCGTCAACACGATTGCCGGCTCGAAGGATGTCGCGGTCTACAAGGGGACACTGCGCGCCTCGTCAGCTTCGGATGTCAAAGTTACTAAGATCGTCTTCAACGACGCTTCGGCTGCTACTGCCACCTACTTCGCTGACAATGATGTCACCGAAGCTAAACTGGTGATCAACGACGCGGTGGTAGCGACTAAGTCGAACGAAATTGCCGAAGGGACCGGTGACAACACCTTGACCTACACCGGTCTGAACTACACCGTCAAGAAGAGCACGGAAGTGACCTTCTACCTCAAGCTCTCGTTTGCGGGCACCTTGACTGGTACGGTCGCCTTCAACATTGATGTCTCCGACATTGATGCGAAGGACAGCAACAGCGATGACGTGGCTCCGTCACTGTCAACGACTGCTGGTCCGACCGTCACGTTGTACTCGACTGGCGTGCTCGACGTCTGGGGTTCGACCACTGAAGCTGGTGCGAACCGCTCGCTACACGTCGTCGGTGGCAAGACCTCCGGTCTGATCGGTGTCTTCAAGTTCGATGCGAAGTATGAAGGCGTGAAAGTCAAGGATTTCGCGATCTACGTGGCCAACGACGCCGGCACTGATGTCGACGACGACATTGCTAGCGTCCAGTTGTTGGACAGCGATAAGACCACGGTCCTGGCGACTAGCACCCAGTTTACCTGGGCGACGATTGATGGTACCGGTACATTGAACGACCTCCGCGTCTTGTTCGATGACTGGAACTACGTTGTCCCAGAAGACGGGGTCAAGACCCTCTTTGTCCGCGTCGTAACCAAAGAAATTGGTGACGGTGGCGAACAGACGGGTACGGCCGGCGTCGCCATGTCATTCTTGATTAACGGCGCGTTGACCACCGCTGAAGGGAGCGAATCAGGTGATGCCATCACCCTGACCTCCGTTGCGGCCGTGACCAACGGCAACACCACCAGTGAATACGACAACGACTTTGTGACCAACACCCTCACCAACTACGGCGTGACGGTGACTGGTATCACCAACGATTTGGCCAATGGTTTCTTGACCAACGGTCAGTCAGTGGTCGGTAAGTTCAAGTTCACGATTGACAGCGGCAACAACGCCGATTCAACCGGTAATGCTGCCAAATTCGACTTCGAGGACGTCGTCTTCACCTTTAACTCTGGTACGATCACTCTCAGTGCAGGCACTGCCGCCGATGACATGTCCTTCTACTGGGCGTCTGATCCGTCTACTAAGTACACGATCTCCGACCTAGGGGCGACTGCTACTTCCTATGATGTCAACCTCGCTACTTTGCCGAGCATCACAGGGACGGACACTCTGATCGTCGAAGCGCTCACGATCGGCTCGGCCGGCGTGGCCGGTGACTACCTCCAGGTCAAACTGGCGGATATCAGCGGCGTTGACTTCGAATGGAATGATGCTACGACCACCGGGTTTACCGGCTTGGCCCTGCCATACACTTCCGTTTCCGGAGCCACTCTCTCGAACTAACCTCGGCGAACTAACCTTGGTTAATTCGTGAGACCGTAGTTCTCGCTTCTAGTGAGAACAACCAGGCCCTCTCCACTGCAGTGGAGAGGGTTTTGGTATTCTCCGTCATTGCGAAAAGCCAGGATGGCCACTTTCCCCCATCGTCATTGCGAGGACCCAGCCGCAGAGCCATGCGGCTGGGGACGAAGCAACCCCAGGGGATAAGCGCTGAACCCTGGGTTGTTTCGCCCCGGAAACCGTGGCTCGCAATGATAAACAGGGAGGTAGAGGTTAAGGATAGGTCGTGGGATATTCCCTGGGATTGCTTCGTCCCCTTCACTTCGCCTGCCTGCCGGCAGGCAGGTTCGGGGTCCTCGCAATGACGATGTAAAAAAGACGCCCGGCGCCCCGATAGGCCCTATACTATACTTGTCTTAGCTGTTCTTGCTATACTACTGACATACCAACTATTTTCTTCCATATATGTTGTGGCAAAAACTTTTTATGAGCTTAGTGATAGCGATCGGCTTAGTCATCGCCCCAGCGGTCTGGGCGGCCGAACCGGTCATCCACGCCATCGCGACCGACTATTGGTATCCCCAAACTTTTGATAATTTATTACTTGACGTCACCCTCTATCCCAATTCGGCTGACGCGGCCGCCGCGGTCAAGACCATGACTGTTGGCGCGCGCGGCACGGCGCGCGCCGGCGCGGAAGTAGCGGCGGTGCGCCTATGGCAAGATGGCGGTCTGGCCGGCTGGCAAGGATATGGCCAGGATACGGTGGTAACCGCCACCATCACGCTGGATACCACCGCCAACCAGTGGATTATCACGCCCACCGCCCTGACTATTCCCGTGGCCGGTCAGCGATTATTTATCACCGCTGACACCGCTACCCATCTGGCCAGCCAGAAAACGGTGCAAGGGTATATTTCGGCGCGGTATGATTCCAATGGTGACGGCAGCTACCAAGCCGGCGATGCCGGCATCTTTTGGGCCAACACCTTAGCAACGACTAACAGCGAACTCGCCAATCCGGCGTTGCAGGTGATCAAGGAGACCCGCATTGATTTGCTCGGTCCTGACGCCTGGCTGACATCCGTTAGTGATGGCGGCACGATCACTGGCGCGGCGGCCACCCTGACTGGCCAAGCGCGCGACCAGGGAATTACTCAAAACGTCGCTTTGGTGGAAGTCGGGATCGGTGCCGCGACGGATACCATTCAGTGGTATCCGACCACCACCGCAGACGCCTACGCTAATTGGCAGTATGCCTGGGCCAATATCGCGCCGGGAAAATATTATTTGAACTTACGAGCCACCGACACTTCGGGGAATGTCAAAACCGGCAGCGCGCCGATAGCCGTCACCGTCGCTGTCGCGGCTCCAGTCACTCCCGTCACGCCGGCACCGCCAGTCGAAGCGCCGGCCACCTTAGCCGCCGGCACGTTAGTGAAGACCGCCGCTAGCTCTCAAGTTTGGGTGATCAGTGATGGCCAGAAACGCTGGGTGACCAGCGGGGAAGTATTTACGGGATTGGGCTATCAATGGAGCGAAATTAAAACCATCAGCCAAGTCACGTTGGACGCCTACCTGGTCGGCGAGCCGCTAACCGTGACGTATCGTCATCCCAATGGAACGCTAATTAAATATCAAACCTATCCGGAGGTATATTTATTGGATAAAGGAAGCCGTCGCCATATTGCCAACGAGACCGCCTTTCTCGGTTTGGGGTATCATTGGTCAGCCATGGTGACCGTTCCGGATTGGGAACAGTATCCTGACGGGACTGAAATCCAATTACCATAAGGCCGTTGTCGCTTGGCCAGCCAAAGCCCCGCTCAGCGGGGCTGGAGCGGTTTTCGTGGCTAATCAACCACATAGACACCAGGCCCGATATTCGATACAATAGAGGGGATTATGTTGAAACGACGTTTTTGGATTTACGTCACGGGTTGTTTGTTACTCGCGTCGTTTTTCGCTACCCCGGCCCTGGCGCTCAAACCGAACGACCCGGATTATTTTTTGCAATGGTATATCGAAAAGCTCGGCCTGCCCCAGGCCTGGGATTATACCACTGGGTCACGGGAGGTCACCGTGGCTATTCTCGATACCGGCGTGGCCATCAGTCATCCTGACCTGTCGGGAAATATCTGGGTCAACACCGATGAAATTGGCGGTGATGGTCTGGATAATGATCGCAACGGCTATGTCGATGACATTAATGGCTATGATTTTTATGACAACGACGCCGACCCGACGCCGGATCTCTCCGGCCAGTACAATGTTGAAGCGGTCACTCACGGCACCGTGATTGCCGGGATCGTCGGGGGGGTCGGCAACAACCTGCGGGGCATTACCGGCATCGCCTGGAACGTTCGCTTAATGCCCCTGCGCGTGTTGGACAGTAACGGCCAAGCCGATTTGGCGCCGACGCTCAAAGCGCTTGAATACGCTATTCAAAATGGCGCCGACGTGATTAACTTAAGTTTCGTCGGGGAAGGGACGTCAGAAATATTTCAAAATATGATCGAAGAAGCCAACCGACGCGGAATCGTGGTGGTTGGCGCGGCCGGTAACGGATTATCCATTGGCACTGACCTCGACGCCGTCCCGATGTATCCGGTCTGTTTTGGTGGCACGGTCAACCGCTCACTCTTGATCGGGGTGGCCGCCAGCGATAAATTTGATCGGATCAGTCAGTTTTCCAATTATGGCCGTAACTGTGTCGATGTCATCGCGCCGGGGCAAGACATCTACTCGACTCAAATCAATGTCGGTGGCCGCGATCCGATCTTGAACACCGATTACAGTGGCGGCTGGCAGGGGACATCGTTGTCGGCGCCGATTATTGCCGGGGCGGCCGCGCTGATGAAGTCATTGGATAAGTCGCTGACGCCGCAATTAATTTGGCAATTTATCACTGACACGGTTGATCCGATCGATACCAAACGCAGTCCGTGGCTGGCTACAAAAATCACGGCCGGCCGGGTGAATATTGGTCGAGCCATGAAGCGCGCGGTCGAGTACCTCGGACCGACTCGGCCAGGACCGGCCGGCCCGCCATTGCCGTCGGTAGTCAGTGAAAGCGCGCTGACCAATGGATTGGTCATCGCGGCGGGAAACGGGTTGGTGCCGGAAGTCAGATTGTTTGATGATAAAGATAAACAGCAAAACCGCTGGTTGGCCTACCAAGAGTTTTTCCGAGGCGGTATCAATGTGACCACCGGCGATGTCAATCGGGATGGTTACTCCGACATTATCACCGCCGCCGGAGTGGGTGGGGGCCCACACATTCGAGTGATGAGTCAAGCCGGCACCTTACTTGCTCAATTTTTTGCTTATGACCCCACTTTCCGCGGGGGAGTTGAAGTGGCGGTCGGCGATGTCACTGGTGACGGTTTGGCTGATATTATCACGGCGCCGCAGAGTGGTCTGGCCCCGATTGTTCGCGTCTTCGATCTAACCGGCCAAAAGGTGGCGGAGTTTATGGCCTATGACAGCCGATTCCATGGCGGAGTCAACTTGGCGGTCGGCGATGTCAACTTGGACGGCGTGGCCGAAGTCATCACCGCTCCCCGGTCAGGTGGCGGACCCCATCTGCGCATTTGGACTGGATCGGGCCGAGCCCTGGGCCAGTTCTGGGCTTATGACAAAAATTTCCGAGGCGGCGTGTCCGTCGCCGTGGGCAATGTCATGGCCGATCCCCAGCCGGAAATTGTGACGGTGCCGATGACGGCGGCTGGGGCGGAAGTTAAATTGTTTGACCAATACGGCCAGCTCAAAAAAACCTTTGTCGCCAATGGTGTGGCTAAACCGCTCGGGCCCCTCCAAGTGGCCGTCGGCGACATTAATCGGGATGGCGCCGATGACATCGGCGTCAGCCGGCTGCAGGACAGCGCCGTGTCGTTGTTCGACGCTCAAGGGCTGAACCAGGCGACTTTCCAGGCGGTGGCGACCGAATACAGCCGGGGCATGAGCTTTGCTTTGATTGATTAATTTTCATTTGTTAGCGTGAAATCTATGTCTGAATCACCACGTAAAAATATTTTGGTCATCGGCGGCGCCGGGTTCTTGGGGTCACACTTGTGCGATGCCTTGGTCAAGCACCACAACGTCATCTGCGTCGACAATTTCAGCTCCGGCACCCAGAGCAATATCGACCATTTGCTGGGTAATTCGCAATTTGAGTTTATTCGTCACGACATCGTCACGCCGCTGGACTTGGATCAGTTCCCGGAGTTGGATAAATTCAAGGTCAAAGTCGTGGGGGTGACCGAAGTTTATCACTTGGCCTGTCCGACATCGGCCAAAGAGTTTGAACAATTCCGCCTGGCCACGCTGGAGGCCAGCGCTTGGGGGACGCGCAACGCCCTGGAAGTGGCGCGGCGCTACCAGGCGAAATTCTTGTTGTTCTCGTCATCGGTGGTCTATGGGCCGCGGACCGCACAGCGCCAGCTGTTTGCCGAGGACTATGTCGGCGCGGTTGATCAGCTGTCGCCACGAGCGTGTTATGACGAAGGTCGGCGATTTGCCGAGACGGCCGTGGCGACCTATCGGCAGGTACACAACCTCGACACCAAGATCATCCGCATCTTTCGGGCCTATGGTCCACGGATGCGCTTGTTCGATGGCCAAATGATCCCAGATTTCATCACCAACGCGATTGATGGTCATGAATTGGTGATCTTTGGCGATCCGATGATGACGACCTCGCTGGTCTACGTCTCGGATGTGATTGATGCCGCGCTGAAAGTAATGGCATCCACCGAAGCCGGCCCCTTCAACATTGGTACACCCCAGGAGTATAATTTGACGACGGTGGCGCAGATGATTATCGACGGGGTTGGTTCCCAGTCCAAAATTGTTTATCAAGAGCCGTTACTCTTCATGACGCCGCTGGGCTTACCCGACATTACTCGGGCCAAAGAGTCACTTGGCTGGTTGCCAGTGGTCACGCTCGAAGCGGGTTTACGCCAGACCATCGAATACACGCAAGCGGAGAAAAGTATTGTTCGACAATAATGGCGCAGCGGGAGGGGAACAGCCTGATTATATGACTCACTCACCGACCGTGTTCATCGTCTTGCCGGCCTACAACGAAGCCGCGCGTGTTGGCGCAGTCAT
>CAYINJ010000037.1:0-6674 GCA_964364745.1 uncultured Gammaproteobacteria bacterium
ACCTATAAAATTTTGGGCTCAACGGAGACCAACCCTAGTGCCGGAATTATTTCGCAGAGTTCGCCGATCGGGCAAGCGTTGCTTGGTCACCGGGTTGGTGAAACGGTCACTGTAGAGCTAGCCAAAGGTGGGATTAAACGGTACACGGTCACGGCGATCGAATAACAAAAAATCCCAGCTTCTGCTGGGATTTTTTGGCAGGGTATCGTAGGGCTTGTTAGAACTATACTCCAAAGCCAAAGTGGGTATATTTATATACCAAGTCCCGTTGCTTATTACTGGCCAATTGGTTTTACCTCGCCAACCACCTTCACTTCCATTTTAATCTCTCCAACTTCTGGACGTTCAACATTTACTACTTCTGCTACCAACGTTCTCTTACCACCGCCCACGATTAATCCAATTGTCTCGCCAGGTTTGTGGTGATAATCAGTCGTGATTTTCTCAAATGTACCATAACCTTGAGTCAAAAACGCTTGCTCTTCGCTCGGATTGAAATCACCATAGCT
The DNA here is from genome assembly GCA_964364745.1 of uncultured Gammaproteobacteria bacterium. Taxonomy (GTDB): domain Bacteria; phylum Patescibacteriota; class Patescibacteriia; order JACRDY01; family JACRDY01; genus CAYINJ01. Next base: position 510 of record CAYINJ010000037.1, read on the forward strand.
AAACAAAGGCATCTTTTCTATAACGGCAAAGGTTAATTCTGTACCAACTTGTTCGCCCATAATTTTATCTTTATTAATTATATCTATATTTAATCACATTAAAACCTAAAAATCAACCCTGGTTCTATCTCCACGTTCCCTATACAAAAAGTTCCTTCTAATTTAAGCAAGAGTCTTTTGGCAGGGGCGGTAGGAATCGAACCCACGTTACTGGTTTTGGAGACCAGAGTCCTACCATTGAACGACGCCCCCTTATTAAATTTACCTCAATCCCAATCTCTTTTTTAATTGCTGCCAAGCCGCTCCGTATTGCTTTAGCTTGTTTTCCCTGTCTTTGGCCATTATCTCAGTTGGATATGCTTCGTAATAAAAAAGTTTGGGCTCGGTCATTCTTTTAGAAGAATAAACTTTTTTGTTCGTATGTTCAGATAGTCGACGTTTTAAATCAGCACTATATCCGATATATACTTTATGATTGTCGTCCATCAAAAGATACAGGTAATACATAAAGTTGTAAATGGTTTTGGACCCAGCTGCAGAGCTCTGCAGCTGGGTGGAGACCAGAGTCCTACCATTGAACGACGCCCCCTCAAACACAAGAACCAAGTCCTTACTTGGTTTCCTTGTGCGGAGTATGTTTCTTACAGAATGGGCAGTACTTCTTTAACTCCATCCGTTCCGTAATTTTCTTCTTATTTTTATGCGTCCGGGGAACATGCCGTTTACAGACCGTGCATTCCATTTTCACGTAGTGATCTTCTGTTCGTTTCGCCATATTATATAAGTTCAAAGAATAGTCATCCAGCGGGCTCCAAAACCTCAGCCGACGGTCGGGTTTGAACCGACGACCTACGGTTTACAAAACCGTTGCTCTACCAGCTGAGCTACGTCGGCTCAGGACTTGGGATGACTTAATGATCTAAAGTTATCAAAAGCAGGCGTATTCTATCAATTCCCAGGCAATCTGTCAAGTCAATGGGCCTTAGCTAAACCGGGCGGTTAATTTTTGCCAGGTGACTAACAACGGACTAGCGGTGAAGATCGATGAGTAGGTGCCAAAGAATACTCCAACAATCAAAGTCAGGGCGAAGTACTTAATACTCTCACCGCCAAAGAAATAGATGGCCGTTAGGGTCAGCAACACAGTCAGTGAAGTATTTAGTGAGCGGATAAAGGTCTCATTAAGTGATCGGTTGACCGTATCTTCGAAACTGCCTTGATAGCGGTGCAGATTTTCACGGACGCGGTCGAAGACCACGATGGTGTCATGGACTGAATATCCCAAGATGGTTAGAATGGCCGCCACAAATGGGGTATTAATTTCCACGCCCAGAAAATGGCCGAGCACCGCGAAAACACCGATGGTAATGGCCACGTCATGTAAGAGGGCAATCACCGCAATCACGCCATATTTCCATGACGCCACTGGTCGGCCGACTTTCCGGAAGGTCCAGGCGATGTAGCAAATAATTCCAATCATCACCACGACGATCGCCAGTAAACTCTTGGTGCGCAACTCCTGCCCCACGGTCGGGCCAATGGAGTCAAACCGTTGTTCCACCACGCCGGTGACTGGTCCCACCACTAAGGCGGCCGAGCCGTCGGGCTGTATTTCGATATTACTATCCGCGGTCGCCGCCGGATAAGTGGCTTGGAGCAGCGCCAGCAACTGTTGGTGTTGTTCTTCTGACAAGTCCTTCAGCCGCAAAGCCATGGCGGTTTCACCAATCGGCTGAATGGTTACATCCCCGAGCTCGGGCATTTGGCCTTGCAGGATCGCTTGGACCGCGGCGGCAGCGGGGCGATCAATCTGGACAAAATTAACTTCCATTAAGCTGCCGCCAGTAAAATCAATTCCCAATTTCAAGCCCCACAGGCCCAACGCGCCGATCGCGACAACCAGACAAGTGACCGAAAAGACGTAATACCAGCGGCGATTTTGGATGATAGGTAGCATCATAATGGTTTACGGTTTAGCCGCTGGTTTTTGCCGGTGAAACAAGAAGTACCATTTTTCACTGCGCTGACTGATGATGCTCTTTAGAATACCGCGCGTCACCGTAATCGCGGTAAACATCGAGGCCAGCACCCCAATACTCAAGGTCAAAGCAAAGCCCTTAATTAAACTGGTGGTAAACCAGAACAAAGCCACACAAGTGATCAGGGTGGAGACGTTACCATCGCGAATTGACGGCCAAGCGCGGTGGAACCCTTCATCCACGGCCGAAGTCAGTGAGCGGCCGGCGGCAAATTCTTCTTTCATCCGGGCAAAAATTAGCACGTTGGCGTCCACCGCCATCCCAATTGAGAGAATAAATCCGGCAATTCCCGCCAATGACAAGGTGACACCAACCAACTTAAATAGCGTCAAAACAAAAACGGCATAAATGCCCAGGGCGATGACCGAGACCAAGCCCGGCAGGCGGTAATATAAGATCATGAAGATGGCCACGGCCAACAGGGCGATCAATCCGGCCAATAAGCTTTTCTGCAGTGAATCCTGACCCAATGACGCGCCGACGGTTTGCTGTGACAGCAGAGCAATCGGCACGGGCAAGGCGCCGGCGTTGAGCCGTTGGGCTAATAATTTGGCTTCGGAGAGAGTAAAATTACCACTGATCACTGCTTCGCCATTTAAAATCGGCTCATTGACCCGCGGCAAGGAAATCGGCTGGCCATCAAGGAAAATCCCAATCACTTCGCCGACGTGGCTGCCGGTAATCTGGCCAAAAAGCGTATTGCCCTCGTCGTTAAAGCGCAGCGCCACTTGTGGTTCGCCCAAACTCTGATCAAAAGTAACTTGCGCCTGCTTTAAGTGCTGACCGTTCAAGGCCGTATTCTGCCAACCGTCAGTCGGCTTAATATCGGCCTCGGTCTTAGTTTTAATCAAAATATGTCGCGCTTTCACCTCGGTCTGGCTAGCAGTCGTGCGCTCCGATTCTTTGTAGATAATGTGATAACCAAACTGGGTGGTGACTAACTGCTGGGTGACCTCGCCTAGTTTCAACGTATCAAATACGGCGGCATCAAACTCGGCGACATAAGTGCCCCGCGGCGCGAAGCCCAAATCGCCGCTGTTAGTAGCTGAACCATCCTCGGAATATTTCTTGGCTAATTCACCAAACTGATCCAGCGGAGCGGCCAACACTTCTTTCAAAATTACCTGGGCTTTATTTTTGGCTTCGGCGTTGTAGGTCTCGAGGTCTGCTTGCTCCGCCGCAGTTAATGGCTGAACTGGCGCTTGTTCTTTAAACTCCAACCACGGCGTTTCGCCGATCATTTTGATGGCTTGGTTGACATCACTGACTCCGGCTAGCTCGACCACCACTTGATAGTTATCCCCACTACCACTGGTCTGGACCAGCGGCTCGGCGACGCCAAAGGCGTTGACCCGGCGTTCAATAACATCGAGCACCCCCTCCACGGCCGCGGCCCGCTCGCCACTGCTGACTTGCGAAACGTCGGCGCGGTAGACCAAGTGGGTCCCCCCTTGTAAATCCAAGCCCAAACGGAAGGGAATATTCCAATAATGCGGCAGGGCGGTCCCGGCTTTAGTATTGACCCAATCAATCCCGCGGTCGAAAACTACCGGGTAAACCAAGAAACCCGCAAACAACGTCACGATAAATATCCCGATGACTGTCAAGCGAATTTTAGTGTGTGGAGCTAGGCGCATAAAACTGACCATTATGATACGAGAATGGCGGAAAAAATGCAATCTGCCACGGCTGACTTAATTAATTCGGTCAACGACTTTGAGCTCTTGCTCTAGGATAACATCCCCATCGCTGAAAAGAAAGCGACCGGTAAACTTTTTCCCGCTTAAAAATAATGGAAACCAGTGACGATCATCCGGCCACATTTGATCAAAAGGAATATCGGCTAGATCAAACCATTGCGGTTTCATCTCATCACTCTCTGTCGGCTCGCCGCTGACATTATTAGTTTCAAAGATATGCACTTGGAATATCTCCCCTGGTTCTTTGGCAAATTTGAAATCCAGCACGCCGACCTTCTTTACGGCCGTGGTGGTTAAACCAACTTCTTCCAATAATTCTCGCTTAGTCGCCGCGACAATCTCTTCCCCAGCCCCAACTTTACCACCAAAGCCGTTCCAGCGCCCGGCACCAAAACCACGTTTTTTCATCCCTAGCAAAACGCGGCCGGGTTCGCGCACCAGGCAGAGCGTCATTAGCTTGGTCATAGTTGATCTTCACCGGAGTCAACATGACCTTTCGGCAAGGACCAAGAATTGCCATGTTGGCTGACGACCATGATTTGGCCGGCGGGATTGATGACTACTCCGCCGGTGCTGGTTGAGTGGTTCATATTCCTACGCTCCATGACACTTCTTGTATTTCTTCCCACTGCCGCAGTAGCACGGATCGTTGCGACCGATTTTGTTGCCCTGGGGATCGCGATCATTGGGCGTCATGGCCGCGGCAATTTGGCTTGACACCACATCACCAAAAGAAATCCCGCGGGCATTATTACTAGCGGTTTTAGCCGCGCCAGCCAAGGAAAGGCCCTGGCGATCGATCAGTGATTTGGCTAGTTGCTGACCGGCAATGCCTACCTTGAAAATACTACTGCTGACCTGCTGCTGGATCATGGCGAGCAGTTGTTTGAACATGCCAAACGCCTCTTTTTTGTATTCCAAGAGTGGATCGCGCTGACCATAACCGCGCAGGCCAATACCGCGGCGCAGATGATCCATGGCATCAAGATGTTCTACCCACAGCGTATCAATCGTCCGTAAGATCACACCTTTTTCGACATCACGCATGGCATCTGGCCGGCCAGCCGTTTGCGCCACTTCCTCGGCCACTTGGTTGTATTGCTTGACGGCCAATTCATATAGATAGCCAATCATGGCGTCGCGCGCTTCCTCGGCTCGCAAGTGCCCCTTTTGTTCCCGTAACTCAATCGCCTCTAAGTTCAGCCGCGCGTCAGCCGGCACGCCAAAGATCGCGTTGGCGGTCTCATACAGTTCTTCCGTGTTCCATTGACTGACCGTCTCGCCAGCCGTGTGAAAACTAACTACGGTAGCAATTTCGGCTTTAATCATCTCGTCTAGAATGGTAGTTTTCAGCTCTTCGGGATGTTCGAGGGCTTGCCGGCGTTTACGATAAATCGTTTCGCGTTGTTTATTAATCACGTCGTCGTACTCCACCAGGTGTTTGCGGATATCGAAGTTGTGGCCCTCCACCTTCTTTTGCGCCGATTCAATGGAACGAGTAATTAGTTTATTTTCGATCGGCATGTCCGCGGGGATTTTCAGGGCGGTCATCATGCCCTTAATCCGTTCCGGCCCAAAGATGCGCATCAGATCATCTTCTAAGGAAATAAAGAACCGGGATGCACCAGGGTCGCCCTGCCGACCAGATCGACCGCGCAACTGATTATCAATCCGGCGCGACTCGTGTCGTTCGGTACCGATGACGACCAGTCCACCCAGTTCCAGCACGGCGGCATGCGCCGCTTCCCACTCGGTATATTCTCCGGAAGTTTTGTCCGCCGGCATCTGACCGCCCAAGATAATGTCCACCCCACGGCCGGCCATGTTGGTGGCCAAGGTGACCGCGCCGCGGCGGCCGGCCTGGGCAATAATCTCGGCTTCCCGTTCATGCTGTTTGGCGTTTAGCACTTGGTGCGGAACGCCGACGCGCGCCAGTAATTCGGATAATTGTTCATTTTTTTCAATCGAAATGGTCCCGACCAGCACTGGCTGGCCCGCGGCATGTAACTCTTTGATCTGGGCCACCACCGCGGAGAATTTCCCCGCTTCGCTCTTATAAATTTGGTCGTTGAGGTCTTGGCGAACCATCGGCCGGTTGGTCGGCACGACCAACACTTCCAACTTATAAATCTTGGAAAACTCCTCGGCTTCCGTCGCCGCGGTTCCCGTCATGCCGGCTAAGACGCGGTACATCCGGAAATAGTTTTGGAACGTGACGGTGGCCAGTGTTTGGCTCTCGCGCTGGATCGCCACGCCTTCTTTGGCTTCAATGGCTTGATGTAAGCCCTCCGAGTAGCGGCGGCCAGGCATCATCCGACCGGTAAACTCATCGACAATGATGACCTCGTCGTCTTTGACCACATAATCCCGATCCCGCTTGAATAAAACATAGGCCTTGAGCGCTTGTTCGATGTGGTGGACAGTTA
>CAYINJ010000038.1:0-6575 GCA_964364745.1 uncultured Gammaproteobacteria bacterium
GCCCTTATTCCACCTTCCATATTTACGACCCCAAGCATCGAATTATCAGCAAGGCCTTAGTTCGTGATCGTCTAATTCACCACGTGGTTTTTAATGAGCTGTATCGCATTTTTGATCCCACTTTTATCTTCCACTCCTACTCATCGCGTCTCGGCAAGGGTACGCATGTGGCGGTACGCAATGTTTTTGATCGCCTTCGGCAAGTCAGTCGTAATTACACTCGTACGGTGTATATCCTCAAATGCGACGTCAAAAAATTCTTCTGGAGCGTAGATCACCAGAAGCTTTTGGCCATAATCCAAAACAAGATTAAAGACGAGAAATTCCTAACACTAATCCGTGTGATTATTGGGAGTTTTACGCCTGTGGATAAAATTGCCGAGAGAGAGAGAGAGTTAACGGCATTCCGTGTTCAGGTAAGGGATTGCCGATTGGCAATGTCACCTCGCAAATTTTCGCCAACATATATTTGGATAAGCTAGACCAATTCATTAAACACAGGTTGAAAATCAGGGATTATTTCCGTTACGCCGACGATTTCGTTATTGTTCACCCTGAAAAAGAATTTTTACAGGCCACCTTACCACGAATCCAGGAATTTTTACAAGAGGAATTATTACTAGAGTTGCATCCGGGAAAGGTCTCAATTCGCAAATTCATCCAAGGCGTAGATTTCCTGGGCTACGTTGTCTTGCCGCACTACATAGTCCTGCGGACCAAAACTAAAAAACGGATGTTAAAGAAAATCCGTCTAAGAAAACAACAATTTGACCAAGGCCTGATTACTGAAGAATCGTTTAATCAGTCATTGCAGTCATATTTAGGGATATTGAAGCATTGTCAGGGTTACAAAATTAAGTGTCGGTTAGTGGCCGTTATCGATGATGATAGTGGCTTTCCCGATAGTTTTTTGCTATACTACCAATGATATTTATCATTATGGCCGAAAAAGAAATCTTAAGCCCAAGTATTGCCGAACAGCCGACCGCTCCCGAGCAGGCCGGTGAGGGGGTAGCAACGCCAATCGTGGCACCAACTGCCGCGCGACCAGTGGTGGCGACGCCGTCACCAGCAGCGGTCACGCCGACCAGCCCGCCCGGCATGGCCGCCGCACCAAAAGACGAGCTGTTAGAAGATATTGAGGCGATCCTGCAAGATGACTTGGCGGATATTTTTGAAACCTTGCCACCGACCGAGCGGACCGAGTTTAAACAAGAAGGCGAGGAAACCGCGGTAGAAATTCATGACATGATTGCGACAACTAAGTTTAAAGCTCGAAAGGCCTTTCATTTGATCAAGAAATGGTTGAAGTTGATCCCGGGTGTCAACCGGTTTTTCCTTGACCAAGAGGCCAAGATTAAAACCGACGATATTATCGAGTTAGCCGACAAAGAAGAGGGCGATGGACGGTAAATGAATGGCAGTCATGCAACCGGACTTGTACGTGCAACCCAATGATTACTGGTCAGTCACGGCCGTCACCACGGCGGCGGCTGATTCTTTGTTGGCGAGTGAATTGTTGGCCGCGGCCGCCGCGCTGGCGCTGACCATTGCGGCGGTGATGGCGATTCTCTTTGGCTTCCGGTGGTATATTCGCTACCGTGGTCGGGTCCCGGAGCAATTCCGCAAAGTCGTGCTGTTAATTACTATCCCCAAAGAATCGCTCAAGCAAGAGCAGGGGAAAGAAGGCGACCGGCGAGAATCAATCACGGAACAAATCGGCCGAGCGGAGATGTTGTGGTCGGCAATCGGCGGACTGAAAGCCGAGCGGAGTTGGCAGAGTTGGCTGTTTGGCCGCGAAGATCACATCGCGGTGGAACTGGTCGCGCACCAAGGAACGATCTCGTTTTATGTCGCCGTGCCTAGCTACTTGCAGCGGTATGTGGAACAGCAGCTCCACGCCTATTATCCGGAGGCGTTCCTGGAAGAAGTGGACGACTATAATATTTTTGAGCCCCAAGGGGTAGTCAAAGCCGGTTATATCGTTTGTAAACGACCATTTTTCTTTCCGATCAAGACCTATAAGCGCATGGAAGTTGACCCTTTGGAGAGTTTAACTAATGTTTTAAGCAAACTAGCGAAGCACGAAGGCGCGGTGATTCAAATGGTGGCCCAAAGCGCCAAAGGCAGTTGGCATCGTCGCGGTTCCAAGGTGGTCTCCGAGATGAAACAAGGCCAGCGCTTGCGAGAGGCCATCCGCGCCGCGTCCACCAATCCGCTGGTCAAGCTGTGGGTGATTATCGAGAAAGGATTTGTGACTAAGCCCAAAGCCGGGGCGGAGCCGACCAAACACTATCAACTATCACAAATGGAAGAAGAAATGGCCAAAGGCATCGAAGAAAAAGTGAGCAAAGCCGGTCTGGATGTCAATATTCGGGTGGTGGTGTCGGCCGATCAGGATAGTAAAGCGAAGCTCTATTTACAAAACATCTTGAGTTCCTTTGCCCAGTTTAACATTTATGAATATGGCAATAGTTTTCGGGCGGTGATCCCGCGGACGGTTGCGCCATTAATTCATGACTACATCCATCGGAACTGGCATCCGGGGCAAAACGCACTCCTCAATACGGAAGAAGCGGCCAGTATTTTTCATCTGCCGCTGGCTTCGACCGAGACGCCCAACATCCGCTGGCTGACCGCCAGACGGGCCGCCGCGCCGCTCAATGTACCGACCGCCGGGATTCGGCTAGGAGCTAACACTTATCGTGGAGTGGAGACGGTGATTCGGATTAAACCGGAAGATCGGCGACGGCACATGTACATCGTCGGGAAGTCCGGCGTCGGAAAATCATGGCTGCTGGCCAATCTGGCGCGCCAAGACATCGTCAACGGTGAAGGCGTGTGCGTGATTGATCCGCACGGCGATTTGATCGATGATATTCTCGAAGCGATCCCGGCCGCTCGCGCCGATGACGTGATTATTTTCGATCCGGCTGATATCGAGCGACCGCTCGGCTTGAACTTGCTCGAGTATGATCCGCGTTACCCGGAGCAAAAAACCTTCGTCATCAACGAGATGATCAAGATTTTTGACAAGCTCTATGATTTGAAGCAAACCGGCGGACCGATGTTTGAGCAATACATGCGTAATGCCATGTTGTTGCTGATGGAAGACATTGCTTCGGGCTCGACGCTGATGGAGATTTCTAAGGTGTTGTCCGATTCAGAATATCGGCGCTATAAATTGTCGAAATGTCACACGCCGGTGGTCAAGGACTTCTGGACCAAAGAAGCCGAAAAAGCCGGCGGGGAGGCCAGTTTGCAAAACATGGTGCCATATATCACTTCGAAGCTGAACACCTTCATCTCCAATGATTTCATGCGGCCGATTATTGGCCAGCAGATCAGCGCGATCAATTTTCGTGATGTCATGGATCAACGCAAAATATTGCTAGTCAAGCTGTCCAAGGGACGGCTGGGTGATCTGAACACTAATTTGTTGGGCATGATGATCGTCGGCAAGATCTTGATGGCCGCTTTGAGTCGCACGGACGTGCCGCCAGAACAGCGTAAAGATTTTTACCTCTACATCGATGAGTTCCAAAACTTTACGACCGACAGTATTGCCGTGATTTTGTCGGAAGCGCGGAAGTATATGTTGAACTTAATCATCGCGCACCAGTACATTGGTCAACTTGTCCACAATACTGACACGACCATTCGCGACGCGGTCTTTGGCAACGTCGGGACGATTATTTCCTTCAAAATTGGGGTGGAAGATGCCGAGGTGCTGGCCAAAGAGTTTGCGCCCATCTTTAACGAGTACGACGTGATCAACATCGAGAAAGCCACCGCCTACGTGAAATTATTGGTGGATAATGAAGCGACCAAGGCCTTTAACATGAAGACCGATTACCTCCAACCGGGCAATCGCGAGCTGGCAGTCAAACTCAAAGAATTGTCCAGATTAAAATATGGCCGGGATCGCGCCGGTGTCGAGCGAGAAATTTATCAGCGGAGTCAAGCGGCTGGCTTCCCGCCACCACCCATCGTTCCCCATAGTCAAAGCCCGGAAAAATCGGTATAATAGAATCTGGCAGTCGAAACCCAAACAGAAAAGAACAAAAGAGAAATAAATATGTCCGACGATCCGGTGGCGTCTACCCCGTCAACTGGTCCGAACCTGACGCCATTACAACTCACTCAACTTCGTCACACCCTCGAACAACTGCGTGATGCCATTGATCAGGCCTTGGGGGTTTTTGAGCATGATCCGCTTCGTCACCGCCCGGCCGCGAACCGCGGCGCTGACCAAGGCCAAGTCATCGAAGGGGTATTCAATGGCCAGAACATGGTGGGCTCCGATGGCCATGAATACCAAGTGCCACCAAACTACGCTTCGAAATCAAAACTGGTTGAAGGTGATTTGTTGAAGCTAACCATCGAAGCCGATGGCACCATGCTCTATAAACAAATCGGGCCGATCGAACGCGATCGAGTTCGTTCGACGCTGGAACAAGAAACTGACACGCGGCAGTGGTTTGCCGTTGATGGCCGCAAACGTTGGCGCTTGATTACCGCGGCGGTCACCTACTACAAGGGCATCGCTGGTGACGAGGTGATTGTCTTGATCCCCAAAGGGGGTAAATCACAGTGGGCGGCCGTCGAACATGTGATCAAAGGTGAAGAATAACACTGCCGAATAGGCAACTTTTCGGAGTGGTTAACAGCCGGTTGCCAACTTGGTTGTTTTTTTGATATAACATAGAAGCGGATTCGCCACGATCAGGCGACTTTTTATCTTCCAGGAAACATGTCTAACCAAACATTACCGTGGCACGTCGCGCTCCTCGGCCCCCAAGGAGCGGGCAAGGGCACGCAAGTCGAACGACTGGCCGCCCATCTCCATGTTCCGGCCGTGGCCACCGGGGAAATGTGCCGCCACGCCGCCGCCAGCCAAACTCTAGTCGGCGAGCAAATCGCCTCATATATTAACCAAGGGAAATTAGTCCCCGATGAGATCATGAACGCGCTGGTGACTAAGCGTTTATCCGAGCCGGATTGTCAGGCCGGAGTAGTGTTTGACGGCTACCCCCGGACCGTCGCTCAAGCGCAAGTGTTGGAACAGACCCCTTACGGTTTAACTCACGCCATTCGGCTGGTGTTAGACGAGCAGACCGCGCTGCAGCGGATCGCGGGTCGCGAACGCTGTGTCGAATGTGGAGCGATCTATCATCTGACGTTGAACCCGCCCCAGATCGCGGGGCAGTGCGACCACTGTGGTGGCCGATTGGCCGTCCGGCATGATGATGAGTCGGAGCAATCAGTCCGGCAGCGGCTGGCCATTTATCGTCAACAGATTGGTCCGTTAGAGGCATATTACGAAGCCAAGGGGATCCTTTATCGCGTCAGTGCCGACCACTCGATTGAAAAGGTAGCAGCGGCCATCACGCAAATTTTTTCATTATGATTCGACTAAAAACACCCGCCGATATTGCCATCTTAGCCGAAGGTGGCGCGATCTTGGCGGATATTCTCCGCCGGGTGGCGTCACTGGCGGCGGTGGGGGTCAGTACCGCCGAACTGGATCGGGTCGCCACCGAGCTAATCGCTCAAGCTGGCGGCGTGCCGGCGTTTAAGGGCTATCGGCCAACGCCCAGTGACGAGCCCTATCCAACGACGTTGTGCGCTTCCATTAATGAAGAGGTGGTTCACGGCATTCCGTCGCCGGCGCGACTGCTGCAAGCTGGCGACGTGTTAAGTATTGATATTGGCATGCGTTATCGAAACAGATTTACTGATACGGCCACCACGGTGATTATTGGTGCTGGCTCACCGGCGGCGCAGAAATTGTTAGCTGTGACGAACGAATCATTGCGGCGGGGGATCGCTCAAGTCAAACCAGGTAACACCATTATGCAAATCGCCCAAGCGATTCAGGGCTATGTTGAAGGCAACGGCTTGGCCGTCGTCAAAGATCTGGTTGGTCATGGGGTGGGCTTTGATATTCATGAAGACCCGCGGGTACCAAACTTCGTGGCGATCAACGAACCAGCAGTTATTTTGCGGCCCGGGCTGGTGATTGCCATCGAACCGATGGTCACGGCGGGCACCGATCGCGTCGATACGCTCGACGATGGTTGGACGGTCGTTAGCGCGGACGGCTCGTTGGCAGCGCATTTTGAGCACACCGTGGCAGTCACGGCTGACGGCGTGCAAATTCTCACGGCCTAGTATATGTCAAAAGTTTTGGGCATTGATTACGGGACTAAGCGGATTGGCTTAGCGATTGGCGATGAAGAACAGTCCATCGCCTTGCCGTTTGATGTGATCCCATATGATGACAGCGTGGTGGGGACACTGCGGCGGATTATTGAAAACGAGAAGATTTATCGCATTATTGTCGGCATGCCACTGGGCCTCGCTGGCAACATGACGGCCAAATCCGCCGAGGCCGAGGACTTTGTCGATCTGCTCCAGCGCCATTTCCCGCTACCGATTATTACCGAAGACGAGCGGTTGAGTTCGAAACTGGCCGATCAACTCTTTGGTGAATATAAAGGGAAATATGATCGCGATGCGGTCGCGGCCATGGACAAGGTCATCGCCATCGATGCCGGCGGCGTGGCCGCCTA
>CAYINJ010000039.1:0-6431 GCA_964364745.1 uncultured Gammaproteobacteria bacterium
TTGACATAGCCCTTCTCCCATGGTAAGACCAAGACAACCTAACGTCACGGCGGTGTCGTGACCCCCTTCACCAGCCAGTCAAAACCACGCTGGCGCAGTCCAGCAGAAAGGATAGTAGTGATGAGCGACAGTTATTTTATCGCGATGGAAATGGTTCTTTCGCCAAGCGAATTGGCGGAACTCATTGGCCTGTTGCAGAGTCCAGACAACATCCACCGCCCACCATACCAACAAGAGTTTGATTCCAGGGATGAACCGATCGTCAAACTGGTCAAGCTCAGTGGTGAGAGCGGTGGCCTCACCGTTCGCACGGCATCGGCGTGGAGCGATTCCATGATGAAACACATCGTCGTCACAGTACTCATCGTTCGGAAGGTGGCTGACGGTACCCCGCAGCGCAACTTCATCGCCAAGTTCTGGGAAACCGTCGCGCTTTTCAAGACCCCACGTTGGACCAACCCCAAAAAGAAGTGACCGAAGGGCCCACGACAACCAAGCACACAACCGCCACACCAATGGAATTGGTGTGGCGGTTCTTAATTTCCTCTTATTTCCCTTAAGCCTCGACGGTTTCTTTGACTTCTTCGATCACTGGTACCTCGGCCTTTTTCTTCTTCTTGGCCTTGGGCTCTTCGACCGTCGCGCCGGGCTCTTTCCAGTCCTTGACCGCTTTTAAGCTTAAGCCCAGTCGATGCTGTTCCGGCTCAATTGAGACGATCCGGAACTCTTTGATATCATTGGGTTTGGCCACGGTCGAGATGTCTTCCAGCGGTGTCGCCGACAGCTCGGAGACGTGCGCTAGTCCATGAATGTCGACATCCAATTCGACGAACAGCCCAAACGGGTTGATCTTCAACACCTTGCCTTTGACTAACTGGCCGACGGTGTAGCGCTCGCTGACATGTTGCCAGGGGTCGTCCACCAGCGATTTCATGGACAAGAATATCTTGGAGCCCTGGAGGTTGATGATCTTGGCTTTGACCTCTTGGCCGACGACGACGACATCTTTCGGATGCTCGACCCGCTGCCAGGCCAATTCAGAGATGTGGACCAGACCTTCCAGCTTTTCGCCGAACTCGACGAAAGCGCCAAAGTCGGTCACGGCCGTGACTTTGCCTTCGATCACGTCACCAATCTGGTATTTGGCCAAGGTGCTGGATTGGGCTTCTTCCCAAGCCGCCTTTTCGGAGACAATTAATTTCTCATCTTCCGGGTCGACAGTGATGACCTTGACCGGCATGGTTTTGCCGATATAGGTTTTCAGTTTTTCTAAAATCTTGGCCTTATCACCGCCGGGAATGCGCGGGTAATGTTCGGGGGACAACTGCGACACCGGCAAGAAACCGGCGACTTTGTTGACCCGGACCATCAAACCGCCACGGTTGGCTTCCAGGATTTCGGCCGTCACGATGGTGCCGGCCTGGATCAGGTCGGTCAGATTGCCCCAGACCCGCGCGTGACCGGCGGTGCGGAAGGACAGCTCGACTTCACCGTTTTCGTTTTCGACATCGAGCACGGTTGCCTCGACGGTGTCGCCGACTTTCAAGTGAGCGTACTCTTCGGCTTCAATATACATCCCGGGACCGCGGACTACGCCGACGCCAAAGCCAGCCAGGTCTAATAGCATCTGGCGGTTGCCGGCTTCAATCACGGTGCCGGTGATGACTTGGCCGACTTCCGGCACGGCTAACGCGCCCGGCTGATCAGTCAGGAGCTTAGCTAGCTCGGAATTGGGCCGCTCTTGGTTTAAATTAACTTTCAGTTTAGGCATAAAAAAATTCACCACTCGGTGAAGCATAGGCATTAACCTGCGCCACAGTTGTTTAGAGGAGTGGGCAAGTCCTTAGCACCGAGCCAAGGTTTGGGTAATTGAGATTCCAGAGAACGGCTGAAGTATAGACCAACCGGGCAAAATAGTCAAGTTTCGCCCCCGGCTGACCCCTTCCAATCAACCGGATTTCATGCTAGAATGGAAGCACTTTTAAAGTCCATTTTTGCTTTCTATGCAGCTGACTTGGCTCGGACAATCCTGCTTCAAAATTGAAACCAAAGGCAACGGCGAATCAGTCACCGTGGTGATTGATCCGTTTGGTGATGACATTGGGCTGACGATGCCGAAGATCAAGGCCGACATCGCTCTGATCAGCCACGACCACTTCGATCATAATAACCTTGACGCGCTCAAGGGGGAGCCATTTGTGATTCGTGGCAGCGGCGAGTATGAGGTTAAACAAGTGGTGGTCTATGGCGTGCCAACTTGGCATGACGATAAAAACGGCGCGGAGCGGGGGCCGAACACTTGTTTTCGGATTGACGCCGAAGACCTGACCGTCGTCCACCTGGGCGACTTGGGCCACGCCCTGACCGATCAACAACTCGACTTGCTGGAGGGGGCGGATATTTTGTTGATCCCGGTCGGTGGCACTTACACGTTAAACGCCAAGCAAGCCAGCGAAGTGGTGTCGCAGATTGAGCCGCGGCTGGTGATCCCGATGCACTACGCCATTCCGGGGCTGAAAATTGATCTCGACGCGGTCACCCCCTTCTTGAAAGAAATGGGCGTGCCCAAAGCCGCCAGTGTTGACAAGCTGAAAGTGACCAAGAAAGAACTCCAAGCCGAAGATCTGCACGTCGTGGTGTTAAACCAATCAGCGTAAAGCGATTATTTATAATATGTCACCGTCTCGTCCCGCGCCCGCCGTTGATCGCGCCGATCAGCTCCTTGGCCAGCCGCCGACTCGACCTGCGACCCGCAAACCGCGAGCCAAAAAGCCCGCGCCCGCATCGGTCGTCACCCCACCCGCCCCGACTCGACCAGCGGCTGATCTGCGGAAAGCGTTGCTCCCGCTAGTAGTGATTATGGTGGTCATTGTCGCTGGTTGGGCGTGGTCATTGCCTTATCAGCTTCGTTCCTCGGGTTCAGCCGCCAGTCCAATTCCCGGTCAGGAGTGGGAGCAACTCAAGGCCGACATGAGTCAGTCGATCAGCCGGATCAAGGCCTCTATGATAGTGATTCGCCAAGAGCAGGCCGCCGAACCGGACGAACTACCGGCCGTCACCTTGTCACCGGCCGCCACGGCGCAGCAGCGCCGCGAGCTAATCGCCGACCGCACGATCGGCTGGACGACCTACAGCAATTTTGACCGTGGGGTGTCGATGCAGTATCCGCCGGAATGGCAGCGGACCGTGGCTGACGATGGCCAGACCATTACTTTTACTAATGTCGATGAAGTGGTAACTTTGCAGTTAAATGCGCCCGTCACCACCCCGCCGGCCCCCGCCGCGGACACGGCAGTCGCGCCATTTTTCCTCGACACGCTAGCCGCGACGCGCTTCACGCCAACTGACTTGACGCAGCCCGAGCAGATCACGGCCCCGTGGCCTGATGGCCAGTCCGCGATGGTGTTGACTGGTCGGGGGGAGGTCTTTGAGACGATGGCTTTTACCTTTGTTTTGATCCAGCCAGCCGCGTCTGCCCCGCAGTAATTTTAGGATATGAAGAAAAAGCTCCCAATCAAACCAACCAAGCCCATGATTGACGACGACTCCACGGCCGGAGCGGTGGTTGATGTCGCTGGGAAATTTCAAAATCAATCGATCGAAGACGAGATGCAGCGATCGTATTTGGACTATGCCATGTCAGTCATCGTCTCCCGGGCCCTGCCCGATGTGCGGGACGGCATGAAGCCGGTCCATCGCCGGATTTTGTACGCTATGTGGACGATGGGCTTGCGCCACACGGCCAAGTTCCGCAAATCAGCCGCCGTGGTCGGAGAAGTGCTAGGTAAATACCACCCGCACGGCGACACGGCTGTCTATGACTCGATGGTGCGCATGGCCCAGGAGTTTTCGCTGCGTTATCCGCTGGTCTGGGGCCAGGGCAACTTCGGCTCGATGGACGGCGACAGTGCCGCCGCCCAGCGCTATACCGAAGCCAAACTGACCGCCGTGGCGGAGGAGTTGTTGGGCGATATTGAAAAAGACACTGTCCAGTTGATTCCCAACTACGACGGCAGTCAGCGTGAGCCCCAAGTCCTGCCGGCCAAGCTGCCGAACCTCCTGCTCAACGGCACCATGGGCATCGCCGTCGGCATGGCGACCAACATCCCGCCGCACAACCTGACCGAACTCTGCAGCGGGATCGTGGCTTTAATTGACGACCCCAAGATCACCGTCGATGAGTTGATGGAGCACATCAAAGGACCGGACTTCCCGACTGGCGGGATTATTTTTGACACCGAACAAATTCGCGCCGCTTATGGCACCGGTAAAGGCAGTATTATCATGCGGGCCAAGACCGAGATCATCGAAGAGAAAGGCGTGTTCAAAATCATCGTCACCGAAGTCCCCTTCCAAGTTAACAAAGCTACGCTGGTGGAGCGGATCGCCGAGTTGGTCGGCGCCATGAAAATCCATACGATTAAAGCCCTCCGGGAGGAGTCATCGAATGAAGGGGTTCGCGTCGGGATTGAATTGAAAAAAGACGCCTATCCCAAGAAGGTGTTGAATCAACTTTTTAAATTAACTGCCCTCCAAGACACTTTCCACGTCAACATGCTGGCGCTGGTGGATGGGATCCAACCACGAGTGCTGAACCTCAAAATGGTCCTGGAAGAATACCTTAAGCACCGCACGGTCGTCGTCACGCGCCGCGCCGAGTATGAGCTAAACAAAGCCAAAGCGCGAGCCCACATCCTTGAAGGGTTGATGATCGCCTTAAACAAGATTGACGCCGTCATTAAGGTGATCAAGGCCTCCAAGGACAAAGACGTGGCCAAGACCAATTTAATGAAACAGTTTAAACTGTCCGAACTCCAAGCCGTCGCCATTTTGGAAATGCGCTTGCAAAACCTGGCTAACCTCGAACGACTAAAGATTGACACCGAGCTGAAAGAAAAGCGGCAATTGATCGCCGAATTGAGCGCGCTGTTGGCCTCGCCAAAAAAGATTTTGAGCGTGATTAAGGAGGAGTTACAACAGATTCGGGATGCTTATGGCGACGACCGCCGGACGCAGATTGTCGCGTCGGCGCCGGACAAGTTCACCATGGAAGACCTGGTGCCGGATGAATCGACCATGATTATCATCACTCGCGACGGGTATCTCAAGCGCTTGAGCCCCGAGACGTTTAAAGTCCAGGGCCGCGGCGGTAAGGGGGTGATCGGACTGACCACGAAGGAAGAAGACAGCGTCGACCAATTCTTCGTCACCTCCACTCACGCCGACCTGCTATTCTTCACCAACAGTGGCAAGGTGTTTCAGCTAAAGGCCTACGATGTGCCGGCCGCCAGTCGCACCGCTAAGGGGCAGTCGATCGTTAACTTCTTACAACTAACCAGTACTGAAAAAGTCACCACCGTCCTGTCACTGCGGGAACTAGCCAAGGTGAAATACTTAGTCATGGTCACGACGCATGGCGTGATTAAAAAAGTCGACCTGGTCGCTTTTGCCAACGTCCGCCGCAACGGCTTGATCGCTGTCCGGCTTAAAGGCGACGATGAGCTCCAGTGGGTCAAACCATCGTCGGGCAAAGATGAGATCGTCTTGGTGACGAATAAAGGCCAATCGATTCGCTTCAAAGAAACCGACGTGCGGGCGATGGGTCGCAGCGCGGCCGGGGTGCGCGGCATGCGGCTCAAAGGCGCCGACACGATTGTCGGTATGGATATTGTACCGGCCGGTGCCATCGGGGCCGAGCTGATGATTATCATGGACCATGGGTTTGGTAAACGGAGTAAGCTGTCGAGTTACAAAGTTCAAGGTCGCGGCGGCAGTGGGATCAAGACGGCCAAGATTACGCCGAAAACCGGCGCAATTGTTTCAGCCATGGCGCTGGATATGAAAAACCTCCCCGAGACGTTCAAGGGCGACGTGGTCGTCATCTCGGCCAAAGGCCAAGTGATCCGGCTACCACTGAAGAGCGTGCCGGTGCTGGGCCGGGACACCCAAGGTGTCCGCGTCATGCGCTTCAAAGAGGCCGATGATAAGGTGGTCTCCGTGGCACTGGTGTAAGTAAGATAATTTAAAGACCTAAAACTTATCGCTCTATGAGGCGATGAGTTTTTGTGTAGTGGTCAATAAAAAATCTCTAAAATTACTTAAAATTCGCCAAAATACTTTACAAGAAAGGCGCTTTATGCTATGATTTATTATTCTCTCAGTGCGAGGGGATCCTGCACCTCGGGGGACAGAGGTAAGTTTTTCGGGTCGAATTAGAGCCCGAAAGGAGGAACGATGTCGCACTTTGAAATGATCAAGGATATGACTGGTGGAGATTGGGCCGCTCTCGTCCAAAATGTTGGCGGACCCGAGGCGGCGAAAGGAATCGCCGCGGGAAAGTTTCGTGTGGAACTGATTGAAAACAAGCCTGTTCTGGTTGACAAAACCGGCCGTCGCATTCCGCCGCAAGGTATGAAGGCGGCGCACACCGA
>CAYINJ010000040.1:0-6090 GCA_964364745.1 uncultured Gammaproteobacteria bacterium
TGCCGACGCGTTGCGTTATTGCTTGATTACCAGTCCCGTGATGAAGGCCGACACACTGAATTTTTCGGAAAAAGGCGTGGAAGAAGTGTACAAAAAACTGATCATGATGGTGAACAACATCGTCAGTTTCTACCGGCTCTACGCTACCGATGACGTCACGCCAGTCGTGCCGACTCACGTCTTGGATCGCTGGATCGTGGCGCGATTAAACCAACTCGTGACCACTACCACGGCAGCAATGAACAGCTATGACGTGGCGGCGGCCAGCCGACCAATTATGGCCTTCGTTGATGATCTGTCCACTTGGTATGTCCGCCGCAGTCGCGATCGATTCAAAGGGGATGACGCGGCCGACAAAGCGGCGGCACTGGCGACCTTGCGTCAGGTGTTGCTGACCATGGCGCAGGTCATGGCGCCCTTCACGCCGTTTCTGGCCGAACATGTTTATCGCCAGGTCAAAGGTGAAGCTAAATCAGTCCATCTAACCACTTGGCCGACGACGGCCGCAATCGACGAAGAAGTGTTGCAAGTCATGGCCGTGGCCCGACAAATCGTCGAGCAGGGCCTCGCCGCTCGCGCCGCCGCCGGCATCAAAATCCGGCAACCATTGGCGTCATATACGACTTCGGTGGTGAAAGAATTACCGGCTGAATACGCGACCATAATTACCGACGAACTCAACGTCATGGAGTTGCAATTTGGCACCGACGGACTCGACACCGTCTTGACGCCGGAACTGAAAACACAAGGGTTGATCCGCGAGCTGGTGCGCCAAGTTAATGCTTTGCGGAAGGCCGACGGCCTGACCATCCAAGATACAGTCACGCTGCACTATCACACGGCCGCCGCCGACCTGCAATCGGCCATGACCACGTATCAGGCCGACTTAGCCAAAGACGTTCGCGCTAGCGCAGTGGTCGCCGCGCCGGCGGCCGGCGATGGCTGGACAAAAGCCACGATTGATGGTAATGATATCTGGCTAGCGCTGGTTCGATAATTTCACTATATATCTATGAATGTTCAACAAATTTTTGATTTGGCGACCAAACTAGGCATTGACGCTGACTTGCGCGGCCAAGCGGCCGTGCAGAAAATGCTCAAGCGCAAAAACGACCAATACACCAAACTGTCCGCCGACCAGAAAAAAGAATTTGATGTTGAGGCCTTGACCAACCCCTATCTCGACAGTCGGGTGCATTTCATCGCTGACCCCAAGAAGCCGATTAAGAAAGCACTAGTCGGTATCGACATGGAAGGGGATGAAGTCCTGCTGGCCGACCGGCTCGGGGATATTGATTTGATTATTGCTCACCACCCCCGTGGCAAGGCGCTGGCCGACTTGGCGGACGTCATGCACCTGCAGGCGGATGTCTATGCCAGTTACGGTATTCCGATCACCACGGCGGAGGGGATGCAGCGTGAACGGATCGCGGAAGTCGCGCGCGGCGTTAATCCAATTAATCACTATCGCCCGATTGATTTGGCGCGGCTGTTGAAGATTAGCTACCTAAACATTCACACGCCGACCGACAATTTAGTAGCTTCGTTTTTGAAGCGCGGCGTCGCCAAACTCAAGCCCGAGTACGTCAGTGACATTTTGGACTGGTTAAAAACCATTCCGGAATATGCGGCCGCGATCAAACAAGGGACCGGCCCGCGCTTGTTTACCGGCAGCCCGACCAACCGCTGTGGCCGCGTCGCCGTGACCGAAATCACCGGCGGCACCGAGGCCTCACCGAAGGTCTATGAGTATCTCGCCCGCGCCGGCGTCGGCACCGTGATTTCGATGCACCAGTCCGAAGAGCACAAGAAAGAAGCCGAAAAGGCCCACATCAACGTGGTCATTGCCGGCCATATCTCCTCCGACTCGCTGGGGATCAATCTTTTCTTGGACGTATTGGAAAAGAAGGGGATCAAGATTGTGCCTTGTTCCGGCCTGATCCGGGTGCGGCGGCCAGTAGCTAGTCGGAAATAATTACGCTATACTACAGACGTTGTTTATTTGTATGAATCAAAAAGCCATTCGGAGTTTGTGGTGGTTTGCAGCGGTCGTTATCTTGAGCGCGGCTGTTTTGAGTTTATTTAATTTACCGACCGCGACCGTGCCCGAGACCGTCGGCGTTCAGCAGGTGGTCAGCCAATTAAACGCGGGCGAGATTAAGCAAATTATCGTCAAAGGCAGTAAAATTGAAGTGACCAAAACTGACGATACCCAGCAAGTGGCCAAGAAAGAATCCGGCGAGGCGTTTTCCGAGTTGATGCGCAACCTCGGCGTCGATCCAGCTAAACTTCAAGCCATCACTATTGAGTATCAAGAAGACACCGGCCTGGCGTTTTGGCTGAACACGATTTTGCCGTTTGCGTTGCCGTTTATCTTTTTCTTAGGGCTAATTTGGTTTATGATGCGCCGGGTGCAAGGCGCTAACAATCAGGCGATGTCATTTGGTCAGAGTCGGCCGCGGGAAGTCGCGACCGACCCCAAGACGAAAACGACGTTCAATGATGTCGCCGGCGTGCGGGAAGCCAAAGAAGAGCTTAAAGAGGTCGTTGATTTTTTGGTGAATCCCAAGAAATTTTTGGCGCTGGGCGCCAAGATTCCGAAAGGTGTGTTGCTGATGGGTGCGCCGGGTACCGGCAAGACCCTGTTAGCTAAGGCCGTGGCTGGCGAAGCGGGCGTACCGTTTTTCTCCATCTCGGGTTCAGAATTCGTGGAGATGTTTGTCGGGGTCGGCGCCTCGCGGGTCCGTGATCTCTTTGCCCGCGCCAAGAAGGCGGCGCCGTGCATTATCTTTATTGATGAAATTGACGCCGTTGGTCGGCAGCGCGGCGCTGGTTTGGGCGGATCACACGACGAACGTGAACAAACCTTGAACCAGATTTTGGTGGAGATGGACGGCTTTGATACTTCGACCAACGTCATCGTCATGGCGGGCACCAACCGGCCAGATGTTCTTGACCCGGCCCTGCGCCGGCCGGGGCGGTTTGACCGGCAAGTGGTACTGGATCTGCCCGACATTCGCGATCGTCAAGAAATTTTGGGCATTCACGCCCGCAATAAAGTCATGGAAAGCGGAGTTGATCTGCGCGTTGTCGCCCAGCGAACGCCGGGATTTTCTGGCGCTGATCTGGCCAACGTCTTGAACGAAGCGGCAATTTTGGCCGCGCGGCGCAACAAGAAGAAAATTAGCCAAGCCGAGGTGTTAGAAAGTATTGAAAAAGTTATGCTCGGTCCGGAACGCAAAAGCCACATCTTGTCGCCGCGAGAAAAGGAGATTACCGCCTATCACGAGGCCGGTCATGCGCTGGTCTCTCATCTGTTGCCGCACGCCGATCCGGTCCACAAAGTTTCAATCATCGCTCGTGGCCGTGCCGCCGGGTACACGTTGAAACTGCCTGATGAAGATAAAAAGATGCAGAGCCGGTCCGAATACTTGGATGAGATCGCCGTGCTGTTGGCCGGCCGAGAAGCCGAGTTGACAGTGTTTGATGAGCTGACCACTGGCGCCAGCAACGACTTAGAGCGGGCCACTGAACTGGCTCAAAAGATGGTCATGCGCTGGGGGATGAGTCAAACCCTAGCTCCCCGCACCTATGGCAGCCGCGAAGAGTTGATTTTCTTAGCCCGGGAAATCCATCAACAGCGTGATTATAGCGAAAAAATTGCCGAACAAATTGACGGCGAAATCGCCAAAATCATTACTGACAACAGCCACCGGGTTCAACAACTACTCAAAAAAGAACGCGCTCGGCTCGACAATATCGCCCGAGTTCTTATCGAGCAGGAAACAATTGAACGCGAGGCCTTTGCCGCCCTCTTTGATGACGGAGCAAAATAGGGTATACTACCCTTGTTACCCCTTAAAATAAAAACGCCCCATTTTACCTCGCCAGCCGCGGCGGGGGCGGGGCCCATCAACCTATGACCTTGTATCGCGATGTCTTAAAGCGAGCGTGGGGGTTATCGTGGCACACGAAATCACTCTGGCTCTTTGGCTTTCTAGCGACGTTTTGGGGAATTGGCAACGTCTATGGCGCCCTGATCCAAGGGCTCCGGCTGGCGATTGGCCGAGATTTTTATATTGTGAACTTATGGCGTGACATCGCCGACGCGGGCATGACCTGGTCGACCTTCGGCCAAGCCATTACCGGCGCGCCGGTCCAAGCCGTGATCTTTTTGGTGATCTTGGCCGCGTTGCTAGCCATCATCTTATTCTTCTACTGGGTGTTTACCTGCAGTCAGGTGACAGTCATCCGGCAAGTGGCGGCCATCGAGCAGGCGACCAGCCGCAATGTCTTTACCGCCTTGTATCAATCCCGCCATTTCTTCTGGCCCGTATTTTGGGTCAACGTCTTTGGTCGGCTGGCGATTCTCGCCATTCTCTTAATCTTAAGCTACGGCGGGATTGCCAACGCGCTATCGGACTCAGTCACGATGGTTGGGTTTGTTGGCTACTTGGCCCTCTTCTTGGTCAGCGTGATCTTAATCTTGGTCGTATCATTCCTGGTGGTGTTTAGCGTCATTTATATTACCGTCAAAAACTATTCAATGACGGCAGCCATTCGAGCGGCCGGCCAGCTGTTTAGCCGTCACTGGTTAGTCGCCTTGGAAACGGCGGCCGTGTTACTGGGCGTGTCAGTGCTCGCCGCCATGGCGCTAATCTTGATTGCCATCTTACTGCTGGGCCCATTTTACCTGATGGTCTTTATCGCCGTACTGTTGAGTTCGCCGTTGATTTATCTGATCATGTTTTTTGGCATCATCGCGGTATTTGTCATCGTCGCCGTGCTGGTGACCGCTTGGCTGACCACCTTCCATCTGGCCACCTGGGTCGAACTGTTCAATCGGATGGAGGCCGGGTCAGTGGAAAGCAAACTACACCGTTTGGCCCAAGCCAAACTGGGCATCAATTAAGCGGGTTTAAAATAATCTAATTTGGCCGCCTAGCCACTGCCGCGGGGTGGTTTTTTAGTCAAACATAAGTTATAATACGGGAGGATTATTAACTGTTTATGCCCGATCAAATCTCGTCACCAGTCAGCCCACCAACCGATGACCATCCCCAGCTGCAGATTAGCTCGGCGGAAGTGGCCGAGCAGCTGGCGGACAAAAAAACTGAACTGGATTTGGCTGCCAAAGAGAGGGTCATCGCCACTCGGGCGGCCGGCTTGGGGCAGTCCTATATTGATTTAACGACTGTCGCCATTTCGCCGGAAGCGATTGGAACTATTCCAGAAGAAACGGCTCGGGCGGCGAAGATGATTTGTTTTGATCGCAATGGCGATAATTTAAAAGTAGGGGCAGTTGCTCCAGCCGCGCCGGCCGCGAGGCAAGAGCTGGAACGGTTAGCCGCCGCTGGCTATCACGTGACGACCTATGTCATCTCCGACCACAGTTTTGACCAGGCCGTATTTTTTTACAAAACAGTCCCCAAGGTTCGGAAGGTGCAATTGGAGGTTACAATCGCGTCGGCCGACTTGGCTAAGTTCAAAGATCAATTCACCAACTTCGAAGATCTAGCCAAAAAAATCCGGACAATTTCGACGACGGAGTTGGTCGTGCTGTTAGTGGCGGCAGCGCTGGACGCTCGAGCGTCGGATATTCACATTGAAGCGGAAGAAGCGGGCATCATGGTGCGCTTCCGCGTGGACGGGATTTTGCACGAGATTGTGGATTTGCCCAAAGACGCTTGGCACAAACTATCATCACGCATTAAACTGTTGGCCCGCCTGAAGCTAAACGTGGCCGATAAACCCCAAGACGGCGGCTTCACGATTGATCGACCCAATGACAAAATTGACGTCCGCGTCTCGACCATCCCGACCAACTACGGTGAAAGTATCGTCCTGCGACTATTGATGTCATCATCAACCGCGATTGAGTTCGACGACTTAGGTCTGCGCGGCAAGGCCGACAGCGACCTCAAGCGGGAAATGATCAAACCCAACGGCATGATTATCACCACCGGTCCGACCGGCAGTGGTAAAACCACCACCCTGTACGCCATGCTCCACCAGTTAAATAAGCCAGAAGTTAAAATTATTACGCTGGAAGATCCGATCGAATATAAACTGGAAGGGATTAACCAAAGT
>CAYINJ010000041.1:0-6078 GCA_964364745.1 uncultured Gammaproteobacteria bacterium
AGACCAGTACTGGCCACCAGTGGCCACCAGCGGGCCGCTTGGGCCAAATCCGCCCACAGATGAAAGGTTTGTTTCGGCAGGGTTAGTGGCCAGTCAAAGCGAGGCCAGGAAATATTTAAGAAGGCAGCGGTGAAGTTGGTCCCCACTTGTGGCGCCAGCCAGACCGCTAAGGCAAAGCTGGCTAAAAGCGAAATGACGCCCAGCAGCGCAATGGCGACCACGCCAACGCGGCGCCAAGCCAGCGGCCACTGACTAACCATGACCGCTAGCCAAGCCACGAAGAGCGTTAATGGTAGACCGGTCAGGGGGTGAATTAAGGAAATCGCGGCGCTACTGGCTAGTGGTAACAGCCACCAGCGGGCGGCGGACCGGTGGTGATAGCCAACATAAGCCAGCCCAATAACGACCATGGCCCAGATATTGGCGAGCGATTGCGGGGTTGTGACAATGGTCTGATCCAGGAAAACTAAGAGCAATGGGATAATCGCCAACCACCAGGTGGCCGGGAGAGCCAGTAAATGCCGGCCCCACTTAAAAGTTTGTTGTTGGACTAGGGACCGGACCGTGGCCATGGCCGTCAGCGGGAGGAGGAGCGTCGCGGTCAGCGGCACTAATATTCGGTCAACGATATCGATGGACGCGCCAAACAGTCGGGCCAGCATCACCACGGTGCTGTATTGGCCAAGGTAGTAAGGTGTCTTCGGAGTGATCGCTCCTCGCTGCCAGATGACAGTTTCCGTCGCGCGATGGATAAATGGGTCAAAGCCGTAGCCGGTCCGATAGACCAGTACCGCCGTAGCCGCGACGACGCCAACCGTTAGATAACTCATCACGGGATACAGCCACGGCGGTAAATCGCGGCTCCAAAGCCAGACCAGGAGCAGGATGCTCGCAGCATAACTAATTAGAAAATAAATGGGCAGGGCTTGCCAGAGGCTGTTGATGCTAGTGGTGGTCGGATGGGTTAACAGCGTCAACCAGGCGAAACCAATACTAAGTAGCCAGAGACAGACGCCACCAGTGGTCAGGGGTGAGGCCGTGGCCCAGTCAATGGTTTGGCTAATCGCGTGATTCATCCGCTGTCGCCATGTCAGCCACCAACTGACTCGGCGCAGCCAGGTCAGAATTTTTTGGATCCAATCAGTCGTGGGGCGCTGGGCCGCGACTAGGGCCGCTAGCAGCGGCCAGGCCACTAGCAATCCATAAACCACCGGTACTGATAATCCAATCACGATATAGACCACTGCACCGACACCGGCGAACCAGACCAGCGCGGCTAGCGCGCCAATGATCCACCGCCAGGCCAAAGTTTGCTCGCGGGCCAGCCACCGGCCGTGCCAGCGAATTAAACAGCCCAAATACACCCCACCGGCTAGGCCGCCGAGCAGCAGTGAGTGGCTAGTGAAATCGTTGGTGATGGCGACAATGGCGGCCACCAGCGCCCAAAATAACAGTCCCGGCATACTGGTCGGTATTGTAGCACACGGGTGTGTCTTTCGCGTATGTTTGCTATAATTTCGATACGGTACTATGTCGATCATCTGGATCAAACGGATCGGACTATTGGCGCTCTTGACGCTCGTTTTTTTGTATGGCGTATTGACGTTGACGGGGATTAGTTTTAGTCCACTGCCGCCGCGCTTTAATTCTCCCGATGAGACCGCTAATTATTTTTGGGCGAATCGGCTGGCCCACAGCAGAGGTCTGCGGCTAGCCGAGCCGCTCAATGCCGTCGCCGGCCAGCAAATCCATCTGCGCAGTGACAACGTGACGGCCGCCGGCGACGTTGTCCCGGGCAGTTTTGTGGGCTGGATTATTTTTTTGGGTGGCTGGGGATGGTTAGTGGGGAGCTGGGCGATCCCCTGGGTCACACCCCTGCTGGCGGTCATGGCGCTGTGGTGCTGGTATCGATTAATTTTGAAATATGTCGGCCGCGGGGCGGGCGTTATTTCGGCCGCGTTGCTGGCAGTCCAGCCGGCCTGGTGGTATTACGCCACCCGCGGTTTATTTGCCAATGTGGCGGTGGTAGCGCTGGCGATTATGGCTGTCTGGCTATTTGATCGCGCGCTGGTGGTCTCGTCACGGCAGCGGTGGTGGCACTTGGCCGCTGGAGTGGCGGCTGGTTTGGCCGTCAGCATCCGGCCAGCGGAGCTACCGTGGCTGGTCGTAATTGCTCTGACACTCGTCTGGCGGAATTGGTCCCGGGCCTGGCGGCCTGGCCTACTCCTGGCCGTTATCGGGGCCGGAGTAGTGGGCTTACCGACCGTCATGGTGCAATGGTGGTTATACGGCAGTCCGTTGGCGACGGGGTATCAAGATTTACAAATGATTGCGGGGCCAGCCGCGACCGCCAGTTGGTGGGCCTTAATTTTACCGGCTGGCTTTCATCCGCTGCGGGCACTGCGCCATGGCTATGATTATTCGTTTGGTTTGATGGGTTGGTGGTGGATACCGGTAACCGTCGCCGGTCTCTTAGCGTTATGGCGATCGGTCAGACAGTGCCCCAGTCGGCCGGATTGGAGCCGCTTGGTTTGGTGGTATACGGTCATGACCGTCGTCGTCAGTGGCTGGTTGCTCCTCCAGTATGGCAGTTGGTCGGTGCGCGACAACATTTCCGGCCAGATCACGATTGGGACGGCCTATCTGCGGTACTGGCTGCCAATCGCGGTGCTGGCCACACCCTACTTGGGTTGGTTAATCGCCGGCGGTCTGCGACGGATCACTCTGCCCCCCGTCCGCGCGGTGGTGGCTTTGGGTTTGCTCGTGTGGTTTATTTGGCCAGCGTATCAATTGGTGGTCTGGTCGGAAGAGGGGGTCGTGCCCGTGGCCGCAGCGGTGGCCCAGTATCAAACGGTCAATCGCGTGGCCGTCGAGCGATTGGCGACTGACGGTCAAACCCCGGTCATCATCAGTGATCGCAGTGACAAAGTGTTTTGGCCCCAGCTGCGGACGATGACTTTTTTGGGGAACGGCACCATCTGGTCGCCGGCCGCCGCGCTAGCGCGCCAGGTGCCGGTTTACTATTACAGCCATAATCAGTTAACGTCAGCCAATTTGGCAATCATGAAGGGTTTTGTCCAACCGCTGGGCTGTGATTGGCAGGTTCAGGCCTCGCTGACTAGCGTCGATGGGCTTTATCAATTAATTTGCCAATAATGTGCCGCGCTGGTTAATGATGGTCCGCGGGCTGATCTGGTTGGTGCCGTTAGCGGTCGCTGGCTGGTTGGTATTCAGCGACGCGATGGTTAGCGGTCAGTTAACTGATCGGTATGACTTTAATTTGTCCTCACCATATATCTTGACTTTGGCGCCACGTAGTCGCATCAGCGCGGTGCAATACCAAGCGGGCGATGCTTATCAGACCTTAATTGATGATCCAATTTATTTTGATGTCCGCCTGCCGCGGCCGGTGGACACGATCACCCTGACCATGCGTTATCGCGCGCCAGCCGAGCAGCCAGTCCGGCTAGCGGCCTTTTACAACAAAGATAATTGGCAATACCAGCTGCTGGATTGGCAGACGGTTAGTCCGCCGGACGCGGCTGGTTGGCAGACGGCCACGGCCACGGTGGCCGTGACCGACAAGCGATTCGCGTGGCAAAAATATCAATTTATGATTTCCCTGCCTGATCTGCGCGGTAGTGGCCGGGAGGTTGAGGTGACGGAGATTACAATGACTGCAAGTCGACCGCCGCTGACCATTGATCGCGTCGTGGCTAAACTACGCCGCATTTTTCACCTATGAAGTACTACCCGGTCATCTTAGCTGACCTCTTCCATGTCACCGCTGTGGTCACTGTTTTGGCGCTGGGGTTTGATTTAATTAAGCCCGGTTTAGCGACTAATTTTCTCAATCTCCCCCTGTTGATCTTGGCCACCGTCGGCTTCGGACTTGCGTTGTTGGTGGCGGAGCGATATCGTTAAGCACATATGTCCAAGACATTCTACATTTTGGGAGCCAGTGGCTTCATGGGTAACGGCTGCACGGCCTATTTACGTCAGCAAGGCCACCGGGTCCTAACTGACCGAGCGGATGTGACTGACTTAGCGGCGCTAACGGCCGCTTTCACCGCCGCCAAACCAAACGTGGTGATCAACTTCGCCGGGGTCCGGGCTTACCCGCACATCGACTGGTGTGAGACCCACAAACTCGAAACGGTGGCGGTCAACGTCGGCGGGCCGATCAATGTGGCTCAAGCCGGGATCGACGCTGGCGCGTACGTTATCCAAATTGCCTCGGGCTGCATTTATCATGGCGGTCCCGAGCATGAGTTTACCGAAGATGATCCGGCGAATTTCACTGGCAGTTTCTACAGTCGGATGCGGGCCGTGATGCAGGCGGCCTTGGCGGAACTGCCAGTGTTGCAAGTGCGACTGCGCATGCCGATCTCGCGGCAAGCGCATGATCGCAACCTGATTACCAAAATTGCGCGCTATCAGAAAGTAATTTCCCTGCCGAACTCGGTGACGCTGATCGAAGATATGTACCCGGCCCTGGCGTTGCTGGCCGAGCAGCAACCGACCGGTATTTTGAACCTGACTAATGATGGCTACACCGATAATGCCACCATCCTGGCGGCCTACAAAGAAATTGTTGATCCAAGCCATAGCTATGAACTGATCCCATTAGAGCAGCTGCCCACGACCGCCCAGCGGAGCAACTGCGTATTAGCCAACGCCAAAGCCAAGGGGCTAGGGATCAATATGCCGGCGCTGGACGCGGCGCGGCTGCGGGAAGTGATGCGGGACTATAAAAAATCCTTAGCGCCGTAATATGAAATTATTTGTCACCGGCGGGGCGGGCTTCATTGGCAGCAATTTTATCCGCTACTGGCTCACGCGGCATCCCGCCGACCGCGTGGTTAACTTTGACTCGCTCACCTACGCCGGCAATTTAGAAAACTTAACTGGCGTGGATCAAGGCGAAAATTACCAGTTTATTCAGGGTAATATCACCGACTCGGTCGCCGTGGCAGCGGCCATGGCTGGCTGCGACATCGTGGTGCATTTTGCCGCCGAAACGCACGTTGACCGCTCCATTACCGGCCCCGGCATATTTTTAACCACCAATGTACTAGGCACCCAAGTGCTGCTCGATGCTGCCCTGAAAGCCGGAGTTAAAAGATTCCATCACATCTCCACCGACGAAGTGTTTGGCGCGTTGCCGCTGGGCACGCCGGACAAGTTTCGTGAAACCACGCCGTACGCGCCCCGCAGCCCATACGCCGCGTCGAAAGCGGCCTCGGACCACTTGATTCGCGCCTATGGTGAGACCTTTGGCTTGGCCTACACCATCACGAATTGCTCTAACAACTTTGGCCCTTACCAGTTTCCGGAAAAGTTTTTGCCGTTGATGATTACCAATGTGCTGGAAAACAAGCCCATCCCGATTTACGGCGATGGCCAGTATGTCCGTGATTGGCTGTACGTTGATGACCACTGTCGCGCGATTGAATTGGTACTTAAAAAAGGGAAGATCGGGGAGACCTACTGCATCGGTGGTATGACCGATGACGTTTCCAACCTCGATATTGCCCGGCAGGTCTTAGCGCTGATGGGTAAAGATGAGTCGCTCCTGACGTACGTCAAAGATCGCCCCGGCCATGACCGGCGCTACGCGGTGGACTGGTCGAAGGCCAAAACCGAGCTGGGCTACGCGCCGGCGCATGACTTCGCCACCTACCTCAAACAGACGGTTGACTGGTACATCACCAACGAGTCCTGGTGGCGACGGGTCAAGAGTGGGGAGTATCAGGCGTATTACAAAAAACAGTATGCTGCATAAGTCATTGCGAAGGCCGCTGCGGCCTGAAGCAATCCCAGCGCATGCCCCACGGTTAGCGTGTTCGTCCTGGGATTGCCGCGTCGTCCCGAAGACGGGACTCCTCGCAATGACGAGGGTTTCCCCGTTTTATCTCCGTTTGTCATTGCGAGAAGCCACGCCCGCCCCGCCAACGGCGGGGCAAGGGGCGACGAAGCAATCCCAGTAAACACTCCACGAACCGTCCTCACCACTATACCACCCCCGCTTGTCGTCCCGAGCGGAATCCCGCCTTGCGGGATGCAGTCGAGGGATCT
>CAYINJ010000042.1:0-5745 GCA_964364745.1 uncultured Gammaproteobacteria bacterium
GGTCAGACCATCACGGCTAAAAATATCATCTTCCAATTTGCCGTCACCAAAACACTGGACGCCATTGGCCGGAAAGCGATCACGACTAGGGGGAACGGTGAGGTCTGGTTGGTTCAAGCCGGCCAGCTAATTAAAGGCAGTTGGCGTAAAGACGCCCCGGGCTCCCGGACAAAATTTTTTGATGCCGCTGGCCAGCCGATGCAATTCCTCCGGGGAACGACTTGGGTTGAGGTCATGCCAGCCGATCTGGCAGTGACAGTTAGGGCGAATGAGGACTCGTCAACGTCGCCACAATAAACCGACACCGCCGACTAAGATCGCGCTTGATGCTCACCGTGTATTCGGGGAGTAATTTTTTAAATAATTCTTTAATGGCGTGACCCTGGCCGGCACCAATTTCTAAATACAACCAGCGCGGCCGCTGGGGTCTGGCGGCGAGTTGCCGAAGTAGTCGACGGTAGTGAGTCAAGCCATCTCGGCCGCTAATCAGTGCCGTCTTCGGCTCAAAGCGTAAGAGAGGGTTAGCCCGATACTCGGCGGAAGTCAGGTAGGGCGGGTTGGCTAACACCGCATCAAAGTTTTGGCGCTGAAGCGGGGCGAGGAGATCGCCGATTTTAAAAGTAATCCGGGCGGCCAGGCGGTAGTGGCCAGCGTTAGCTCGAGCTACTCGCAGCGCGGCGGCTGACTGGTCGGTCGCCCAGACGGTCAAATCAGGCCGAGCGACGGCTAAAGCAATGGCGATTGCCCCCGAGCCGGTGCCAATATCGGCTACCCGCCGCAGAGCTTTGTTTTTGACTACCAGCTCGACGAGCAGTTCGGTTTCGGGGCGGGGGATGAGCGTCTGGCGGTTGACCCGCAACGTCAAGCCACAGAAATCCATCGTGCCCAGGAGGTAAGCCAGCGGCTCGCCAGTTTGGCGCCGGGCGAGCAGTCGGTCAAGAGTTCGTCGTTGGCTAGTGGTGAACGGCTGTCGGGGATGACCATCCAACCAAAATGGCGGCTGTTTCAAAACCGCCGTGAGCAGATAATCAGCTTCACGGCTGGCTTGACGACCGGCGACCACGCGCAGCGCGCGGGTGATGCGGTCCTGGTTGGCGGCGACGGTCAGGGACGTGGTCATGCGGATTGATCAGCAGTTCGTAGGGCGGTAATAACCTCGTCTAGATCGCCGTCCATGATTCGGGCCAAGCCGTGCCAGGTCTCCTTGATCCGGTGGTCGGTCAAGCGATCTTGGGGAAAGTTGTAGGTGCGGATTTTTTCACTGCGGTCACCGGTGCCGATCTGGCTGTTGCGTTGCTCTGACCGCTGTGCCTGCCGCTTGGCTTCTTCGAGTTCAAACAAGCGCGCCCGTAAAATATTCATCGCCTTGACCTTATTTTGTAATTGGCTCCGCTCGTCTTGGCAGGCCACCACCAAGCCGGAGCGGAGGTGAGTAATTCGCACGGCCGAGTCCGTGGTGTTCACACTCTGGCCGCCTTTGCCGCCGGCGCGATAAACATCGATCCGTAGGTCTTCGGTCTTGATATCCATTTCCACCTCCTCAACTTCCGGCAGCACCGCGACGGTGGCCGCTGAAGTATGAATCCGGCCGCTCTTTTCAGTTTCTGGCACGCGTTGCACCCGGTGCGTGCCACTTTCGTATTTGAGGAAACCAAAAACACCGGTGCCGTTTACTTCGGCGATGACTTCTTTGTACCCGCCGATGCCGATCCGATTAGTGGTGACGATGTGCACGGCCCAGCCGCGCCGTTCAGCGAAGCGGCTGTACATCCGAAACAATTCCGCGGCAAAGAGCGCCGACTCATCACCACCGGTACCGGCGCGGATTTCCAAGATAATGTTGCGGCGATCGCGCGGATCAGCCGGGTTGAGCAACCCATTGATTTGGTGCTGCAGCAGGGTTTGGCGGTCGCGCAGCTCGACCGATTCAGCCGCGGCTAGTTCGCGTAGTTCGGTATCGCTATCGCCAAAGACGGTTTCATTTTCCTGTAACGCTCGTTCGACTTGTTCTAAATCACGCACCTGATCAATGATAATTTGATAGGCGGCATATTGGCGGGACAAGGCCTTAAATTGGTTGTGGTCGGCAATCACGGCCGGGTCTTGGAGTTGTTGCTCCAGCGCCGCGAAGGTCGTTTTGAGCTCAGCAATAGTCATACTGAAAACACGGATATTGAAAAACCCACCAGCGGCAGTATACCAAAAAATTGGTAGATCGGCGACGGTGGGCCACAACGTTACGCTGCCTTTTTGGTCTGACGTTGTTTCTTGGCGGTATGTTTGGCGGTCTTACTGACGTGCTGGCGGGTCGTGGCCGCACTTTTGGCCAGCCGCTTCTTGAAGTCATCAACCCGGTGAGCGGTATCAACCAGCTTCTGGGTGCCGGTATAGAACGGATGACACTTCGAACAGAGCTCCGTTTTGATTTCCGGCATCGTGGAACCAACCGTAAACGTATTGCCGCAAGCGCAGGTGACGACGGTGGCGGGGTAGTAAGTGGGGTGGACGTCTTGTTTCATATCACGATAATTGCGAATCAAAGTGACCGCATAGTACCATCAGCATATAAATAAAGCAAGAGCGGGATAATTGGCAGATTAAATAGCTGGCGGGTGGCATTTTTACTCCAAAAAGTGTACAGTATTATGGCCTTTTATTTTGGGATTTTATGTGGTATGACTAAGCGTAATAAAATTTTGGTGGGGGTAGGGCTGGCGGTCGTGTTAGGTGGTGGTTGGTGGTTGAGCCAACCAAACTCCACCCTCAAAGAATACACCACGACGCCGGTGGTGCGCCAAGATCTGACCCAGACCGTGTCGGCCACCGGCACGTTAAAGACCGCCGCCGAGGCCGGTTTAAGTTTTGGCGCGGGCGGCCGAGTGGTGCGCCTGGCGGTCAAAGTCGGTGATGTGGTCAAAGCCGGTCAACAACTGGCGGTCGTCGATGCCGGGGACTTGGCGGTTCAGTTGCGGCAATATCAGGCATCAGTCGCGTCAGCCAAAGCCAATCTAGCGAAAGTATTAGAAGGAGCGACTCCAGAAACAATTACGGTCAGCCAACAGCAGGTAGCTAGTGCGCAGGCGGCTTATGAGGCCGCCGTGGTTGATTTGGCTAACGCTTATAAGAATAAAGATGAAAATTTAAAACTCAACCGCGACATCTCGCTCAATGACTTGCAAAACTATCTGTTTAAGGCCCGGGCGGCACTGGATGTAGTGGAAAACACCTATAGCAATTCTGATTACGATAATTATTTAGGGATTAACGCACCGCAGTATTTGATCGATGCCAAAGCTCAACGCACCGCCGCCCTGATCGCCTTGACGGCCAGCGAAGTCAAAATTACTACAGCCCAAGCCACTGGGGTGGACGCTGATATCCTGACGGCGTTAAACGACCTCCGAAGCAGCTTACCGTTAGTCAGTTCAACGCTGGATAGCATGTTCAATGTACTGCTCAACTCACTCACCTCGGTGAATTACCTCACCGAAACCACTTTGGCCACCCTGAAGACCAACATCAAGGCCGAGCAGACGGCGATGGCGACCGCCACGGCGACGATCAAAACGGATCTATCAAACCTCCAGACCGGACCATTGTCGTATGACAACGCCATTGATACGGCTAAAAGCGCGGTTAATATCAAAAAAGAAGCCGTGGAGTTAGCTCAAGCCCAGTCCGATCAAACCGCGGCGGCGGCGCGGCCCAGTGACGTTCAGTATTATCAGGCCTTAGTGGCGCAAGCCGAAGCCCAAGTCGCGGCCGTCAGTCAGAAGTTTGCTGATCGCGCAATTACCGCACCGGCCGCAGGCGTGGTGACTAGGGTCGATATCGCAATCGGAGAATATGCCACGGCCGGCACGCCGGCCATTACCGTGCTGGCCAAACAGCAATTTGAAATTGATGTCGATGTGCCCGAGTCCGATATCGTCAAAGTCAAAGTCGGCAATACCGCCGCCGTCACCTTTGACGCCTTTGGCGATGATGTGCCATTTACCGCCACGGTGGTGTTGATTGAGCCGGCCCAGACCGAAATTTCCGGGGTGGTTTATTACAAAATTAAAATGTATCTCGACGATACCGCATCGGCGGTCAAACCAGGCATGACGGCCAATGTCGATCTGCGCACGGATGCGCGCACTAGTGTCTTGGTGATTCCGCAGCGCGCGGTCGTTGACCAAAGCGGGCAGAAGGTCGTTCAAGTGATGACCGATCAAGCCACGCAAAAAGTCGAGGACCGAACTGTGGAGGTAGGACTGAAAGGCGACGACGGTCTGATCGAAGTGACCGCCGGCTTGACAGCGGGGGAGCTGGTAGTAACTTATGTGAAAGAAAATAAGCGGTAGTCATTATGACGCCGATTATTGAAGTTAACGACTTGACCAAAGAGTTCACTACCGGAGAAGTGACCACGTCGGTGCTCCATGGCGTGAGTTTTACGATTGAGCCGGGAGAGTTTCTGGCCATCATGGGGCCGTCGGGATCGGGCAAATCAACCTTGATGCATATTTTAGGTTTCCTGGACCGGCCAACGACGGGCACCTATCGCTTTAAGGGTCGCGACGTCTCGCAGCTTGACGATGACCAAATGGCCGCCGTTCGGGCCAGTGAAATCGGCTTTGTCTTTCAAGCGTTTCACTTGCTGCCGCGCACCAAGGTGATTGATAATGTCATGTTGCCCCTGGTTTATCAACCAGCCGTCGCCGAGGCCGACCGGCGGGCGGTGGCGGCCAAAGCGCTGGAGGCCGTGGGTTTAAGCCATCGGCTAGATCATGTGCCCAGTCAATTATCCGGCGGTGAAAAACAACGGGTGGCGATTGCTCGCGCCTTGGTTAGTAATCCTGATGTAATTTTTGCCGATGAGCCTACCGGCAATCTCGACTCCAAATCCGGCCAGCAAGTCATGCAAGTGCTCGAAGAGTTGCAGGGCCAAGGCAAGACCATTATTTTGGTGACGCATGAACGCTATACCGCCGAACACGCCGAACGAATCATCCAAGTCAAAGACGGTTTGATTGTTAGTGACCAGCGGGTGACCGAACGTCAGACCGCGCGGGACGGCGAACTCCGAAAATAATATGGCCATGCGTTGGCGAGACACGATCGTGACGGCCAGTCGGGCGCTGACGGTCAATAAACGTCGCGCGGCTTTGACCATGCTCGGGATCATCATCGGGATCACAGCCGTGATTGTGATTATTTCCGTTGGGGCTGGGGCGCAAAGCTTGATCACCAATCAAATCTCCAGTATCGGTTCCAACTTGGTGGGGGTGTTGCCCGGCGCGGCTGATGAAAACGGCCCGCCGGCGTCCGTCATGGGCGTCTTAGTCACCACGCTGACGGCTGATGATGCGGCCGCCATTGGTGATTCTAGTCGGGTGCCGCATATCGTCGCGGTCTCACCATATGTCCGGGGCGCGGAGACGATTCATTGGCAGAACCGAACCTATGACGGTTCATTTATCGGCACCGGCGCGGACTATCCGGTCGTCGAAGATATTACCATGACGGCGGGACGATTTTTTGACGTGGAAGAAGAGCGAGCCATTAGTCGGGTGGCGGTGCTGGGCAGTGAAGTGGCGCAAGAGTTGTTTGTCGAACAGGACCCGATTGGCCAGCGGATCAAGATTAAACGCGAATCATTTACCGTCATTGGCACCGTGGCCGAACGGGGCGTGTCTGGTTTTCAAAATCAAGATAATATCGTCCTGATCCCCGTGTCGTCGGCACAGAAGCTGCTGCTGG
>CAYINJ010000043.1:0-5527 GCA_964364745.1 uncultured Gammaproteobacteria bacterium
CCCACTGACTTTTTCAAGTAGTTTGCTTTTGGCAATGTCAGGTAGTAAAAATCTCGATCCGTACTGTTGGGGAAGAAGATAATGGCGTGCGGGGAATCGGGGTTTGATTCCTTTAAGATATTGAATGGTGTTGGCGCGGGGTAAGTTTTCAACATTCCGCTTAAACACCCAACCTCTTCAAAGATAATCGCCTCAACATCATCTAAGTTCACATGAGGTAAGCGCATTTCATCTTTGGGGGTAAAAGTAGCTGGGCAGGTGTTGCTCTCTTTATCCGAAAATATCCGGACATCACCGGTCTTCACCCAGCTAAAATCAGTTACATCATACTCCTGCACGAATCCGCTCCAACCGGGGGGATCACACAACGGCGTTGTTGCATCGCCATCATATTCATATGCCC
Source organism: uncultured Gammaproteobacteria bacterium (assembly GCA_964364745.1). Lineage (GTDB taxonomy): Bacteria > Patescibacteriota > Patescibacteriia > JACRDY01 > JACRDY01 > CAYINJ01. The sequence goes on from CAYINJ010000043.1 coordinate 404, forward strand.
GAGTATCAGGGTTATCACCACAAGCGACAAAGTAGGGAGTATCGTCGACCGACCAACCACGCCACATTGGCCCAGTATTATCACATTTTGAAGATGAAGCATCCCAAGTATACACATCTTCATAATCATTATCGGCCACTTCCGCGCGATCACTCTGATAAGCCGCGATGCTCTGGCGCAGCGGCGCGTTGCCCTTTTCATTTAAGCAGTACCATAGCTCCCGCCTTAGCCCTTCGATATTGATGTAGTCCGCTTTTGGGTTAGAATTGAACGCGTCGGCTTCACCGCGGAGCATATCCAACGGCATCCAGGTCAAACAGGGGTGTTGGGCCGGATCACCATTGACGGTCAGGTTATTGACCGTTTCCAGACAATACCCTTTCCAGCCCAAATATCGTTGAATTTCCGGTGGTTTGACGCAAACATCGTGATCGCTGGGGGTACGATGACTCACGCTGCTACCTGGATCATAGGTTGGCTGCGGTGGCGGGTTATCCACATCGCCGTAGTCAACTGGCTGAAGATAGTCCGGCTCTTTGTCTTCGGACATACAGTCAATATCGGTAGCGCACAGATCGCCGATTTTCTTACCCAGGTCATCAACTTGCGCGCAGATATATTTGGTGCGACTACCTAAGGGACTTTCAGCCGGATCCAACACCGAGTCGCAATCCGAATCCAGGAGGTCAATATCACCATCGCTGTCGTTATCATCACCATCATTGCAGGCGGTGGCGGGAATCTTAAACCCTTGGAGATCGTCCCCTTTCATGGCCGAGACAAAGGTGGCGTAGCCGGCCCCGCCGCTTAAGAGCATTTTTTCATAATGACAATCACACCACTCCTCATCCGAGCCGCAGAAATTAGCGCCGGCAAAGGCCTGGTTGTCTTTGATACTATAGGCAAATGGCGCGGATACTTCGGGATAACCGCGACAGGCCTTGTAGGCGAACTGGTTGCCCCGAGTGTTAATGGAGCCAAGAGTATAATCAGGATTACTGCCACTGCCTGGATCCAGCCAGCCCAGCCGGTAGTTGTACACCGAGAAGTCACACTGACCCGAGCCGGTACAGTCAGCGTTAGTGAGACATTCTGTCTCCGCATTATTACTACAGCGACCAACCGTAATTTCTTTTAAGCTCCAGACCGGCCGGAGCGCGGGAATGGCATAACCAGCATAGTCATAGCCCGAAAACCACCTCGTCGCTCGATTGAGATATTTATTGACTGTCGTCAGCCCCTCCGCGGGAATCGGATTGCCCGCTTGCAAAATCGCCGCGCCGTATGTTCCCTGTTCTTTATCAGTCGTCGTACATGGCACACCACGAGTATTACAACCAGTCGGGTCGGCGGGATTGATGTTGACCTCGCCGGCGGCAGGTGCGGCGCCGTAAGCGAAATCCACCGCTTTGATTCCGGTGCCGTCACAGCGGTAGACCGGTTTTTCCGGATCACCGACATTGGCGATCTTGGAACAGACCCCTGACTGGAGACATAGTTCGGACTTTTCGCCGGTGTTGGGATCTTGCCACAGCATCCGTTGGGTACAATCCACCCACTCGGCGCAGACCCGATCACGCCGGACCATGAACAAATCATTAGTGTCATTGGTGGGGTTATTTAGACAATACCCGGCATCCGCGCCACTGGGCTGGACGCAATTGATCGCCGGCACTTTGCGATCACCCTGGGCCTCGCTCTTGAGATAAGTCGCGTTGGCCTGACTGGTGGCGGACCGCTGTTGGAGCGTCAGATCGGCATTATAGTCCCAGTCCTGGGTGGCTTGATTCCACTGCATCCCAGCCGTCGGGTACTGTCGCCAGTCAACTTGGTTATAATTCATAAACAGCACACAGCCCTCCTTCAGCGACGCGCCCTGGGCACAGTCGTTGCGGCGCAATGATTCGTCGTCGATATAGTAATAGGTGTTGTCCCCGCTTTGCTGCGCGCTGCCGGTCGGATCGACAAACCGACTGCACCCGTTAAACTCGGGCGTGCAAAGTTTAGCATCATAGTAGCTGGTCAACGGGCCGTCACTATCACAGGCCACATCGCCGTCGGCATCGATCCGATACCAGCCAACAATGCCGCGACTACTGGCGCGGTACTCACAGCCCTGCGGGCCGGGGTCATGGAAATAAATCGGGCTCAAATCGGCCACGCCACCATCGTAAGCCGCGCACCACATGGCATCGCTATTACAGAGGTCAGTGTTATACCGATCAGGATTATTTTTGAGATAGACCGTACTGCTGTCATCGGCGGCAAAGGTCACGGCCGGTAATTCGCCGGTTAGCCCTTCTAAATTATTGAAGTGGTCAATAAATTGCTGGTCGTGCGGGATTTGGCCCAGCGCGACACAGCCCTTATCATCAGCGCCACACTGGAACTCCGGCCGATTAACCAGATAGGTAAACTGGTCGGCGCCAACCAACATGGGCGTAGTGCCAAACTCGGTGTTTTGGAAATCCTGCGGCGTATCCGTGGTGCGAGTATAGTCACAGCTTGGCTCACCGACGTTGACCGTGCAGGCCTGGAGGTTGTTTTCGATACACGTACAGCCGTTGGGATCGGCACAGGAAACTGATAACGTACAGGTATCAGAGAATAGCTGGCTCCAGGGTGAAGCCGAATTTTGCGTATCAATCAGGGCTTCACAGCCGATGGCTGATTCTTGGCACAAGCGAGTAAATGACCGAATCGAGCGGAGTTGATTACTGCCATCGCGGTAGGCCTCACAGCCGAGCATGAATTGCGGCGCCGGCGCGCCGGACTGGTTTTGGTCACACTGGGCCGGGGTTGACCAGCTGTCCGCGATCAAGAAATGGGTATCGGTCACCTGTTGCAGCGTGACGTTGTCGATATAGAAGATCGGGCCGTTGCTGGCGTTAAACTCCAGCCAGACCTTGGTCACGGTGTCGGCGGGGGTTTGCTTCGGGACATCACCGAAAAACACCGGGCCGAAGCGGTACTGGCGCCAGTCGTTAGTCGCCGGGACATTATTGATATCAGCACTGTTGAAAACAAAGGTGGCGTCGTTGTTGGCCGGCAGGTAGGTATATGAGCCACTGGTACCATTTAACTCAAACCAGAAGAATGTTTTTAACACTTCCGCCTGGGCCGTACTCTTGGCCCAAAACGACACGACGTATGGCTGGCTGGGCGTCAATTGATCAATCGACAGCTGGCGCTTGGCTAGCGTGGCCGTGCCGCCTAACGAAGCGTGGCTGGAACGCAAGGAGTGACCACCGACCGAATAGTTTTCACCGACCACCGTGGGCTGGTTACTATCAGCGCTAACCCAGTTAGCGGCTTGTTCGCCCACCGTGTCACCGTCAAACCCATCGGCAAATAAAGTCAGGCTGGCGCCGGCGCGATTACCGCGGTATTCACGACAGCCGGGTTGGTTACAACTAACACTGGCTTCGCTGGTCCCCCAGTAACGACACTGGCCGTTGAAGTTATCCCACCGGGCAGCGGCGTTGCTGACCGCTGACGTCACCAGTGACGAGCAAGTGTTTTCTTCAAGGTTGTAACAAAAGCCGTTATAAGACACCCCGCCGAAACTATTGCAAGCCGCCGCGGGAATGACGACACCTTGATCGCTGGGCTGCCCGTCAATGATCGCCACCGCCTGACACTGGGTATACAGGCCGCCGGATTCCGAACAGTCAGCATTGACCACGCCAGTGGTCACATCGCGACCAACCCCGCCGGTCAAGCGATAGGGGTGGCACTGGTTGCTGGCTAACACCGTGTCGGTCAACACGCGATAGGAAATCTCGCCGGCGGCGGAATAAAATTGTTTGCAGCTGGGGGTAATGGTCGCGTCATAGTTCGGATCGCCCGGGTTAGCGCCAAAATATTCTTGGCAATCTTTGGTCGTCGGTGCTGGTGAAGCGTCGAGGTCTGGAATCTCTTTGACGACGAATGGCACATCCACGGTCGAGTTCGGATCACGTTTCAAACGATAAAGCTTCAACTGATACCCCACTTGCTCGCTCCCCTCCCAAGTGTAAAATGATCGACTGTCATCGCTTTGGTCTTCGGTCTGACAGCGGCGCAGGAACGAGTAATCCTCGATGCCTTCGCCGCCACCGGCGACCGTATCAAGATTGGTAAACTCCTGACAACCAACATTGCCAGCCGAACATTGTTGGCCGGTGCTGGCGATTAAGTATAATGGGAAACGGGGCTGGACAAAATTGGTGCCCGCTTGTTGATAGGTGCTGTAACCGACACAGGCCTGCGGACAGATATCACCAGCGTTAGCCACTCCCGGGATGACGGTATTGTCGCGCAACAAGGTGTAGGCCTGACAGCCAACGTCTGGGGCCGTGCAGACCGGCGCGTAGTTGGCGCAGGCGGCCGGCTGGAAGGCCGTGCCATTGCAGCCCAGATAATCCGGCGCTTGTTTGACATAGGCCTGGTTGACCGAGCCGTAATCGCTATACGGGTGGTCGGTCGCGCCTTCTTCAACTTGGATGGCGTCAAGCAAACAGCCCGCGCCATCAGCGGTTAATTCTAACGGGATGATTGTTTGGCTGCTGGCCGTGGGGAAAGTGTAAGTCAAGCTGTACCGCCGCCAGGCCGGCATATCGTTGGCCTGCCAGTCAGCGATGTCGGTGCCGGGGGCCAATAAATCAGTAATTTGCTGCTGAACGGCGTCAAAAGCAATCGCCGTGTTGACATCACACAATTTGCTGGCAAACGACAGGGTAAAGGTCCGACTGCCCACCGCTGAACCGACCAATACGCCGGCCGGCGTGGCCGGGGGGCTGTAGGTCTGGGCCACCGCGGCACCATCAGTCAACGCCAATGAACTGCCGATGAAGCCGTCAGTGGTGTTCAGCGTCCCGGTACCGCCCGTGATCTCCCAGCCGTAGAAATCGGTCTGACCACTGGCCAAGGTGGCGGATTCTTCAAAACTGCCGTTGCGCACCAAGTTGGTGCCGGCATCATAGCTACTGCGGACAAATTCGGTACAACCGACGGCTTCACTGGTACAGAGTCCGACATTACTGTCGAACAGCGTGCCAAAGTCATCTAAGTCGTCGTTGGCGCCGGAATGCCAAAAGTCGGCCGTCCAGTCGCCGGCAGTGTCTTGGGTCAAAGCGTATGGCC
>CAYINJ010000044.1:0-5483 GCA_964364745.1 uncultured Gammaproteobacteria bacterium
AAGTCCACCGAGCTGAAAGGGATCCGGCTGTCGTTACGGATCGGCGATCATGATCGCGATATCCGCCTGGCCGCCGCTCGCAAGTTTCTGGCTGATAACAACAAGGTCCGCCTAGAACTGACCTTGCGTGGTCGCGAAAAGCAACACGCCGATCAGGCCCGCGGCGTCCTGGAAGAGTGCGCCACCAGGCTGAATGATATTGCTAAGATCGAACAACCCTTTAGCCGCCAAGGCGGCAAATTGAGCTTAGTGTTAACCCCCAAGAATTAATTTTGTCATTGTTGTATGCCGAAACTAAAAACCTACAAAGCCCTGGCCAAGCGCGTGACTATCACCAAAAGCGGCAAGGTCAAGCGCCGCGCGGCCGGCCAAGATCATTTCAATGCCCATGAACGCGGCGCGACCACTACCAAGAAGCGCCGCGATCTGACCATTGCTAAGTCCGAGGTTCGCAACATGAAACGCCTGCTACCCCACGCTTAATTTTTACTGTTCCGTTATTATTGTTTTATGCCTCGAGTCAAACGTGGCGTCCATCACGTCAAACGACGCCGAAACATCCTGCAGAAAACCAAGGGCTACCGCTCGTACAATCGCGTCAAGATTAAAAACGCCCAGACCGCCATTCACAAAGCGGGCAAACATGCTTTTTCTGGCCGCAAGCTTAAGAAACGCTCCTATCGCGCCCTGTGGCAGATCCGGATCAATGCCGCCTGTCGCGAGCAGGGCGCGACCTACAGCCGATTCATGAACGGCCTGAAAGTTAAGGGGATCATTCTGGACCGCAAGGTTTTAGCTGAACTAGCGGTCAGCCACCCCAAGGTTTTCACTGCGCTAGTCGCCGCCGCCCAGAAGTAAATTCTTCCGTAAACGAAAACTCCCCCGGTGATCCCGGGGAGAGTTTTTAGATTCAACTAATTTTACTTACCGCTAAACCAGCTCCGGATTTTCTGCCCCCAGGTTGGTTTAATCGGCTGCGGGCGCTTGGCGGGGCGATACAGTGCCGGATTAGCCGCTTTCAGCTTAGTGGTGGACTCTTCCCAGGCCTGTTCCTTCACTTGTCGCTCTTCGTCGGACAATTCGGCGTGAGCCCGCAACTGGTCATATGCCCCACCGGATCGGCCCCGGCGGTCGCCGACATCATCCCAAAACTTTTCATTGCCGGCGGCATAATTTTCCTGGGCTTGATTCCGGTCTCGCTCCATGGCTAAAATTTCTGCTTGGAGCGCGCGGACTTTTTGACTATCAGTTTTGGCTTGAGCTCGTTGCAGTTCGGCTTTGGCTGTTGCCAACCTGGCGGTATGACTCATGCTGGGTTGTCGCCCCATGTCTTTGCTGTGCCGCATCAACTCCTGCATCAATTTCTTTTCTTGCTCGGCCGGCCGCTGCCGGCGGTCTTCCTCGCGCTCGAGTGTTGCCATTTCTTCGAGATATTCCGGGTTGGCCGCAAACAAATCAATCTTATCGCTGGCTTGATTGGCAGCGGCAATCATGTCTCCGACTACATCTGGTTTGGCGGGCCGACCGTCGGTCCCGGTGCCGGCCTCTGGACTATGCGCTTCTTGTCCACCACGAAAGTGACTAAAGAATTTGTTAAACATATATTTATTCAAAATATTAAACAATCCCAGCCCGCCTATTATCTTTCACCATACGTTGTTTTGGGGTGTTTTGTCAACTGGCACTCGGTTGACATGGCCATAAAAACCATTTATACTACAGCCGGTTTCTCAAAAATCTGGGCCCGTGGTGTAGTGGTTAACATGTCTCCCTGTCACGGAGAAGACCGAGGGTTCGAATCCCTTCGGGCCCGCCATGAAAGAAGTTCGTGAATCTATCACGGACTTTTTTCATTTATCAAACAATGAGTTGCTGACCGAAGGGATTCGAAAGGCAGGAGTGAGCCAAGTCCCGTTCGAAACTAAAACCGGTTTGTGCTATAATACAGCCAGCTATTCATCATCCTCCACTGTCAGTATGAAGGCCTTATTGCTCAAAGGGAAAAACCACATCGTCTACGGCGACTATCCGATGCCGAAGATCGGGCCTGATGAAGTCCTGCTGCGGGTCCACAGCGTTGGGATTTGTGGCACCGACCTGCATATCTACCATGGTGGCCTGAAAGTGAAGACGCCGATCATGGGGCATGAGTTTTCTGGTGTGGTAGCGGCGGTCGGCAGCAAAGTCAAGGACTTTGAAATTGGCAACCGGGTGGTCGGCGAACACGTCTTGACCTGCGGGAAATGCGTCTACTGTCTCCGCGGTCAGCCAACGTTGTGTCTCAAGAGTTTAACCATCGGCATGGATCGTCCCGGCGCCCTAGCTGAATACCTTGCCATCCCCGCCGGCCTGGTTTACAAAATCCCCGGCCATCTGACCTTCGATGAAGCGGCCATGATCGAACCACTGACGATCGCCCTCTATGCCGTCCATCAAGCCGGCCCCCTCTTGGACAAAACTGCGGTGGTCATTGGTCAGGGACCGATCGGACTATTACTCGACCAGGTCCTGAAAGCTGGCGGCGCGACCGTCGTTGGCCTTGATGTTCAGGCATCGCGTTTGGCCTTTGCCAAAAAACATCGCTGGCTAGACGAGACAATCAACCCGGCCAAGCAATCACCACTGAAAGCCATCAAAAAATACACCGCCGATGGCGCCGATCTGTGTTTCGAAGCGGTGGGTCGTGAAGCTACGGTCGAACTGGCGCTGGACTTAGCCCGCCGTGATGGCAATGTCTACCTCTTGGGCGTGTTTGAACAGTTAAGCAAGATTGATCTGATGCAAGTCGTTACTAAGGAACTTAATATCTTTGGCTCCTGGCGTTGTGCCTTCTCCTTTCCCGAAGCGCTGGGCTTAGTCGCCAAGAAAAAGATTGACCTGAAGAGTTTAGTGACGCATCGCTATGCCGCCCGGGATGGGGCGACGGCCTTCGCCGATGCTGACCGTTACGCCAATAATCGAATTAAGACGGTGATCTATTTCTAAATAACAAAACGCCCCGCGACGGCGGGGTGGTTTTTTAGTTAAGTGCTATATTTAAAGCTCTTTCTTGATATCCCCCCAGGTTACTCCGCTATAATTTTCAATTTCTTTTAGGAGATAACTTAAAACTTTTTTTGGTAGTTGTTGCGGAATTGTAATTGATTTTTGTGTCGATGGCCATATTGCTTTATAGTGACTACCGTTTCCCCCGCTGGTGTCAATAATGAAACCAAGGCGTTGGAGCGCCTTGATAAATTTATTTCTTTTTATTTCCCCGGGGAGTTCGCTAAGCGAGGGCATAAGCAAATTCAGAATCCTCATCTGCCCGTCTGATCCCCGCCTCTTTGGCGTACGAAGATGGAATCTCAAATGAGGTCAAGATGGCATCTTTAATATTGCTATCCAATTCTTTTGAATCACGGCCATGGGTAATAATGCTTCCATACTGAAAGTTGGTGCTCACCGCTACAACAGTTCCATCCTCTTTATGCTGTTTGAAATGAATGGGACCATAAATCCGAAAATACCGGTTGAGCTCAACAAGCCCCCGGGGGACTGCGTTTTTCCCCAATAAAATCCGACTCAACTGATCTTTGGCGATTTTTATAATACCCATATATGTATATGAGTTTTTATCAATAATTTCTAACTATGTCAAGTATAGCAAAAAAACTATGGTGACTCAATAGCTGCCCAAGGCCCATATTTATAACCACCAGCCACTCCGCCGTTCTTTTAAATGACGAGGGAAATCTTCGGCTACTTAACTTGCTGCTCTCCTCCGCCACGCCCACCATCCCACCACTCCTACCATCATCGCGGCTGAAAAAATCTGGGCCCAGCGGACACCAAAAACTTCTGGCGAGTAATCAATCCGCCAAAACTCCATTAGAAAACGAATCAACGAATAGCCAAAGACATAGATCGCCGTTTGTTCCCCCACCGGTCGGGTTGACCGACTGGACAGCAGTAACAGCCCGAATAACACTAGAGCTAAAACGCTCTCATACAAAAACGTGGGGTGAAAATAGTTAAACTGCTCAAGTCCCACCGGCCGATTTTCCAGGTCAATCGGGATGCCCCAAGGTGCCGTGGTCGGTCGGCCAAACAGTTCTTGATTGAAATAATTTCCCCAGCGGCCAATGGCTTGCCCCAGCGGCAGTCCGATCACCAGCCGATCCACTAGCGGCCAAAATTGCCAGTGATGACGCCGGCTGTACAGCCACCCGGCCACTAACCCACCGATCCAAGCCCCGTGAATGGCTAAACCCCCCCGCCAAATCTGAATAATTTCATCTAGATGGGCGACATAATATGACCAGGCATAGATGACATAATACAGTCGGGCGCCAAGTAAACCGCCCAGCAGCAGAACAAAAACCAGGTCAAATAGTTGATCCTTAGTTCGTCCCGTCCCTGGCCAACGCTGACGAATCACTAGCAGCGCGGCGATCACCCCACTAACTAAAAAAATCCCGTACCAGTGAATGGCGAGCGGCCCAAGAGACAGGGCGATGGCGTCGGGCAAATAAGTAATCATGATTACCGCTGCGAATTCGCCGGTAGTTGTGTCACGGCCTGATCAACCGCCGTGACCAACGTCGGCCAAGGCACTTCTGTACCATTAACAAACACCGTGGGTGTCCCGTCTACTCCCCGCTGAAAAGCCGCGGCGGTGTCATACTGGACTATCGGCAAAGTGGCTTGCTGCTCTAGACAATCAGCAAATCCGACCGGTTCGAGTCCAGCGGCATCCGCCCAGGCCAACAAATCCGTTAAGCTGCCGACGCCACCATGTTGAAATAACTGATCGTGATATTCCCAAAACCTACCTTGTTGCTGGCTGCACTCCGCCGCCACATCCACGATCATCGAGGCCTTAGTCAACGGAACGTATCGGAACTCAAGCGTCAGCTGGGTCGGATATTTGACGAACAATTGGTTAAAGATCGTGGCCACCTCGGCACAATGATTACATGAAAAGTCAGAATAGGTTCGCACGACAATCGGTCCACTGCCCCGGCTGGGTCGATTGGTTTCATAGGCCGGGTTGGGCCGCGTGTCTTTGACCAACCACCAGACCCAGGCCGCCACGACGAGAATTAAAATCACCGCCCCCCAACGCCCGGCTGATCGAGCGGCAGACGTCATATTATTCCCCGATGATCGGCATCAAGGCGTAGAGACCCTGTTGCGGCTGACCAAATACCAAGAGAATATATTGTCCCGGCCGGGCTAGTTTGGCGGTCTGGGCGATCTGTTTCACTTTCCGCACTAACTGGGCCGTGGCGGATGGCACGGCAGTTTGATAACCCTTAATCCCCCAAACCAGCGCTAACTGACGTAACAGGGCGGCATTGTCAGTCAAGGCCACGACGGTTGCTTCCGGTCGGAGCCGGCTAATCGCCTGGACCGCCCGGCCCGTGACGGTGACGACAAACACGGTTTTGACATGCATGGTTTGCACCAAATCAGCCACGGCGGTCGCGATTGATCCTGAT
>CAYINJ010000045.1:0-5325 GCA_964364745.1 uncultured Gammaproteobacteria bacterium
GCCCGCCGACTGGCGGGGCAGTTGGTAGCGCGCATGCATGGGGTGCATGAGGTCGTGGGTTCAAATCCCACTAGCCCGAATGTGCGGTGAACAAGGCCGCCCCGCTCAGCGGGGCCAGCCCGATAATTGTTTCAATATGTCTAATGCTCAAAAAATAACCGCCGAGATTTTGGCTGGTGCCGATGTGTGCATCAATGGTGATCGGCCATGGGATCTCCAGGTTAAAAATGACAAGTTTTATAACCGGGTATTATCCGGCGGATCGTTAGCATTGGGTGAGTCGTACCTGGACGGCTGGTGGGAGGTAGCCAAATTAGATCAATTTTTTGCCAAAGTACTGGCCGTTGGCCTAGATAAAAAAGTCCGCCCCTCGTTTGCTTTAGGCGCGGCTTGGCTGAAAACCAAACTGCTAAATCCCCAACGGCGAGCTAAAGCGTTCGAAATTGGCGAGCGGCATTATGATATTGGCAATGACTTATACCAGGCGATGTTGGATGGACGGATGACTTACACTTGCGGCTATTGGAAAGATTTAGAACGAATTCCGGCCAATCTCGACGCCGCCCAGGAAGCAAAATTGGACTTGGTCTGTAAAAAGATTGGGCTGAAAGCCGGCGATAAAGTGCTCGATATCGGGTGTGGCTGGGGTAGCTTCGCTAAGTTTGCGGCCGAGAAGTACGGCGCCACGATCGTGGGGGTGACGGTGTCCAAACAACAAGCTGAGCTGGCCAAGCAACTTTGCGCTGGCTGGCCGATCGATATTCGTTTAACTGACTATCGCGAGGTCAATGAACAATTTGACCACATTATTTCACTGGGGATGTTTGAGCATGTTGGTGAACAGAACTACCGGACGTATATGGAGGTAGTCAGCCGGTGTTTGAAAGATGACGGGATCTTCTTGCTCCACACCATCGGCGGCAACACCAGTGTGTCTAGCACCGATCCGTGGATCGGGAAGTATATTTTTCCCAACTCGATGCTGCCGTCCATCGCCCAAATTGCCAAAAGCATTGAAGGGTTATTCGTCATGGAGGACTGGCACAACTTTAGCGCTGACTACAACACTACCTTGCGGGCCTGGATGGCCAATGTTGACACGGCCTGGTCCACGCTGAAAGCCAAATATGGCGATCGGTTCTATCGGATGTGGCGGTATTATCTGATGGCTTCGGCCGGCAGCTTCCAAGCGCGCAAGAACCAATTGTGGCAGATAGTGCTGTCCAAACATGGCGTACCGGGCGGGTATCAGTCGATTCGCTAGGGGTTGATTTTTCAAGGTAGCGTGGTAGAATGCCGATAATTCGTAATTAATTTCGGGCCTGTACCCGCCCGCCACGCAAGCCGAGCTTGCGAGGCGTTGCGGGCGGGGCTCATCAATAAAGACCTTATGTACTATACCTATGTTCTATTAAGTAAGAAGGATCATAAGTTGTACGTTGGATTTTGTGGGAATTTAAAGTTAAGGATTACTCAGCATTCTCAAGGACAAGTCGATGCGACAAAAGACCGTCGCCCGCTCGAACTATTATACTATGAGGCTTGTTTTCATAAACAAGACGCAATAGAGCGAGAAAAATATTTTAAGACCGGATTCGGTCGACGTTTTTTAAAGGGGAGAAATAAAAATACATTACGTGCGGGCCTGTAGCTCATCTGGTACCCCGCGGAGCGGGACAGGGAGCGCCGCATTCGTCGTCACACCTTTGTGGGCTGTTAGCTCAGTTGGTAGAGCGCTGCATTCGCATTGCAGAGGTCACCGGTTCGAATCCGGTACAGTCCATAAAGGTGTGACGACAGAGGTAAGGAGTTCCCTGCCTGCCGGCAGGCAGGGATTCTCCTCAGGTCCACCAAAAAACCCCCGACCGGTTTGGTCGGGGGTTTTTGATTGTGGACGGGTGTCAGGCCTTGACCAACCGCGCGCCGAACAGGCCGAAGAAGAACACGTCGCTGCGCGTGCCAACCAGCTGACTGATCGGCATTTCAATCGGCGAGTGGGAAATAGCCACCCGCCAGAACTGGAGGTATTCCCTAAGAATATGCCTTTCGGCTGGACCGGGGACGGCGGTCAGTCGCGCCACAGTGCAGTGGAGAATATTTTCCATCGCCAGCGGCTTCAAGTTTTGGTGCTGGTACAGTTTGGCCAATTCTTCCCGCATGATATGGACTGATTCTGGTAACCAGTCAGCAGTCAGAATAATGTTGCCCCGGACATCCAGCACCAGCCGACTCAGGAAGATTTCGATACTGGAGTGCCAGCGCCCAGCGAAATTTCTCGCCCCGTCGATAATTGGGGCTTGTAGCGGGATGTAGGGTGAGGACTCGTCGCGGCCCTCCAGCATGGTGACATGCCAAGGGAAGTCCCGACCAGCGGCGTACAGTGGTAAGCCCAGGCCGGATGTTACGGCCAACAGCCGACGGACACCCTCACTAAAAGTCCACTGGCTGGGGGTGGTTGGTAGACCAGCCACCACACAGCGGCGGATTAACTCTTCGCGATCAAAGCCGGGAAACGTGCCGATTTGGCCGCTCATGAGAGCGTCGATACCAGCGGTGTGCAACGCTTCGGCCTTATCAACCATAGCTTGATCTGTCAATTTTATTTCCCCTTTCAATGAACTGGCGATCTCATGGATCGCTGGTTAGTTGATGTTTATTGGTTTCAAAGCCAATATTAGATAATAGCATAGAATTAAAGATGGGTCAATAGCAAGATTCTTAATATCCACTTATCGGTAACCAGTGTCACTAAATTGACCGAACCAGCATTTCACGGTAGGGTAAGAATGTTCGCTCTTTACATGTTCAAACTCGGGAGATTGACCCATGGACTATCGCGCCGTCGGCAACCGCTGTGCGGTGGCCATGGACCCTTTACAGTTACCGATCCCAACCGATCAGGCCGTCGACATCTTAGAGACACTCGGTTTTCGGGTGGTAGCGGTTGATCTGATCGCGCTAGCTCGCCAATGCGTCGGCACTTCACGGTATCGTCGCGGAGCGCGACTATCCCAAGCCCCAGCGGTGGTGGACTGTTCTAGTTTGACCAAGTGGCTGTATGCCCAGCTGGGTATCTGGCTGCCGCGACGGTCAATCCAGCAACGCGACTTAGGTTTTGATGTCTGGCCCCATGAACTGCTACCCGGTGATCTCGTTTTTGTCTCCGGTTGGATTAATTACTATCATCATGACCCAGCCAGCGGGGTTGGGCATGTGGGGATCGCCACGGGAGCCGGCACTGTCATTCACGCCGCCAATCGTCAGCTCGGAGTGGTGGAAAGTCCACTGGATGCTTTTGTCGGCCAGACCAAGTGGCGTTGCGCTAAACGCTATCTGCCGGTCAGCATTGGAGTACTGACTCTGGAGACCCCCGCCGGTCGAGAAGTCGAAACTAGCAGTGATATTCTCTGGATCATCCGCCAGTCATTGCCCCGAACCAAACAACAGTAAACCATTGCTCGAAAGGAGGTGGCCAATGGCCACGGTGATCCGGGTGTTACACCCCACGTGCCAGCTCTGTGATCGTATCAACCAATTGGTCGCCCAGTCCACATTGCCGCGATCAGTTGACGGCCAGGCACTGACCCTGGGCAAATTGGAGCGATTGTTGGCCAACCCGAATCTCATCTTCATGGTGGCCGTGGCCAATGATCCCGATCAACGGGTAGTGGCCTTCGGCAGTATGGCCATGGTGGAAGGCATCCAGTGCTGGGTGGCCACCATCGAAGAGGTAGTGGTGTCACGGCCCTGGAAAAAACGAGACGTCGCCATCGATGTTTTGTCGGCCCTGAAACGCGAGGCCAGGCATTTTGTGGCCAAACACCACACTGACCTGCGACTGATGTCGCGGCATGGTCTAATCGACCACCTCGAGTGGCGGACGGTCAGCTCGGCCAAAACTTCAGCCGCCGTCGCCTAAGGTCACAGTTCAACTATCGCCACGCCTTGCCGAAAGGGGTGGCGATTACTTTTGTTCACTGGCGGCTAACTGGCCACAGGCCGCCGCGATGTCATCACCCATGGTTTTGCGTTGGGTGACCACCACGCCACAGTCGGTCAGCTTTTGTTTGAATTGCGTGATCGCCGTCGTGGCACTTGCTTGCAAGTCCGGCGCCGCAATAGTGTTGTAGGGGATGACGTTGACTTTGATTTTACCAATGCGGGTCACGAAGTCGGCTAGCTGCTTGGCCTGGCGGGGGGAGTCGTTAACTCCAGCCAATAAGATATATTCAAAGGTTAAGTGATTACGGCGCTTATTTTTGGCATGCAAAAATCTTTTGGCCCAGTCGGCCAGTTGAGGCAAAAAGTCCGGTGCCGAAGTCGGCACGATCGATTTACGGAGAGCTCCATCCGCGGCATGAAGCGAAATGGCTAGCCGCACCGACGGCCAGGTCGGATCGGCCAAGAGTTTTTCTAATTGTGGCAACAGTCCAACCGATGATACCGTGATGTGAGTCGGGCCAAGATCAGTGTCAGTCAGCCAAGTGGTTAGAGTGTCTTTGACGGCGTCGTAGTTTGTCAGCGGCTCGCCCATACCCATGAAGACGACGTTGCTGATGCGCTGCGGCAGAGCCGGGCGATCGGCCAGCCAATCCCGCCACAGGCGATACTGGTCGGCGATCTCGTCAGTGGTTAAGCTGCGGGTCAGACCGAGTTTACCGGTAGCGCAAAAAACACAGCCCATGGCGCAACCAACTTGAGACGAAACGCAGATCGTCCACTGGTCGCGAGCGTTGGCCATCAGGACAGTTTCGATTTTTTGGCCATCAACCATGCGACAAAGTGCTTTGTGCGTGTCACCGGCCGCGCTGGTTTGCAGCGTATCAATCGTCAGAGTTTGCCACGGCAACTCGTCGATTAACGCCTGCCGCATGGCGGCGGGAAGATTTTTCACATCAGTCCAACTCCGCCAACCGGGAGTGTATAGCGCCGTAACAATTTGTCGCCAGCGATACGCTGGCTCGTTTGGAAATAGCGTCTGGAAGTGTTCATAGCGGGTGGAGGGAGAAGTAAGCATATGGCCACAGCGTAAGGGGTTTGAGTGATAAAGTCAAAAAGACCCCCTTACTTTTTGTAGCCAACCTGCCTGCCGGCAGGCAGGAAAGTAAGCAAAAAGCTCTGGGGGCGGCAACCGGTGAGGAGCCCAGACCATAGTTTGGCTTTCGTTAAGGTGAAGGTCTAGCTGGCAGTGGGGCCAACTATGGTCTGGGTGGGGTGAGTGGAACAAAGATGTTTCCTTCGGACACCGTTTGCCGGCCCTAGGACTCTTTCGGTTCCTTTCTGCCTGCCTGCCGGCAGGCAATCCCAGCGCATATCCCCCCTGTC
>CAYINJ010000046.1:0-4601 GCA_964364745.1 uncultured Gammaproteobacteria bacterium
CGGAATTTGTTTTTCAGCTGTTCGCCGACGGCGCGAACGCGGCGATTACCCAAGTGGTCGATGTCGTCAGCGTCGCGCTGGGAGTTGTTCAGCCGGATAATTTCCTTCAGGATTTCCACCAAGTCCTCGCGGCGCAGCACCCGATTCTCTTTGGTCACCGGCACGTTCATGTCGAAACGCTGGTTCATCTTGTAGCGGCCGACCACGTCGAAGTCGTAACGGTCAAAGTTAAAAAACATGGCGTGAATCAACGACCGGGCGTTTTCTGGCGTGGCCATGTCGCCGGGGCGAATGCGTTTGTAGACCTCGATCAAACCGTCTTCTTCGTTTTCGGCGACATCCTTTTCCAGGGTCTGGGCGATGTACTGGACGTCTGGATCGGTGTCGGCATCTTTGAATAATTCCAAAATCTCTTCGTTGGTGCCATAGCCAAAAGCGCGCAAGAGCGACGTCGCCGCCACTTTGCGCTTGCGATCAATTTTGACCCAGAGCACGTTGTTGGTATCAGTTTCTAGTTCCAGCCAAGCGCCGCGGTTGGGAATAATTTTGGCGCCATAGAAACGGCGACCACGGGCGGCTTCGGAAGTAAAGAAAACGCCGGCCGAGCGAATCAACTGCGAGACGATCACCCGCTCGACGCCGTTGATGATAAAGGTCCCCCGATCGGTCATTACCGGGAAATCACCCAAGTAGATTTCCTGCTGGGTGGTTTTGCCGGTCTTTTTGTTCACCAACTTGGTCTTGACGCGCAGCGGCGTTTCATAGGAGATGTTCTTTTTCTTGGAAGTGATCTCGTCGAATTTCGGCTCATCCAAGTAATAACCGACGAAATGGAGTTCCATGTCGCGGCCGAAATTATCCTTCATCGGCGACACCTCTTCAAACAATTCTTGCAGTCCGTGGTCCAAAAACCAACGATACGAGTCCTTCTGGACTTGGATCAAGTCCGGCAGGGGCGCCGTGTCCACGATCGGGGTGAAACGGAGCCGCGGCACCTTCGGGTCGATCTTCGTTTTGGTGAACATCGTTTTGGTGAACATAAAAAACGCCCTGCCCACCGGTGCCACCCGCAAACGGCGAATGACTTTGGGAGGGTGATAACGTGATTAAGGACTAACTTGGACCCACTACTAACTGCATGACTTTATTAGCGGGTGAAAAGGGGTAAGAGGTTTTCTGCCTCCGACACTTAGCCCTCAAAGGTGTCGAGTCGTACTCGATACCAAGAGCTAAAATAGGCAAAAAGTGCTCCGAGTATATCAGGGATGGTGACGGCTGTCAATCAGCCGTTTCCGGTGCTTGTCAAGCCCTCAATCTAAAAAATTATTTTACCTTATTTTAGGTAATTTTTCCTATTGACATCAATTTTATGAGGCAAAACAAAGGATAATTAAAAAATGCCAATTATAATACTTATACACAGGTTGTAAACACAATGGCAGCAATTCGGGATAAAAATAGCAGAAACCCCCGCCCGAGTGGGGCGAGGGTTTCAGTAAAGCGTGAAGGAACTAGGCCGAGGTGGCCTTTCGCAGGGGGCTAGGCCCGGCGAAGTGCACCGGCGGGCACAGCGCCGTGTGCTTGGCGTCCAGCCAGGCGCCGATGAAGCGGAAGGCGGCGTTGTCCATCCAGGCCGTCCTGGTTTCGACCACAACGGTGAACGCGATGACGACGGCCACGACTACACTTGCTCCCATGACCACTTTTTCCAGATCGTAGGCAAACCAGAATCCATGCTGGAACCAGAAGATGAGGTACATTGTCCAGATCATGCCGATTTCCACCAGCACGGCGTAGGCACCACCCAAGATTAGCAACACCCAGAGTGGTGCTTTCTCGTTGTAGAATTTTTTGCCGGGGATGATCACCGGACCGGCCGGCACTTCCCAGCTGAAGATGGCGTCCAGCGGCTGGATGACCAGCCAGTTAAGGGCCACGCCGATGCCGATAACGACCTTACCCAGTGGCCACCAGATGATCTTGGCGACCACGACGATGACTCGCCAGAGCCAATAGCAGACCAGGGAGATGGCGTCGGCTACTTTCGAATCCAGGGCTCGCTCGACCAGCGCCTCGAAGTCGACTTCGTTGAGCTTCTTGGCCTTGACCTGCCGACCGATCAGCTTGGCCAGGCGACAGGCCAGCGCGCCGATGAGCAGGAACAGCCGATACAGCGGATAGACAACCGGGAAGATGACCAGCGGAAAGATGGTCAGCCCGTACAAGAATCTGGCGCCGAGCGGACAAAGGTTGCCCGCTTGATCCCAACGACCGGTGTCGCGATAGCCGCGACTGAACCGGTAGGTGAAGCGGATCACCCGCCACACCAGCCCGCCGCGACGCAAGCTGACCGAGCCGTCCTCGTGGACGGCAATGGAGTCATTGCCGACACCCCCTCGTTGACGGAGGAAAGCGACGTAGACGAGCCACCCGAAGATGTAAGCCACATACAGGGCCGCCAGGATCCCGGCGATCACGAGGAACGTCTGCATCTTGAAAACCTCCTTCAGATGCGTTATGACGGTTAATTCCGCCGTGGTTTCAATTGTCAGTGAGCGATAAAAGAGCTTACCATGGACCGCTAGTTTTGTCAATGGCTATTTACGGCACGTATTTTTCAGTAATAACCACCACGCGGTTATCCGCCAAGGCGACGTTATAGGGCACGGTTTTATATGGCGAATTGACGTCCGGCGCAAACCAAGCCCGGAAGGTGGCGAAATCAACCCGCTGACTGCCCAGCGCGGCGGGGTTGGGTTGATATGTTTGCATCTTGATCGCGACTTGGGCCGAAACGGCAAAAGTCACCGTGGCCGGATCATTATTTTGAATATAAAAGCCGTTA
Source organism: uncultured Gammaproteobacteria bacterium (assembly GCA_964364745.1). Taxonomy (GTDB): domain Bacteria; phylum Patescibacteriota; class Patescibacteriia; order JACRDY01; family JACRDY01; genus CAYINJ01. The sequence goes on from CAYINJ010000046.1 coordinate 2,846, forward strand.
GGTAAACACCCGGCTGGCTTAGCACACACGCCATCATTGATCGCCGCGGTAACGCCATCATCGCCCACCAGCCAATTAATGTAATCTAATGTTACATACCAGGTCGCCCCTTCCTGATGAATCCGCGTGATGTAAGCCAAGACGTCGCTGGTCGGGGCCGGCGCCGCGTTGGTTCGGTCGGAGGCAATCGGCAAGCCGGTGGTCGCCGGGCCAGTGACTACCAGCTCAGAAATAATGTTAACCGTCACTGGCGCGACCACTGGCGTCTGACGCGCCTGATACCATTCTAAGGCCGCCCGACCACCCCACAGCAGGAGCGAGATCACCGGCAAGATAGCCGCAATGATAATGTATTTACGCATATAGCGACATTGTAGCAAAAAAGAAAGCCCCCGTCCCGCGGTGGCGGGGTGGGGGCGTGGTCATCAACGTGAAGCGGCGTCAGAGCCGGAAGAAGCTGGCGAACATGAACGAGAAACGAGCCAGTGCTCGTTCCAGCGCGTTCGGGCCGCACTTGGCGCAGACGACGATGTCACCGTCATGGCCGACGAATCGGCCGCAGTGGGGACAGTGCTGGGACATGGGGCCTCCTTTCAGGGGTTTGGTTTTGCGGAACATCGAGGACTAAAGACCAAGGGCCAATGAGACCCAAGATATTCAGTCCCAAGGACTAGAGGTTACTTGCAGAGACCGCAGCCGGGTCGTCGCCGACGAAGACGTTATCGAGCCAGACGTAGTTCCAGTCCCACTGACCGTCGTACCAGACGAGGTAACGGACGTACCGGTTGTCGTCCTCGTAGCGGTAGATGGTTCCCCAGAAGAAGACGCGCTGCCCTTTCCACTCCTCGGGGATGAGCTGGGGATGGTCCAGGAGGAAATCCAGGAGGTTGGCATTGAAGACCGGCTGGCTCTTCAGCTTTCCGCGAAGCTGGTGGCCGGTGACGACACCGCTTTTTTTCTGTCCCTGGTCGAGGTAGAGGCCGACCCGCTTGGGGTTGAACTCGAACTGACCACCTAGCTGGTGCTCTTCCACTTTCCAATCTTTGGGGGTGAAGGGGGCAGAGTCAAGGTCTATGAGGTACTTGGTGACGCTCTGGACGGCGACATTTTCGATGGGCACAATTCTGGCTTTCCCCTCGATCACATTCAGGACTTGCTGTAGAAACTTTCCTGACGATAGCGCTTTGACGTGTCTGGCTAGGAGGCCATTTCTGAAAATGGCAGCGATCAGTTCTCCGACTTGCAGTGGCGACATACTGGACTGGTCAGTCGAGCGTGACATGACGTGTCCTCCTTCTAGAGTTTTGGCAACTGGTTGGGCGGCCCAACAGGTTGCCGGTTTTGGCCTACAGCCACTACCATTAGTGACTGTGGGCATGACAAAGAGCGCAATACTGGAGAGTACCATGTCTGGTGGAAACGTCAACTCCAGATCATTGCGAGTCCAGTTTCGGGGTGGTTTTATCGTCATTGCGAGGAAGTTTACCATGAGCGGAGCGAAGGGCGGCAATCCCAGTGAATATCCCACGAACTACCTATGCCACCACTTCCTCCCCCGTTTGTCATCCTGAGGAGTCCCGTATTCGGAGCGACGAAGGATCTCTCTCCAGTTTAGGTGGAGTTTAGATTGGTCGTGCCACAATGCTAGAACTATGCGGTCCTACTATTTCTATGTCTACATCGTCACCACCCATTCTAGCCCCTCTGTCATCCCGATCCGCCCTGGGCGGAGAGGGATCTAGCGTCTAGGGCGTAA
>CAYINJ010000047.1:0-4447 GCA_964364745.1 uncultured Gammaproteobacteria bacterium
TTGCGAGGACCCAGCCCCAGGGCCCTGGGGCTGGGTCCTCGCAATGACGAACGGGGAGGTAGCGGACGGAGATCCTTTGTCGCTCCGCTCCTTAGGATGACCCACCAAGCCGGGTCACTTCCTCCCGCACCACCGTCCGATCATCCCACGGCAATAATTTACCGTTCGCGACCGCCATGGCCTGCTCACACCCTTTGCCGGTAATTAACACGATGTCGCCGGCCCGCGCCAAACTGACCGCTTGAGCAATTGCTTCGCGCCGATCTAAAATTTTAAATAAGTTTTTCCCTTCGATTTTCCCCTTGCCTTTGGCTCCCATCGCTACTTGGTTAATGATCTCGGTCGGGTCTTCGTCGTAGGGGTCTTCGTTCGTCACGATAACGATATCGGCGTGCGTGGCGGCCAGTTCGCCCTTGATCGGTCGCGGTTTCTGGTCGCGACCGCCACCGGCTGAACCGAGCAGTTGGATCACCCGGCCGCCTGGTTGCTTAAATTGCTCCACCACGCGATATAGCCCTTTGAGCGCGTTGGGTTCAAACGCGTAATCAACGATTACGGTATAGGGTTGGCCGGTGGCGATCAATTCTAACCGCCCGGGACAAGGTTTTAGTTTCGGCGTCAGCGCGGCCAACTGGACTAAGGTGTAGCCCTCGGTGGTCAGGACGCTGATCGCTGCCAACAAATTCGATACATTGAAATCTCCTAACAGCGGCGCACTAAAGGCCACGCCGGCGACCATAAAATTAATTCCTAATTTATTAACGACAATCCGTTCAGCAACGAGCGGCTGGGGCGAGACATTTTTGATACTGGCGTTAGTCGTAAAAGTAATCTTGCGTTCCACGACGGGCTGCAGAAAATCAGCAACGTGCTCGGAGTCCAGATTGGCCACGATGGTGCGGGGAATGGTTTGGCCGCCCAGCCGTTTTGGTTTACTGGCCGCTAATCGTTGGAACAATTTTAATTTGGCTGCTTTATAATTAGCGAAGCCGCCATGCGACTCGAGATGCTCCGGTGTCAGGTTGGTAAATACCAGCGTGTCGTAGTGAATCCCGACGTGCCGGAATTGCGCCACCCCTTCCGACGACGATTCAATCACGGCGTAACGGCAACCGGTGCGGACCATTTGGCGGAGCAAACGGTGGGTTTCGCCCCGACCGAGCATGGTCATCTTGCGGTTATTGAGCCATTCCTGGTCGGCCACCTTAAACACCGCCGTTGAGGTCAGTCCGACGGACTGTCCGGCTAACTCCAGTAGTTGAGTAATCAGATAACTGGTGGTGGTTTTGCCGCTGGTGCCGGTGACACCGATGACTTTCAATTGTTCTGACGGCCAACCATAACGCGCGGCCGCCAACAGAGCCATCACATAATGGTAGAGCGACAACAACCAGCGCGGGGTGAGTTTTTTGACGGTTTGTTTTATCATACTGACACGTCATTGGCACGCTTAAAGTTGGTAATATCATGGTTAGAAAGCAGCCGAGAAAAATCAACATGTTTTTGCATACCCAAAGATGGGGCGTGAGAAAATCCAATATATTCAACCTGTTTATTTTTGTGTTTTATATATTTAATAGCTGGGATCAAGTCCGTATCAGAACTAATCACAATTGCAACATCATATAAATCATCGGACGCTCCAACAACTAAGTCGATAGCTATTTTCACGTCGGTTCCTTTTTCTCTGGTCCGGCCACTATCATACATGATCCTGCCTCGCTTAATATCAAATCCGTTATTTTGTAATTCACTGAGAAATTTTTGTTGCCCCTTGACTAACTGCCTACTTTTTTCCGACCCATCGACATCTCGAAAAATACCCGTATAGTATCGCCGAGAAACACACTGCCTGGCACCGACGAACGAATCGACAAACAACCTAAACAAAAACTTTTCTCCTTTTTGGAGACCAGCTTCTTTTAAGTAATGGTAAAAATTACTACCGTCGATATATATTGCCACTCGATCATTTTGTCCCATATTAATTTATAAAAATCCTTGACCATTATTAACTTATTATAGTACAAAAAACTGCCCTTGCCTAAGACGGCAGGAGCAGTGATCATATTGATTCCATCCTAGCACATTGATTATTTTTGTCAACTTCCCGATCCACAGGTCTTTACAAGAACGTGCCCTTGGGCTATAGTCATCTGTTATTCTATTAGTATATGTCGCATCGCCCCGCCCAAATTGCCGATGTCATCCGCCACGCCATTGCCCCCATGCTACTGACCGAGATCGAACATCCAGCCAATAGTATTACTAGTATTGTGGCGGTTAAGGTGACGCCGGACTTAAAACACGCCATCGTCTGGCTGGCCATCACCCCGCCCGAAGCCGTCGGCGTGGTTTATGGTCGGATCCGCGATGCGGCGAAACATTTGCGGTTTTTACTAGCCGACCACCTGCATTTGCCCGTCATGCCGGATTTACGCTTCCGGGTCGACCAAAGCGGTGGCGCGGTTGACGAGATTAATTTACTGTTAAACCAGATCGAACGCGAACGGTCGGTTGATCCGTCTGAACCCGAATAAACTATGGTCGAACCCTCCACCGCACTGGCGATCAAACAATTGATCACCGCCGCCCGTCATGTGCTCATTGTCCCTCATAGTGTGCCTCGTCCCGACGGCGATTGTCTAGGCGCGGCGCTAGCAATGGCGGAATGGTGCGGACAACTTGGTATTGCTCAAACCGTGTTTTGTCAGTGGCCGGCGCCGCCCAGCTTGGAATATCTCCCTGGCGTCAACGCCATTAGCCATGATCCGACGGTCATCGCGGCCACGCCGTATGATCTAGTCATCATGGTTGACTTTGGCCACCTCGCGAATTCCGGTCTGCCGGATCAATTGTCATCCGCGTTGGCTCGCGGCGTGCCGTTTATCAACATCGATCACCACCCCAAAAATAATGATGCGGGCGGCCAAGTGGTACTGGTGGTGGAGCGCGCCGCCGCGACTTGTGAAATCATCTACGCCATTTTCGACCAACTCCACGTCACCATCACGCCGACCATGGCCACGAACTTAATGACTGGCTTGATGACCGACACCCAAAATTTCACCAACCTCGCGACCACCACGTCGTCGCTGACGGCCGCCGCCGAACTGGTCAAACGCGGCGCGGCACCAAACAAAATCACCAACTACACCTGGCGCAATAAAGCCGTCCCGGAGCTTCAGCTCTGGGGTAAAATGCTCCTGCGGCTCCATCGTAATTCCGAAGATATGATTGTCACCGCGTTGACGGCCGAAGATCTGACCGAGGCTGGCGTGGGCCTGGAAGCGGCTGGTGGTGTCGCCAGTTTCTTAAATACTATTGACTTGGCCGACGCCAAAGCCGTCATGGTGTTGCGGGAAGAAGACGGCCAGGTCAAAGGCAGTATTCGCACCACTCGTGACGATGTTGATGTCTCGGAAATTGCTCGTCGTTATGGCGGCGGTGGCCATAAGAAATCGTCCGGGTTTATGATGCCCGGTAAAATCACCTGGGATAGCCACGAGGGCTGGGTAATTGAACCGCCCAGTGCCTGATTGACAAACACCTTGGTTTGTCGTAAGTTGAGGTATCGCTCCCTGACAATCGTACTCTCACCGCTAATCTGTCCCCCCCCCGCCCCATAGAAAGGAGCTCCTAAAATGAGCAACTCCAAGCGAATCGTCATTGCCTGTGCCTGCGGCGCCGCCATTGGCGTCCTGTTGATGGTCGTCATGTGCGACCTGCTGCAATGGAGCAAATACTGCTGGCCGATCGGCGCGCTGGTCGGCGGTCTCGCGGCTTACTTCGGCTTCAACCTGCGTGAAGTCAAGGCGGCCATGGTGGCGGCCTGGCGCGAAAACATCTTGTCGCGGATTGCGGAGACAGTGCTGGAAACCATTCTTCGCGGCGTGACCTTCGTGATCAAGCACTGGCCGTATGCGTTGATCTACCTCGGCTCGGTCGGCGTGTGGTGGTGTGTCATCAACCTCTTGCAAACACATTATATTCTCAACACCGTGCCGGGATACGATCTGGTGCTGGTGCTCCTTTGCTCCGGCTTGGCCGTGGTGTTTGGCGGAATGTTCTTCATGCTGGCCTTCGGCATATTGGAGATGGTCCTCGATATGACGCTTTCGGCTTTCAACGTCAGCTCAGGTTTTTCCGGCGATGCCGCGCTGGAAAATCTTCACCTGCCCGACTGGGCCATCTGGCTGATTGGCGCCTGCCCGCTGACCGTGCCGCTGGTGATGGGACTCTTGTTCAGCGGCTTTGCGGTGGCGATCGCCTGCTGGGTCCTGCGCGGCATTTACGATCTCGTCAAGCTCACCGTCATGGCGGTTTACCATCTCGGTCGATTCTCCTGGGCCGTCTTTCGGCTGATCCACTCCGACGAGCGGATGCTCTGCGTCGTCGATGCCACCATCGGAGCGACGGGCGGCTACTTCGCCGGTCCGATCTTGAC
>CAYINJ010000048.1:0-3842 GCA_964364745.1 uncultured Gammaproteobacteria bacterium
GGCTATGTTGATAGTGATAAACTCCAACGGCTAACCCCGACTGTTACGGCCGCTGATGTTTTCTTGTGTGGGCCGAAAGCGATGATGCGCTCGGTCCGCCACGCGTTGAAGGATTTAGGAGTCCCGCGCCGCGCGGTGCATTTTGAGCGATTTTCCTTGGGTTAAAATTGTAATCGTCAGTAAATAGATAAAAAGCAACGGCCGTCCCGCATGTGCGGGACGGCCGTTAGAGGTGTCTAATTCAGGCCTGATCGGGCGGCGACTCGATGTCATCGTCTTCGACGATGACATCGATGTTGACTACTTCGTCGCCTTCGACGACCGCGCTCCCGAAGGTCTTGCGACCACGCTTCGGCGGCGGAATGGCCGCCGGGGTGAAGCGGTGGCACACCTCTTCGACCAGGGCGAAGAAGTCATCGGGGCAAATCTTGCTGCCGGTGATTCGGCCACTGCCGCCGATGGTCTTGATAAAAAACTACCTTTCTGGTATCCTGCGGGAGCATTACTGCTTCTCCGCTATACTTTATGCCAATTCCAAAAAAGGGTAATAACAGCGCCGCGCAAGCCCGCTGGGCCCAACGCCAACGCTATGGCACGATCGTGGACAAAAAGAACACGCCATCCGTGGCCGAGAAACGCCGCCGCCGACTGGCCAAACAACGGCAAGCAGCCAAAGCTTCAGCCGCCAAATAAAAAATCGCCCCTCGTTGAGTGGGGTGGTTTTTTATTTCCTCTTTAATTTTTATGCCCCATTCCTATTTGTCATCCCGACTCCTTCACTTCGTTCAGGATAAACTCCGCTCCGCCTTGGGCGGAGTGGAGTGGAGGGATCCCTTAAAGGTGGGGTAACGACACGGACGACTAATTTATCACCTGTAAGGGGTCCCTCCACTCCTCCCCATCAGCATGGGTCGTCGGTCGGGATGACAAACAGGGAGAGTTATTATCCCCCCTCCTTTCCAAGGAGGGGGGGGGTAAAACTATTGAAACCTAAAATGGCAGACGTCGCCGTCGCGCATGACGTACTCCTTACCTTCGATTCGCAACAGCCCGCGTTCTTTACACCCGACCTCGCCATACTCCACGAAGTCCTGCCAATTGCAGACCTCGGCGCGGATGAAGCCCTTCTCAAAATCGGTGTGAATCTTGCCGGCGGCTTGCGGCGCAGTGCTGCCGGCCGTGACGGTCCAGGCGCGGGTTTCTTGCGGGCCGGAGGTGAGGAACGTAATCAAGTTTAAAATCTGATAACCCGCGGTGACCAGATTATCGAGGCCGCTGTTTTTTAATCCCAATTCGACCAGGTAACTAGCTTTTTCTTCACCGGACAATTCGGCCAATTCCGCTTCAAGTTTGGCGCAGATCGGGACGACCGTCGCGCCGGGGATGTTGAGTCGACTGGCCAGTTCGGACACCGATAAGCCGAGCTGACTTTCATCAATGTTCATGACGTAGATCATCGGTTTGGTGGTCAGCAAGGTCAGCGTTTTGACGAACTTGACTTCATCATCAGTCAGGGCGACCGTCGAGGCCAACTGCCCGGCTTCGAGAGCCGCCTGCAGTCGTGTCAGTGTTGCTTGTTGCGCGGCCAGCTCTCGATCACCACCGCTCTTGGCTTTCTTACTCAAGTCGGCTAGTCGTTTAATGACCGTTTCTAAGTCGGCCAAAACTAATTCCAAATTAATCACGGCCGCGTCATCAGCCGGGTCAACTTTACCAGCGACGTGGATGATGTCGCCGGAATCGAAACCGCGCACCACATGCGCAATGGCGTCGACTTCGCGAATCGTGGCCAAAAACTTATTACCCAAACCCTGACCCTCACTGGCCCCTTTCACTAGACCGGCGATGTCGACGAATTCAATCACAGTCGGGATGACTTTGGCCGAAGCGGACTTCTGCGCCAAAGCGGTCAGTCGCGGATCGGGCACTTCGACGATGCCAACGTTGGGCTCGATGGTGCAAAATGGGTAATTGGCGATATCAATTTTTTTCTTCGTCAACGCGGTAAACAACGTCGACTTGCCGACGTTGGGAAGACCGACGATGCCGATGGCTAGGGCCATATTATTTTTTTAACACTGCTCCCAGCGCGGCCAAAGTAAAAGCCGTGTCATTGGTCGTCGCGCCGCTATCCGTCCCCCAGATATGCGGCGACAATTCGACGGTGGCACAAGCCAGCTCGGGACTAGCCACGCGACTTTGCGTGGTCACTAGACGAATCAATTCCAACAACCGCCCCTGCTCTTCGGGGTGGGTCTTGAAAAACGGCTTAAACCCGGATTGAGTGTCGGGGTTTTTGAACATAATGTAGTAAATTACTTGGGCCGAGAACAGTTTTTTGGCATCGACAATCGAGCGGATTTTTTCATGATATTTTGGGCCCGGCGCGGTAATATGCAGATAGCTGATGCGGGGTAAAAGGCCCAAACTAGTCAGTCGCTCCGTCACCCGAGCATAGTCGCCGTCGTAGTGGATCAACGCGTGAGCGAAATCAAAAGTCATGCCGATAAACGGGTTGCTGACTTGAGCAAAGATGTTGGACAAATCTTCGAGGTCAGAGCCCAGTGAATATCCTTGGGTGCCATCCCAGAGGTTTTCAACGCTGACGATCACCCGTTCACGCTCGGCGATGGGCGCCACTTCGGTGAACACTTCGACCAGCCGCCTGATTTCACCGGCTCGATCACGATCGTCACTCCGACCTAAGTGAATGGTAAACAGCGACGGATACTTGGTATCATTGACGCCGCTCATCTTGGCGAGCTCTTTGCAAAAATTAATTTGCTCGGTCAGCAAGGCCACGCTGGTTTTGATATCTTTGGCGTAGTAAATGGCGTTGCCTTTGCGGCCGAAATCGGTGAAGCCGTGAACCCGAATACCGTGATGGCCATTGGTTAGTGGCTGGCCGCTGATCAGCAACCGGTTAATAAAACGATCCACCACTTCTTGGCGGAGTTGCAGTAATTCCCAATCAATCATCGGCGGCGCTAAAAACAGCGTCGGTTCGACGCCGGTGACTTGAGAGAGAACCGCGCGCGCCGAGGCAGAAAATGGCGCTTGCAGTTTGAGGTATTTATACAACCACGCCACCAAAATCGGATAGAGCATAGAGTGGCTCTATTCTAGGCGGACAAGGGGGTTTTGTCAAAGCTCGTTTGGGGTGGCAAAGTCCGCAAAAATTGCCGGAGTTCAATGGCGGTTGGTGATTCCAATTCGGCCGCGACCGGCGTGACGACGATAAACAAATCGGGGTGCGCGCCGCGAGAACGACGGACGAGATGGATCAGTTGGTCGTCGAGCTGTTTCACGAGAGTGGCCAGACCGCCGCGGCCTTCGTGGGCGCGACCGACATCAAAGTGCGGCGGGAGTTCGTCATCGATGATATGATCAAACAGCGACAACGCACTGGCGGGGATCATGAGGTTGTACCATCCGGCCCGATCGTAATATCTCCATTTCCAATTCTGCAGCACATAATCCCATTCCTTGCCGAGGAGTTTAAAAATATCCGCCAGACAAGTGTCGGCCGGTCGACCATCACGGGGAGCAGGAGTAAACGGAGCGTCCATAGGTTCGTCATTATCGAAAAAGGCGCCGATTTGTTCATCGGAAGAATCACGATGAGCAAAGTGACCAGATCCGCTGCGGATCGGGTCATCCCAAAGGAGCGTAGCGACTGAAGGAGCTGGCGTACTCATACACCAGCAGTATAGCAAATCAGGTAGTCAGGCGGTAGGTGGCAATAGTTAGGTCTTGATCGTCATTGCGAGGAAGTTTACCCTGAGCGAAGCGAAGGGCGGCAATTCTTTTTTCTGTCATCCTGAACCCCGCTTAGCGGGGTG
>CAYINJ010000049.1:0-3775 GCA_964364745.1 uncultured Gammaproteobacteria bacterium
ATAGGTGTATTGCAAGTACGGTCCGGAGTTACCCTCAAATGATAACGCTTGGTCCCAATCAAAAACAATGTTGCGGCAGCGGTCACCGGACAGCATCGAGAATTTAATCGCCCCAATCCCCACTCGCCGCGCCGTTTCGTCGGCATTGGCTAAATCGGGGTTTCGTTCGGTCATGATCTGTCGGACTTTGGCCACGGCGCGATCGCGCGCTGTCGTATAGGAAATAATATTGCCGGTGCGGGAAGCAATTTTTCCCTCTTTGAGTGAGACAATGCCGTGATGGATCGCGTGCTGCGTTTCCCAGCCGGGATAATTGAGCAACTCCATCGCTTTGTGTAATTGTTTAAAATAGTATTGCTGTTCACCGCCAACCACGACGATGCTTTCGTCGACCGCCCCAATGCGCTGACGCTTGAGTTCGACTAAGCCAAAATCCTTGGTTTGATACAATGCCGTGCCATCGGACTTTAACAAAATAAAGACGCCTAGTTTATATTCTTCGAGATTGATCACCCACGCGCCTTGGTCTTGGACTACGGTACCGGCGTCAATTTGCGTTTGCACATAGGCCTTGCCCGGGCCGGCCGTGGCACTTTCACGGAAAGTATAATCAATCTGGCAGCCAAGCTCGGCGGCGGCGACCGCTAGCGCTTGATAACTTTTATCCACTGCGGCCTGCCAGTCGGGCATCACTTGCGGGTCTTGTTGATCAATCAGGCGATTATATTCGGCCACCGCCTCGTCTAAACTCGGATCGGTCGCCACCGCCGCGCAGGCGTTGACATAAACACTCCCCGCCCACTCGGCAAACTCCGCGACGGGCACGTCCGCAATCTTTTGGCCTTGATACTGGTGTTGATAATACCACAGCCACTTCGCCACGTGCGTGCCCACATCACCGGAATACGAACAGCCAATCACCGTGTGGCCTTGCGCCGCCAATAGCCGGCGAATTGATTCGCCCAGCGCGGCGTTCAGCAAATGACCAATATGAAATACTTTTAACGGATTGGGGTTGAAAAACTCGACTAGGATTTTCCGGCCGGTGGGGCTGGGGGCGGCCTGAAGCGCAAGGGCGGCGGCCACGGCGGCGGCCGGTTTAATGAAAAAATTAACATAAGGCCCGGCGGCTACGATCCGCTCGATCGGCGATCCAGCCGCTAATTTAGCCGTCAGCTGGCTGGCTACCTGCTGCGCTAACTCCGCTGGCGAAACACCTTGCTGTTTGGCCACCGCAAAGAGTGCCACGGCAAAATCGCCTAATTCCGGATTCGGCGATACGGCCACGGTCCAGTGTTGACGATCACCAAGGAGTGGCTTAAGTAGTTGGTCAATGGATTGAACAATGGTGAATGTGGCCATAACTCTCTCTATTCTACGGCAGCAGAGGTAAAATGGAAAGTCCCGCCGGTGACGGCGGGACGGGTGATGATCCGGTGGCTGATGCTCTACGTCTGATTGACGTCGATCACGACGTGGAGCTCTGGTGGCGTTGGCACTCGCGGCTTGAACATCAGCTCGGCTAGTGGCGGGGTGGCCGAAACATGATCGCAGCGGTTGCATGCGGCCACGGTGGTATCCGACGAGATGATCCGGCTAAATGAATGGAGGGTGGTGGCTTGGCAGTGCGGGCACTGCTGTTGATCCAGCCGGGTCCACTGGATGTCCAGACGATGGACGTGCTCCACCATCACGGCGGCCGCCGGTCGGGTGACCGGCTTGATCTGCTTGAAGGCCGCCAGCTCTCTGGCTTTGACTCGATCATCACGGACCCGGACTTGCCGCCGAGCTTCAACGACATGTCCCTCGGCTTGGGCTAAAAGGTCTTTGGCTTGAGTCCGTTTTGTGGCGGCCTGTTGCCGATGGAAATCAGCATCTCCGGGAAATTGCGCTGCGACTTGAGCGGGTGTCAACGCCTGCCTCCAGCGTTTGTAAGGGGTGAATAAAATGACGACTCTGGCCTCGTACAGGAACGATATCACGAGCCGGGTGGTTTTGCCAACCCACAACTACAAAGACGGGGGCATCCCCGTCTTTTTCATTATTTAATGATTTTACTTCTTGATTAGATAGGAGATAATATGACCGCGTTCGCCGGGATATTCATCGCTAAAAATCCGCGGCGATTTAAAAACGGTGGACATTAATTGTTCCATCTCCTCTAAGCGAATGGCAATCCCGGGTTTATCCTCGGGCTGATAGACAATCTGATCATGCCACACCGGCGTCATCACTAGGAGCATATCACCTAGAGTCATCTTGTCTCGCACCTGCTGGAGAAATTTTTCCTTATCGGGGATAAAAGCCAGAACTGATTTACACAACCATAACGTTCCAGTCGGGGTAGTAGTTTTTACTTGGTCGAGATTGGCCAAGTCGGCTGCAATAAAAACCGCCCGGTTACCGCTGGCGGCCAATTTTTCTTTGGCGGCTTGCAAGGCGACAGCCGAAAAATCTATTCCCGTCACTCCAATACCGTGGGCAGCAAATCTTAACAAGGTGTCCCCCGTCCCACATCCCAAGTCCACCACGTGGGCTAACGATGCGCCTGATAATGATTTAAACTTCTCAATGAGTTGCCAGACAAAGGCCTCGTTCAGGTCACGGTATTTAGCCCCGTTTTGAAACAGGGCATCCCATTTTTGAGCGCCGGAGAGTTTGGCCTGATCGCCTTGGTTGACGCCATTTTCTGCGCCAGTTGTTGTTTGAATCGTCATAGATGTTGCATTATCACTTTAGTATCAAGCTACCACACCCTTGTTTGGTTGACAACCTTAGTGGTCGGACGTTAATCATTTGGTTTGTTCAGTAATTTAAAATAGCTGGCCAAGTGGCTAGCTACAGCGGACTGATGATATTTTTCAACCCAGGATTGGTCACGTGAGTGTAATGCTGGGTGGTGCGAATGTTACTATGGCCCAGCAACTCTTGCACATAGCGAATGTCAACGCCATTTTCCAACAGATGAGTGGCGAAACTGTGGCGCAACGAATGAAAGGTGGCGCTTTTTTTAATTCCCGCTCGGTGCAGTGATTGGGCAAAAATAGCTTGGGCCGTTCTGGTAGTCAGCTGGCCGCCCCGCTCGCTGACCAACACATACTCATCACCATTTTTCTCGGCGAGTATATTTTGCAGGGCGGGAATGAGTATGGCTGGCACTACCGACAAGCGATCTTTTTTACCTTTAGCTTGCCGCAGATGCACCGTCAATCCCACCACATCAACATCTTTGACTTTGAGATTGATCACCTCACTCACCCGAAGACCGGCCCCATAGGCCAACGCCAGGAGCAGGCGGTGTTTGGCGTTCGGCGTCGCCGCCAACAGTTGCTGGATTTCCGGTCGGGACAAGACCACGGGCAAGGTTTTATTTTTCTTGGCCCCGGCGATATCAATCGGGACCGATGATGGTATCACCTGACGATAGAAAAATTTAATTGCATTGAGCGCGAGATTGCTGGTTGATGCTGAACGGCCGCTGGACTGTAATGAGAGAATAAAATTTTTAATGTTGGCGATATCCGGCGTGGCCCAGTCGCGCCCTTTGAAAATAAAGTACGCTTTAATGGCTGCCAGGTAGGCGCCGATAGTTGCCCGACTGTAATTGCGGATTTGGAGCTCTTGTGTGGTTTTCTCGAGTAATTTTTGCATATTTAGGGATATTTAAGTATAGTGATAATGGTTATGAGAAATAGCGGCAATAAAGGCCCTTACCTCGCATAATACACCCTGGACATTAAATAAATCTAAACTACTTCGCATAACCGCTAGTTAT
>CAYINJ010000050.1:0-3687 GCA_964364745.1 uncultured Gammaproteobacteria bacterium
CTACTTGATCAACTGACGCGCCAAGCCAAAGAGTGGCGCTGGGATTATCAGCCGGGGGTCTGGCCACTCGCTGGTGCCAACAGTGAGTTGCGCCTGTTGGATGACGACGGGACGCCAATTACGTATCGGTTTGGCACCACGCCGGATTGCGGCGACTGTTTACTGCTGCAGCATGGTGCGGAGGCCTGGCAGCCGGTGAACACACCTGACTGGCTCCAAACTACCGGGAGTGTTTTTTATCTGACGCCGAACGTTGATCCGTTCGCCCAAGACGATCAGGGCCAAGCCGCCAGCGACGAACAACCCCAAGCCACGATTTTTCTCCAGACCAACTTGTCGGAGGATGCCGATCTTACTTTTACTACCCAAACGACCGTCACCTCGCGCCGCTATGTTCGCTAACCGCCCCCAACAGGGAAACATCTTACTCTACGGCATTATCCTAGTCGGGTTTTTTGTCAGCGTCGCTATTCCGATGAGTATCTGGACCACTACCGCCATGCAACAGAGTCGTTTAGCTCGCGCCGGCTTAGCTGCGGGTTATGTGGCCGAAAGTGGCGCGGAAAACGCGCTGTATGGCTTACGGAAAACTAACTGGGAAACTATTCGGTCATTGCCTGGTTTTGGCCTCAACCACGATTTAGAAGGCGGCAGCTTGACCGGCGCGATCCAGACGTCCGTGCCGGAGATCACGACTGATATTGCCGCTGATGACGCGGCGACGATTGATCTGATGAACGAGGACGTGCTGGGACCAAACGGGATTTATTCATTACGCCTCACCGCGCCGAGTAGTCCAACCATGGGTTGGTTGGAAGTGCAATGGGTCACTTGGCGCCCCGGCGACGCTTGGTCAGATACCGCGGCGACCGAACGACTCTTTTCGCCAACCGAATTACAGTCCAGCGGTGGCGTGGTCGTGCCGTTGGCGGCCACCAGTGGTGTGCCATATGCTTATCGGATTAAACTGAAAGCGCTGTATCAACCAATTAATGACCTGACGATCACTGGCTATAACAGTTTAAGTGGTAATGGCGCTAGTGTCCCCTTACCATTAATTACCGCCGTCGAGACCACGGCCCGGGTCGATCGAGCGACCCAACGGGTGACCGTGACCATGCCCCGCCGCAGTCCGTTGTATGGCTTGTTTGATTACGCCGTGTTTTCCGAGACCGACCTGGCGAAGTAATCTATGACCAAGATCGCCGCCAAACAACGGATGGCCAAACTAATTGCCCAGATCGACGATCTGCGGTATCGCTATCATGTGCTGGATGATCCGACCGTGACTGATGAAGTGTATGACTCACTGCAGCGGGAACTGAAAGTCCTCGAAGAACAATTCCCAGATCTGAAATCAGCCGACTCGCCGCTACGGCGAATTGGTGGCACGCCGCTGGATAAATTCCGGAAGGTGCCCCACCAGGTGCGGCAGTGGTCGTTTAATGATGTTTTTGACCTGGGCGAACTGGCAGAATGGGAGCGGCGGATTACCGGGTTACTAACTAAACAACTGGATAAATCACCCGTGATTGATTATTGTTGTGAATTAAAAATTGATGGTCTCCACACAGTGTTAACTTATGAACATGGCCGGCTGGTCTTGGCCGCCACTCGTGGCGATGGTCTCGTGGGCGAAGACGTGACCAAAAACGTCACCACTATCCACAGTGTGCCGCTGCGTCTACGCCGACCAGTCGATGTGGTGGTGGAAGGTGAAATTTGGCTCGGCGCCGATCAATTAAAAAAAATTAACGCCGAACGGAAAAAACAAGGTGAGGCGGAATTCGCCAATCCTCGCAACGCGGCGGCTGGTACGATCCGCCAACTGGATCCGGCCATCGCGGCCAGTCGCAAACTAGATTGTTTCGTCTATGATTGGTCAGTTGGTGCGCCACTGCCAGCCACCCAGACCGAGGAACTGGAAGCGCTACGCGAGTTAGGTTTCAAGGTTAGCCGGGAATATCGCCACTGTCGCACGCTAGCGGAAGTGATGGCCTTTTGGGAATCGTGGCAGACCAAACGGACCAAGCAGCAGTACTGGATCGATGGCATTGTGGTCAAAGTGAACAATCGTCGTTACCAAGAACTCCTCGGCCATGTCGGCAAGGCGCCGCGCTGGGCGGTGGCTTTTAAGTTTCCGGCCGAGCGGGTAACGACGGTGGTCGAAGACATTTCGATCCAGGTCGGTCGGCTCGGCACCATGACGCCAGTCGCCCATCTGCGGCCGGTCAAACTAGCTGGCACGACTGTCAAACGAGCCACCCTCCACAATGAAGATCAGATCCGCCGACTGGGCTTGAAAATCGGTGACACGGTGGTAATCCAAAAAGCCGGCGACATTATCCCCGAGGTGGTGGAAGTGCTAGCCAAAATGCGGACGGGAAAAGAGAAGATCTTTTCGATGCCTAAAAAATGTCCAATGTGTGGCGCGGTCGTGCAACAGCAAACCACCACTGACAAAAAATCTGGGAGTAGCGTGGCTTTCTTTTGCACGAACAAAGAGTGCTATGCCGTGCGCTTAGGCCGTTTGATTCACTTCGTCGCCCGCAAAGCGATGAATATCGAGGGCTTGGGCGAAAAGATTTTAGAGCAGCTGATGCAAGAAGACCTAGTCAAAGACGTGGCGGATATTTATCAACTGACCGCCGATGATCTATTGCCCCTGGAGCGCTTCGCTGAACAAAAAGCGGCTAACATCATCGCGGCCATCGAGCAGAGTAAACGCGCGCCGCTGGCCCGGCTGCTGTTTGGTCTCGGCATCCGTCACGTCGGTGAAGAAACCGCGCTGGCATTGGCCAATCATTGGCACACCCTAGCCAAAATTCAGACCGGGTCAGTCGAGCAACTACTGGCCGTGGCCGATATCGGGCCGGTGGTAGCGGAGTCGATTCACGATTATTTCGCCGCCGTCGCTAACCGCAAATTGATTGAGCGGCTCTTGGCTAACGGCCTGCAGGTCCAGCGGGTGGTGGTCAATCGGGACCAAACCCTGGCCGGTAAAACGTTTGTCTTGACTGGTAGTTTACCGACCTTGAGTCGAGAAGACGCGACCGAAAGAATTCGCACCCGGGGCGGGTCGGTGGCCGGGTCAGTGTCGAAAAACACCAGCTACGTTGTGGCGGGTGCTGATCCCGGCTCCAAGTATGACAAAGCCAAGGCACTGGGGGTCAAGATCATTGACGAAGCCGAGTTTTTAAAAATAGTCAGCAAATAATTTTTTAGATCAAATGACATCCTCCCCGCACAGCGCTTCGCTCGGGCGGGGTTTTTTGCAAGGAACTATTAACCCAGCCGCAGGGCCCTGCGGCTGGGTTGAAATTACAGTTATTGTTTCGCCGCCATTTTTTCGGCCAGGTCACCGAAAAAGGGGAGCTTGTACTTGACCTGGCGGTAGGCCTGGTAGATCAAGAAGATAAACAGGGCAAACACCAAGACGTTCCAAATACCGTCGACCCGCCACCAGTATGACCCTAAGGCGAAGTCCAGCCCCCAACCAACGACCATTACCGCGATGCTAGTGACGATTGATTGCCAAGCGTGGAAACGAACGAAAGCGTCTTTGGAGGTGATCAAGAAAATAATGCCCGTGATGAAGCCAAGGACGTAGGCCAAGGCCGCGGCAACATTGGGCGTTAGTCCGGCACTGGCCGGGCCTGGCGTGACCGGCGGAGGAGTGGCGCCGGT
>CAYINJ010000051.1:0-3637 GCA_964364745.1 uncultured Gammaproteobacteria bacterium
GATGCAGACAGCGACGGGTATTCCCCGGCCGGCGGGAATTGTGGAGCGGTGGACTGCGACGACTCCCGAGATACGGTCTATCCGGGAGCGGCCGAGCTCTGCGACGGCCGTGACAATGATTGCGACGGTTTCGAGGCTAGCGGTGCCGATCTGATTCACGTCTGCGGCTTTGTCTACGTGGACTACGATGCCGGCATCGACATGGTGACCTTCACCGGCGATGATTGGCAGTTGTACCCGTACATCGCGCACTTCGAGTCCACCGGCGATACCCTGTATCGCTATGCCGACCTGTCCAGTGGCCCGATGCAAACGAGGTGGTTTGACATGGTGGGGTTTGGCAACAAACTCAACTTTGCCGAGCTGCCCGACGATGCGGGTTGGCTGTTCCTCTTGTGCGACCCGACTTCGGCTTTGGACAATACGGAGCTGGACCGGGACGGCGTGGTCTATGACCCCGACGTGATCGATTGTTACGACGACGGTGCCGGTGACGCCCTGGAGGTGTTTATCCGGCCGCCGACCATGCCGGACTGCGATGCGTTGGTCGATGTGATCTACAACGACAACGACGCCAAGCTGGCCGACAGCGGCAACAACGCGTACAGCGAGATCGAATCGCTGTATCTGTGTGAGCATGACCTCGAGTTTGACTGGTTGCACAGTCAGCTGTGTAACTGGGATGGCACTTGGGCCGACCTGAAGGCCTGCCTCGAGGACTGGGAGTTTATTTTCTGGGGGCCGCCGACACTGCCGCCAGAGTGCACCGTCGACGTTGATTGCGACGACGGCCTCTACTGTACCGGCGTCGAGCAGTGTGTCAACAACGAATGCGCGGCCAGCACGACAGTGACTTGCGCGATCGGCTACTCGTGTGACGAAGGCACCGATACTTGCGTGGTCACCGAGTGCATCGTCGACGCGGAGTGCGCCGACGGTTTGGACTGCAACGGTGTGGAGACCTGCACCGGTGGTCTGTGCACCGACGGCGCCGACCTCTGTACGAATGGGTATCTCTGCGACGAGCAGACCAATACCTGCTCGCCCGGCGGCTTCGGTGACTTGGGGCAAATCGTCGATGCGGGCAGTGAAATCCACATCGATTGGCCGGTGGCCAACGGCCTGCTCTATGGCCTGGTCTCGGGCACGGTGGACGTCTCCACGCTCACCAGCGCCCGGGTCTGGATCTTCATCGACCAACTCGGGGTGGGCAACTCCACTCCATTTTCGCCGACGACGATCAACGCCCTCCCCATCCTGGGGGAGGCGCAAGCGCCGATGTTCAATCTGTTCATTTGCCCCGCGGGGGGCGCGTCGGTCTGCGCCGAAGCCCAGCGGCTTTGGATCAACATCGATGCGCCCTGGACGCTCACCGGCCTCGTTCATTACCACTGCGGTGCCAACCGCTGGTTCGATCGAGTCCGAGTGAGCGACTACACCTGCCCGTAAGGGGCAGCGCTCTTTCACTCTCACCCCACCCCGGTTCACGCCGGGGTGGTTTCGTTTTTATAAATCATCAAAAAATGCTACAATTTAGCCATGAATATCCTGATTCCCCGCCTGCGGCTGCAGTCGGAAACGGCCTGGTCGATCGTGGCCATCGTCGCCAGCAGTGCCTTTATCTTAGTTAGTTTTTGGCTGCCATTTTCTTGGCCGCTGTATGTCATCTGCTTTGGGTTGGCGGCCATTGCCATCATCGTCACGCCCGAAGCCGGCCTGTTGACAGTCATCGTCGCTACGATGATTTTTGAGCGCTGGTTTACGCTGCAACCGATCGAGTTGTTTGACCAAGTAATTAAATTTTACCCAATTGATCTGGTAATTATTATCACCCTAGTCAGTGTTTTGATTCGGCGCCTCTTTGGTCCGCACTTGCGGTTGAGTGATCGGCCCTTTGGCGGGGCGCTGTGGCTGTGGGTCGTAGTCATCAGTATGGCGGGGATTCTGTCGCTGTTTGACGAGACCGCCAACCCAGAGCTGATTGGCTCCACGGTTAAAAATTTCGCCCTCTATGGCGTGATGTATTGGTTGGCGATCAATATCGTCCGGACCGCAGCCCAATTCCACCGCTTCATCGGGGCGCTGGTGTTTGGTGCGGTGGCGATTATTCCGATTTTAATCTATGGCTTGATCGTCGGTCAGGGGTTGTGGGCCGAGTATGTGCCGCTGTCGACGGCTGGCACTAGGTTCTTGGGTGAGCCGCATAGTTTTTATGTCGCTGGTCTATTTATTTTATTGATTAACTGGTTGGTGGCGCGGCCGGCTTGGGGGCGGCGAGAAATTACCGCGCTAATGACCATCCTGGCCTGGGGCGTGGGTATCGTCGCGTCATTGCAGCGCCATCTATGGCTTGGTTTGGTGGCGGTCAGCGGCATTTTGATTGCCAGTTACCAAGCGGTTCACCGGCGGCAGCTGTTGCGGATCGCTGGTTTAGGGCTGATCGCCGTGGCGCTGGCCGTGGTCGTAACGCTGTGGTGGTCATCGTGGCAGGTGACGACTAACCCACTGGAGAATGATTTACTGCGCTCGGCGCAACTGCGCGTCGTCTCGTTATTTAGTGATGACGGCAGTGATTCCAGCACGGTCTGGCGGCTGACGTCGTGGTATCGGGCCTGGCAACTTTGGCAAGAGCACTGGCTGTTTGGCATTGGCTTTGGCCATTTAATCAGTTTCTCAATTGGCGAACTTGATTTTTCAGTGGAAATCCGCGAACTGCACAATAACTTTATCGGTTTAGTCCTCCAACTGGGCTTGATCGGTTTGGGACTGGCGTTGTATCTGGTCAGCCGCATCGGCCTAGCGTTTTGGCGGTATCAGGGACGATTGCGTGGGTCACAGCGCCAATGGTTCGTTGGCTTCTTCGCTCTGGCGGTGTTGTTTTTGTGGTCGGCCAATTTCAGTGTCTATTTTGATGTCAACGCGTTGTCGATTTTCTTTTGGTTGTCACTGGCCGGGATGCGGATCAGCCAACGGCTCGGATTGGCGGCTTATTAATTGTCAGGCCATGAGGATTGTCCAGGTCAACAAGTTTTACTATCAACGTCGAGGCGCCGAGCGCTATTATTTTTCATTGACTGAATTGTTGCAAGAACACGGCCAGACCGTCGTCCCGTTTGCCATGGCCGACATTCACAATTATGAATCGCCTTATCAAGATTATTTTGCTCGGCACTTAGACGTGGCCAACCCGGGGTATAATTGGGAATCGTTGACCAAAATCAGCCGGATTATTTATAACCGCGACGCCGCGAGGGACTTGGCTACCCTCTTGCGCCATGCCCGGCCCGATGTGGTCCATCTTCATAATATTTATCATCAGTTGTCGCCGTCACTTTTGCCGGTCTGTCGAGCGGCGGGGGTTCCGGTGGTGATGACCATTCACGACTTCCACCTCTTGTCGCCCAATTATAGTTTGTTCTGGCATGGCCAAGTCGATGAGTGCGCCTGGCCCAACCAGCCCTGGAAAAGTATTCTCCATCGCTGCGTCAAGGGCTCAATCGGCGCTTCGATTGTTGGGGCGGTCGAAGTTGGGCTCCACCGGCGGTGGCAAATCTACCAAAACAACGTCCACACGTTTATTGCTCCCAGCCGGTTCGTCAAACAAAAATTTCGCCAGTGGCAATGGCCGGGAGCGGAC
>CAYINJ010000052.1:0-3612 GCA_964364745.1 uncultured Gammaproteobacteria bacterium
GTGGACTTCTTTGCGGTAATAATTCTTGTCGTCCACTTCGCTTTGGCGTTCGCTGGCGCCTTTGATCGTTAGCACGTCGTTTTCGATGTTGACCTCGACTTTGGTTGGATCAACTCCCGCCAGCGCGGTTTCGACATAGACATTGTCATTATCTTGATAGACATCGATGGCCGGCACGAAGGCCTGGGCGCGGTTGCCTGGCCACGCCATCATTTGATCCATTTCTTCGAACGGATCCCACATCGACATTGGTGCCCATTTAATTAATGACATATGTTTTTCTAAAATATTATTTATTGACTAACAATGACTTTTGCCGGTAGCAGGACTTTCCCGTGTAGCGTATAGCCGGTCTGGACTTCTTCAACCACTTGATCGGCTACGACGTCTTCGACGGTACGCTGCCCCACCGCTTCGTGCACTTCCGGGTTAAATAGCTGGCCGACCGTGGCGATTGGCTCGACGCCGACGGCCTTCAAGACATCATCAAGCTGCTTTTGAATGTGGAAGAGTCCAGTGACCCATTCCGCGGATTGCTGTTCGGCCGGCACGTGCTTGGCGGCAGCGGCGAAATTACTAGCGATCGGCAACAGTTGAGCAATCACGGCCGTCGCCGCAAACTTCAGCCAATCTTGCCTTTCACTCTCCTGTTGTTTCTTCAAATTTTGGTAATCAGCCATCGCGCGCAGCCATTTTTCTTTGTAGTCGGGGTAGTCCGGTTGGTCGGCGGCGGGTTGGTCGTTGGCCGGCTCCGTGACCGGCAGTTGTTGCTCGTCAGACATGCGGATTAATTTATGATTCAAATAATTCTTTAGTCGCGCGGACCAGTCCCATGACGCGGTCATAGTCCATGCGTATCGGCCCTAACACGCCGAAGATGCCGGTAACGGTACCAAAGCGCGACCGCGTAATCACGCTGGCACAGGCGTCTCCAAACGGGTTGTCCGCGCCAATCATGACTTGCGGTTCGGACTCGACGGTAGCAAACAACCGGGCCATGACGTCATCAAGATGGTCGACGACTGCGCTCATCGAAGAGACCGACCCGCGCTCGGCAAACTCCGGCTGAGCAAAGATGTTCGACAGGCCGGTGTAGTAGACGTGGTATGGGCCGAAGCCGACTACCACCGACTGCCCAGCGAGGTTGGCCACTTCCTTAGCCACGGACTTAACCTGCTGTTCAATTGCTTCGCCGGCAGTCGTCGCGGCCTGGCGCAATGACCGTTGTTCGTCAGTCGACGGTTCAGTGGGTTTCAATCCGCGCTCCACATAAAATTGATACCCCTTGGCGGTCGGGATTCGGCCGGCGGAGGTGTGGGGCTGGGCGATATAGCCGTCTTCTTCCAGCACGGCCATGTCATTGCGCACCGTCGCTGAACTGACTGGCAAATGGTACTTATCCACCAGCACCGCTGAACCAACCGGTTGGGCCGTTTTGACGTGCTCGGCAATGATGGTAGCCAGTAATGTCGCGCGACGGTCATCCATATAGGCCAATTATAAATCACTTAGCACTCTCACGTCAAGAGTGCTAAATACACAGTTTTTAGCCATTTTTTAACCACGTCCCGCTCAAGCGGGTCGGGGTTTTTCTTTTGCTTGGCACCTGACTCTTGACCCCTGGCACTTATCTTTACTCCCACCGCAGCGCTTCAATCGGATCCAAGCCGGCGGCGCGCTTGGCCGGATAATAACCAAAAATAATCCCCACGCCCACGGAAAATCCTACCGCCAGGGCAATTCCACTCCACGAAATAATAAAAGGGAAATTATACCCCTGACTGGCCGCGCCAACGGAAACCACGCCGGTGACCAGTAGTCCTAAGATCACGCCGACGATTCCTCCTAGCAATGTCACCGCCACCGCTTCAGCCAAAAATTGCCACAAGATATCCCGCTGCGTCGCACCGACGGCTTTGCGCAAGCCAATCTCGGCCGTGCGTTCCGTCACCGTCACATACATAATGTTCATGATTCCCACGCCACCCACGATCAATGAAATCGCCGCCAGGGCAATCAGCAGTAGCGTGACGCCACCGACGATGGTGGTCAGCAGGTCTTGGGCTTCGGCGGCGGTGTGAACGGCAAAATCGTCTTTGTCGGGATTGCCAGTGTCGAGATCATGGCGTTCCCGCAAGAGTCGCACCACTTCATCGACCGTCTCCCCGGCGCGGGATGGATCGGTCATCTTGGCGACCAGAAAAGTAATGTGATCAATGCCCATGATTAATTTTTGGGTCGTCTCCAGCGGCAGCACAATTAAATCATCCAGATTGAAGAAAAAAGCCGAGCCCCGTTCGGCATAGACGCCAATAATGCGAAAATTATACTGGCCGATTTTGATCATTTGCCCCACCGGATCTTGGTCGGGGAAAAATTTTTCTTTAATTCCCCACCCCAGCACGGCCACTCGGGCTAAACTTTTATCTTCCTCATCGGTGAAAAACCGTCCCGACCATAGCGTGCCGGCATCCACTTCGGGATACTGGGACGTCAGTCCATAGAGCATGGTAGTTTTTTTCTCGCCGTTAGCTTTGGCGATCGCTTGGCCGGTGACCGCCGCATAGGCCGCGCCTAAGTTGGGCAGCTTGATGACTGCTTCGTAGTCATTATTTTTGATGGCGGTCAGTGCCACGCCTTGGGCCACGGCCGTCGCGCTAGCCGAGGAGTCCTTGGCCGTGTTGGGCGCTTTCGGCTCGACTTGGATGTAATCAGTGCCAAAGGTGTCGAGTTGACCCAAGATAAATGCTTTCATAGATTGCCCGGCGGATAAGACCACCACTACGGCGGTGATCCCGATAACAACCCCTAAAATAGTTAGGACCGTGCGGCCCCGGTTGCGATGCAGTGCCGCCAGCGCGATTTTGACCGTCGAGTGGAGCTGGCGTTTGATCTGATATTTATTCATAACGTAAGGCGGTAATCGGGTCTAAACTCGCGGCCCGTTTCGCTGGGTAGTATCCAAACAGCACGCCAATCGCGATACAAACGCCGCCAGCCAACAGAATTGATTCGGCGGACACGACTAAGTCCCAATTGTATCCTAAGTACCGCGCGATCACGGCTACCAGCCAAGAAATAAGGGAGCCGATGATGGTGCCAATAATCCCAGCGGCCAAGGTCAGCTGCACGGCTTCAAATAGAAACTGCCGCATGATGTCGCCCGGCGTCGCGCCAACGGCTTTCCGCAAGCCGATTTCGCGCGTCCGTTCGGTGACGGTCACATACATAATGTTCATAATCCCAATGCCCCCGACTACCAGCGCCAGTGCCGCGATGGCGGCTAAGAAAAATTTCAAGCCATTGGTAATACCCAAGAGCGCGTCCAGCGCTTGCGCGGTGGACCGAACCGAAAAGTCATCGTCGGCTGGATCATCAATGTCATGGCGTTCGCGCAGGACGGTTTTGATGTCCACCAGCGCCCGCTCGACATTGGCCGCATCATCCACTCGCGCGCGGATAAAACCCAAGTAGTTGATTTGGCGCGTAGCACAGCGCAGTCTTGGACACAGGACGATGCCTTTGAACTGAATCCGCAGAAGATTGAAGCGCCCAAAGCCGAGGAGCGCAAATCATCAGTCGTGGCCACTATGCTCTCGGGCAAGTTTGAAA
>CAYINJ010000053.1:0-3554 GCA_964364745.1 uncultured Gammaproteobacteria bacterium
GGCCGTCTTGATTAATAGTCGGTAGCCGACCAGCGGCGCGGTGTGCTACACTACCAATCGATATGTCTCGCTGGACCCCATCATTTGTTGCTCAAAGGGCGGAATTGGCTCGCCACCTGCGAGTCATTCACCTGCAAGATCCGCTGTTGGCCTACTTAGCGGTCGTGGCCGCTGGCTTGGTGCTGGTGATGTCTGGTGCGTTGGCCGTGGCGATTCGGCCGACCGATCAGCAGGTGATCTTGCATTACTCGGTCTACTTCGGCATCGACTTAATTGACGCTTGGTACGCGGTCTATCTCGTGCCGGCAATCGGGACGTTTATTTGGTTGCTCAATACGACTTTAGCCACGTGGTGGTATCGCCAAGAACGAGTGGTTAGTTTTTTGTTGGTGGGCGCGACGGCGTTATTTGAAGTGATCCTAAGTGTCGCGGTCGGGCTGATTATCTGGGTTAATTATTAAATTGCTATGATTCCTTTTTCTATCATCCAGATTGGCGCGCTGACGGCCATCTCGTTTTTAGTCGCCATGGCCTGGACGCCGCTCTTAACCCACTATCTCTACCGGTGGCGCTGTTGGAAACCAACCGCTCGGACGACCGCGCCGGATGGCAGTGGCACGCCGCTGTTTAATGCCCTGCACAAAGACAAAGAGACCAAGACGCCGCGACTGGGCGGACTGTTGATTTGGGTCACCACGTTGATCGTGATTGGCCTGACCGAACTAGCGGCGCTGCTTTGGGGGGATAGTGGTTGGGGCCGGCTGGCTTTTCTCAATCGTTCGCAGACCTGGATTCCGGTATTTACTTTGATTGGCGCATCGCTGATTGGTCTAGCTGATGACATCTTAGTGATTCGCGGCTGTGGTGAGACCAGCCAAGGCGGTGGCATCCGCTTCCGTCATCGCGCGCTGTTAGTGGCTTTGATTGGCGCGGTCGGGGCGTGGTGGTTTTATAGCAAGTTGGGGTGGGACGCCATTCATGTGCCGTTTATCGGCGAGTGGGTGATTGGGTGGTGGTACCTGCCATTGTTTGTCGGGACGATGTTGGTGACTTTTTCGGGCAGTAACATTGATGGTGTCGATGGTCTGTCCGGCGGCGTCTTTGCTAACTTGTTTGCCGCTTATGGCGCCATCGCCTTCGCCCGTGGCCAGTATGACCTAGCGGTGTTTTGCGGCGTCGTCACTGGCGCGCTCTTGGCTTTCTTGTGGTTTAACATTCCACCGGCGCGGTTCTATATGAGTGAGACCGGCATCTTGGGGCTAACTACGACGCTGGCGGTCTTGGTTTTTTTGACTAACACGCTGTTTATTTTCCCGATTATTGCCTTAGTGTTAATGGCCGAAATCGGTTCGACGGCGCTCCAGCTCACTTCGAAGAAATTATTTGGCCGGAAAATTTTCTTGATCGCGCCGATCCATCACCATTTTGAAGCCAAGGGCTGGCCAGCCCATAAAGTCACCATGCGGTTTTGGGTGGTGTCGGCCATTGCCACCATCGTCGGTTTGGTATTATTCTTAGTGGATCGAACATTGTGACTAGTTCACTCACTGTCCGTGGCCGCCGAGTATTAGTTATGGGGCTGGGCTTGCATGGCGGCGGCGTCGGCACCGTCCAGTGGCTGCTCAATCAAGGCGCGATCGTCACCGTCACCGACCTCCGCCCCCGATCCGTCCTGGCCCCCTCACTGAAACAACTGGCTGGCAAGTCAGTTACTTTTGTGTTGGGTCGCCATCGATTGAGTGATTTTCGGCAGGCCGATCTGATCATTAAAAATCCAGCCGTGCCGCATGATTCACCTTATCTCGCGGTGGCTGGCCGCGCGGGAATTCCGATTGAGACGGACGCCGCTCTCTTTTTTGCCAATTGTCCAGCGCCGGTTATTGGCATCACTGGCAGCAAAGGCAAGAGCACCGTTACTATGCTGGCGGCCGCCAGCTGGCGCGCCGCTGGCCGCCGGCCGATCGTGGTCGGTAACATCGGGATTTCACTCTTGGCTTCGTTGTCCAAAATAAAAATCACCACGCCGGTGATCGCCGAACTGTCTTCATGGCAACTCGAAGGCCTCGCGCCGCATCACGTCAGTCCTCATGTCGCCGTCTTAACCAATGTCTATCCCGAACATCTCAATCGCTATCGGTCCTACGCCCACTATCGCGCGGTCAAAAAACTGATTGTGCGCTGGCAAACCGCCACTGATGTCAGTATCATCAACCGTGACAACCCTGACGCGCGGCGAATCGGTCAAGCCACGCCCAGCCGACGTTATTGGTTCTCCAAAAAATATTTTGCCGGTGAAGACGGCTGTTATGTCCGCGCCGGCGTTATCTGGTATCGCCAGTCGGGCCACGAGCGGCGGGTCTTGGCCGTGGCTGACATCTCGCTGCGCGGAGAACATAATCTGGAAAACGTCTTAGCGGCCGCGACGCTGGCCTTAAGCCAAGGGATTGCACCAGCCATGATGCGGCGAGCAGTCAGACAGTTTACCGGTGTGCCGCACCGCCTCGAGCTGGTTCGCGAGTTAGCCGGCGTCGCGTGGTATAATGACACTACCGCCACTATGCCCGAGGCAACAATTCGGGCGATTCAGACACTGAAGCAACCCAAACGGCGAGTGATCTTAATTGCCGGCGGCGCGGACAAAAAGAGCTCCTTTGCGGGGCTGGCCGCCGTGATTCAGCGCCAAGTAGCCAGGGTGATTTTATTGCCCGGCACGGCGACGCCGAAAATTATTACCGCGCTGAAGCGCGTCAGATACCAAGCTTATACCGCAGTCCCGACCATGATCGCCGCCGTTGAGTTGGCCCAAGCGCAGGTTCAGTCCGGCGACACGGTAGTATTGTCCCCGGCCTGCGCCAGTTTCGGATTATTCGTTCACGAGTTTGATCGCGGGCAGCAATTTATCCAAGCCGTTCGACGGCTCCGCCGCCGGTGATCAACCCCCCCCCACATGAGCCACGCTCATCGCCAGCCGGACTATGTCTTTATCGCTCTGTTCGGGGTGTTGTTATTGTTTGGTTTGGCGATGCTGATGTCGGCTTCGGCGCCACTGGCCTATCAAAAGTTTGGTAACCCCTATCGGTTTGTCGCCCACCAGTTAATCACCGGGATCATCCCCGGACTTATTCTCTTCGGGTTTTTTTCTCGCTTCCCTTATACTAAACTTAAAAAACTGGCCTGGCCGATGCTAATTGGCTCGGTGGCGTTGTTGTTATTGGTGTTTATCCCAGGATTGCGATCAGAATACGGCACGGCGCGCAGTTGGATTACCCTGGGCGGTTTTTCGCTCCAGCCCTCCGAACTGGTTAAAATTACTTTTTTGATTTATCTCGCCGCCTGGCTGGACAGTCGCGGGGAGCGGCAAGTCAAGGACTGGCAAAGCAGTTTTTTGCCGTTTGTCGTTGTCCTGGGGGTAATTTCGTTACTAATGCTTCTTCAGCCCGACTTAGGCACGCTAATGGTGATCGCCTTTGCCGCGATGGTGACCTACTTCGTCGGTGGGGGAAATTTGCTCCATCTTGCCGGGTTGGTCGTGGCTGGATTGGTGACCGTCGCCG
>CAYINJ010000054.1:0-3114 GCA_964364745.1 uncultured Gammaproteobacteria bacterium
CCAACCACCCAAACCCCACGGCCGCGATTACTCCGCCAACGATCAACCCAATGATTGATACCATAATGATGTCAATAAATATAATGTCGTGTTCTCTGATAGCAGTGTACGTTTTTTTCCCAAAATCAACAACGGAGCGGCCGGCTACTCCCGGGCGGCCGGCTGGCCCCATGCGGGGAAAATTGTTTTGATAACTTCTCGATCAATCGCCCCAAAGATATAGGCCGCTAGGCCGTAGATCACCGGACCGACAAAAATCGTGATGACCACTGGTGCCCCCACTAGCTGTAAGACGATCAAAGCCAGGGCCATGACCGCGCTGGCCGCCGCTGCGCGAACCGTGACGCGCCAGGCCAACATGTGTCGCCCCAAGGCGCGGCGCACCACCAGCCAGGCCAGTAGACCGATCGCCACTTCTGTTCCCACGGTGATCCAAGCCGCGGCCAAATATGAATACTGCGGGATGAGCCAAAAATACGCGGCCAAAGCAACTGCCGCCACACCGCCAAAGGCCGGCAGCATCTGTCGTTGGCGTTCGAGCGCGACAATCGCGTGGGTGAAGATGACACTGGCATAGATCGCGGCCGTGGCGATCAAGAGAATTTGTAACACTGCCCCCGACGGCTGAAACTCCGGCCCGGCAATCAGCACCATCAGCGGCGTGGCCACGATGATGCCGCCAATCACTAACGGCCAGGTGACGACCGCCAATACGTCCCAACTCCGCTGCAGCTGCTGACGAAATTTTTCTCGGTTATTGGCCGCCCAGCTAGCTGACAACAGGGGCAAAATTAACCCCATAAAGAGGTAGGGCAACGCTGACAACGCTTCCAGCATTTTATACGGCGCACCATAAATCCCCACCACGGCTTGGCTCTGATAGAGCGACAAGATGACCGTGTCGGCCTTGAAATACACTAAATTAAAAATAATCGACAACCCAATCGGCCAGCTGGCGAAGAACAATTCTTGCCACGTCCGCCAGTCAAACGCCAATCGCAGGATAGTTAACCGTCGGGCCGCCCAATAGGTTAGAATAAATTGGACTAAGTTGCCGATCGTGACCGCGGCCATCACCGCTACTAGCGTCCCGTGTCCCGTCACGACCACGATCATGCCCACTAAGAATATGGCTCGGCCGATAATCTCGGCGACCACTGGCCAAAACATTTTCAGTTCGCGCTGAAAAATACCCATCAACACTTGGTTGAGCGAGACGAGGCACAGGGCCCAAGTGGCGATGAAGGCACTGGTCTTCAGCTCGGCCGAATACGGTAACAGCAGCATAACCATCGGCGCTAAGGCAAAAAATACCACCGCCGTCACCAGGCGAAACGAAAAGGCGTTGGCGAACAGGCGGTCGGTCTGGTGCGGTCGGGATGAAATCAGTTGGACCACCGCGGTGGCTAAGCCGAAGTCGACCACAATGCCGAAGAATTGCAAAAAAGCCATGACGGTGGTGTAGTTGCCAAAACCAGCTTGACCTAAGTAGCGAGTTAAGATTCCGACGGTGACGATACTTAAACCAACGGCGGCTAGTTTGCCGCCGACGTTTAAAAAGGTATTGGTCGCAACCCGGCGAGTCAGTGACATAAGTCCTAGGGCATGATCGGGTGTTTGCGCTTGACCGCTTCGGCCAGTTCCATGATTCGCCGGGCCAATTGGTCGGCGTGGGGGACTTGCTTGAGCGTCGCGTTTTGCACGCTGCCAGCCACCTGGACTAAGACGTCGCCATAGCGAAACATGGTCGGGAAAAACCCAGTGACCTTGGCACTAACATCTTGGAGCTGATAAAGCTGCTGCTCGGCAAAAGTCCGAGCGAACAGCCCTTTTTGTTCAACACTAATAATCCGGTTGGTCGTCACGATCCAGACGTCCAGCCAATAATCAAGGAAGGCGGCATACCAAAAGAGAATAATCGACAGTCCGTAGACGCTGGCCAGCAACGTGATCAGCGCCGCGACCGTTGGTGCGCCCATCAAAGCGGGATATTGGTTCAAGAAAAAGATCCGAATCGCCCAGCCAAAAATTAACAGGCCAACAAAGGCCAGCGAGTTCCAGAAAAAAATCAACGAATGGCGGCGGATGATTAACTCCACTTTTTCGTCGGCGGCCGGGTGCGGGAGATAAAAATGTGTCTTGAGCATACTGTTATTCGATAAAACTGTTCAGCGCTCCGTCATCAAACGGGTTGATGGTAACAATCCACCGGCTCAAGTCGATGGTCTGCTGCCAATTAATCTGGCGAATGGCTTCGAACGATATGAATAGCGTCAGGGCGATGGCGGCTAAAAACAGAAATGAAGCGATGAAGGCCGGCGCGTCCCAAAACGAGAAGCGAATCACGTGGTAGATGTTAAACATCCCAAACAGTAAAATTACCACGATGATGAGGAGGTAAAGATAAAGAAAGATGATCAGCGGGATGGTCATAGAGTTAAATGCCCAAGCCACCGGCCGGTGGTTGTTTCCCTAAGTGTTTATAGGCGTGTTCAGTCGCCATCCGCCCGCGGGGCGTGCGAGTCAAAAACCCCAGCTGCATCAGAAATGGCTCGTAGACATCTTCGACGGTTTCGATTTCTTCGGACACCGCCGCGGCCAGCGTGCCCAAGCCCACCGGCCCGCCGTGAAATTTTTCAATAATCGCCTCGAGCAGTCGCCGATCGGTGGCGTCCAGACCGGTGTGATCAACCTCCAACATCGCCAAGGCGGCTTCAGCCGCGACGTGATCAATCTGGCCGTTGCCTTTGACTTGGGCGTAATCACGCACTCGTTTTAGCAGCCGGTTCGCCACGCGAGGCGTCTTACGGGCGCGGCGAGCAATCTCGTGCGCCGCCGCCGAATCGAGAGTAATATCGAGGATCTTGGCGGAGCGGCCGATGATGGTTTCGATGTCGGTGTCCCGATAAAAATCCAAATGATAAATACTACCAAATCGATCGCGCAGTGGCGCCGATAACGTGCCAATCTTCGTCGTCGCGCCAACAATCGTAAACTTCGGCAGTTGCAGCCGCAGCGTCCGGGCGGACGGCCCTTTGCCAATGATGATGTCCAGCGCGTAATCCTCCATCGCCGGATATAACACCTCTTCGACCACCCGATTGAGGCGATGAA
>CAYINJ010000055.1:0-3074 GCA_964364745.1 uncultured Gammaproteobacteria bacterium
TTAACGCTATGTTAATTGACACCCACTGTCACCCCAATTTTCCCGACTATCCTGAAGGCGCGGTCGCCGTCGCGCAACGGTCCCTCGATCACGGGGTTTGGCTAGTGGGGATTGGCACGCACGCCGCTACCTCCCGAGAAGTCGTGGCGCTAGCGGAACAATTTCCGGTCGGGGTCTACGCCGCCGTCGGTATTCATCCGACCCACCTGACCGAAACGGTGACGGAGAGCAACGGACAGGTGATTGCTCCCGAACTATTTGCCCCAGAGATTTATCGCGCTTTAGCGCAGTCACCCAAAGTGGTGGCTTTAGGCGAAGTCGGTTTGGACTACTACCGGCTGTCGACTGATCTAGCCGAGCAGCGAGCAGTTAAACAAGCCCAAGCCGATGTCTTGCGGCAGTTTTTTGAGTTGGGACGTCAGACCGGCAAACCGTTGGTCTGTCATCTCCGGGATTCGCGAGCACTGTCCGGTGACGCTTATGATAATTTTTTGGCCATATTACAAGCGGAACAGGGCGGCCAGCCGATTCAGGGCGTGGTTCATTGTTTCGGCGGGACGCTAACGCAGGCCAAGCGATGTGTCGAGTTAGGATTGTTGATCGGCATCACCGGTATCGTGACGTTTAAAAAAGCCGATGCTTTGCGAGAAATCGTGACTGCTTTGCCACTGGCCTCATTACTGACCGAAACCGATGCACCGTTCCTGGCCCCCGAGCCCCATCGGGGTCAACAAAATGTCCCCGAATGGACCCGGCTGGTGGCGGCCAAAATTGCCGAGATTAAAAAGATCTCATTGGAAACTGTGGCCGAGCAAACTGTCGCCAGTGCCAAACAATTATTTGGCATTGATTAGGTTTTAGTATTTAGACACTCCAATAAATATGAGAAAACCCTCCGCCGTGGCGGAGGGTTTCGGATGTGAACCAGCTGTTTGGCTGGGAGTGTTAGGCGGGGCCGCTGACACCATGGGGGCGGTGTCAGCAGGCCCCTTGCTCATGCAGGCAGATAGGTGTGGGTAACCCTATCTTGGGAGGGCTGTCGGCAGGACCGGGGAGTGGCCCTGCGCTCGTCAGCAGTATCGCATAAGAGAATCGAGGTGTCAAGGGATAAGTGATGATCGGGAGAAAATGAAATAAAATCCGGTTGACCGTTTTAAGGATTTCCTCTATACTGCATTCGTTTTTCGCGCTGACTCAAAATTATGACTTCTCCTCAACCGTCAACCGAATCGAGTCCGTGGTGGCGCCCGGCGCTGCTGTTATTTGTTGAGTTAAGTGGCTGGATCGCGGTGCCGATCATTATTGCCATGTATGTTGGCCAGTGGCTCGACACGCGCTATCATAGTGAGCCGTGGTTGTACCTGACGTCCGTCGCGCTGGCCTTTGTGGTCTCGACTATCGGGATTGTCCGGGGGGCCAGACGCGAAATGCGCCGCTTAGACCAGGAAGCGACGAACAAGAAACCGCCGGTTTAAATCTATGGCTCAAGGGACTGAACAAACTAATCCGTCGATCGAGACCCAAGCGGTGACCGTGACTGCCGGCACGACACATGAACCAACCCTCTACGCCGAGCCGCTGGCCCACTGGGGCGGTCTGACGCTAACCAACTCGTTGCTCACCAGCTGGGTAGCAGTGGTAATCATCGTAGCAGTCGCGCTGGTAACCCGACTTCGCCTGGCAACCGTGCCGCGAGGGGCGTTGCAGAATGTCCTCGAGACCGTCATTGAGCAGGCGTTGTCGCTGATTGATACCATCACCGGCGACCGGCCTAAGACCTTAAAGTTTTTCCCGATTGCTTTCGCGCTCTTTCTCTTTATCTTGATCAACAACTGGCTGGGGTTATTGCCCGGCATCGGCTCAATCGGTTTTTTGGAGCACGAGGCGGGCCGGGAAGTGTTTATCCCACTGTTGCGCGGCGGCACTGCCGATCTTAATACCACGATTGCCTTAGCGTTGATCGCGGTGGTGGGCTCACACTTCGCTGGGATTTGGCTGACCGGGTTTTGGCATCACTTCAATAAGTTTATCAATGTTAAGGCGTTCATCGAGATCCCCGGTAAAATCCGCCGCGACCCGGCCATTGTTTTGGTCAACCCCATCAAGGCCTTTGTGGGGGTGATCGAAATAATTGGTGAAGCCGCCAAAGTCGCCTCATTGTCCTTTCGTCTATTCGGCAACATCTTTGCCGGTGAAGTCCTCTTGGCCTCGATGGCCGCCTTGGCCGCGTTTTTCCTGCCCATCCCGTTTATGTTCTTAGAAATTATTGTGGGGCTCATTCAAGCGCTTATTTTCTCGGTCTTGACCGTGGTTTACCTGACCATTGCCACCAGCAGGGTCGAGCATTAGGCCTTGAGCTTAGCCGTGAGCAGCGGTCACGGTCGAGCTTAATTCCTAATTGGCTGAATGCTCAGACGACGAAAAATAATTAACCTAACGTCGTAGCTGATAATTCATCCCCAGATCCATTATGGAACTGACCATGTTAGCGAAAGCCCTGGCCATCGGGATCGGCTCAATTGGTCCCGCCTTGGCCATCGGCAAAATCGGCGCCAAAGCCATGGAATCAATCGGCCGCAATCCTGAAGCCGCCGGCAAAATCTTGGTGCCGATGCTTTTGGCCTCCGCCTTCGCGGAAGCCGTGGCGATTTACGCGCTCGTCATCGCCTTCGGCATCAAATAGTCCGCTGGCCCAGGGCAGCACTGAATTAGTGCTACCCTGACGCGAACGGGATATTGATCCATTCATTCTTTACCTTAGTTATGTCTGCGCTGATCGAAACATTTCACCTGGATCTG
Organism: uncultured Gammaproteobacteria bacterium; assembly: GCA_964364745.1. Lineage (GTDB taxonomy): Bacteria > Patescibacteriota > Patescibacteriia > JACRDY01 > JACRDY01 > CAYINJ01. The sequence goes on from CAYINJ010000055.1 coordinate 2,800, forward strand.
ACGTTGATTGCGGCGCAAATGTTTAATTTTGTGGTGGTGGCCGCCGTGTTGTGGTGGTTTGCCCTCAAGCCGCTCTTAAAGATTATGACCGAGCGCGGCGCTAAAATTGAGCAATCGCTGGCTGAAGCCAAGGAAATTGAAACTCGCTTGGCCCAGACGAAGACCGATCATAATACGACTATTCAGTCGGCGCGGCAAGAGGCGTTAGCCGTCATTGAAGCGGCTAATCACCGCGCTGAAGAGCAGCGGCAAGCGATGGTGGCCAAGGCCAAGAC
>CAYINJ010000056.1:0-3065 GCA_964364745.1 uncultured Gammaproteobacteria bacterium
GGGGTCGCCACAAAATGGCATTTCGGGGACGTATTCGTACGCCCCCTTTTCTTTTTCAAATAAAGAGAACCGCCACACCAATTCAATTGGTGTGGCGGTTGGTTTTAAAACACCACGGTCACCAATCGCTCCACCGCCCACCCGACACCGTAAGCCAAGACCGCGGCGATGCCGCCGACTAAGAGCATTTCTAAGCCACCCCGCCACCAATGCGCCGCCGATACTTTGGTGCGTAGTGCGCCCACACCAAATAGGGTCGCTGCCGTCAGGCCGATCGACACCATGGTGGCGGTGGATTTTATCGAGGTTAAGAAAAATGGCAGCAAGGGAATAAGTCCGGCCAGCGCGAAGGCCACAAAAGTCGCGACGCCGTGTTTGGCCGGCGAGCCGTCGGGGGTGGTCACTAGGTGTAGTTCTTCGCGCATCATGGTATCAGCCCAGACATCAGGGTTGCTGGTAATGACCGCCACGACCCGATCAAGTTCTTGACCACTGAAGCCCTTGTGGCGATAGATCTGCCGGATTTCATCTCTTTCAATTTCCGGCAGATTTTTAATTTCCCACAGCTCTTTTTCGCGCTGGCGGTCGACGTACTGTTGCTCGGACTTTTTGCCTAAGTAATTCCCCAGCGCCATGCTGGCGCCGTCTCCGAACAAGTTGGCAAACCCTAAGATTACCACCACGATCGGCGACAAACCCGCGCCCGCCGCGCCGGCCACGACCGCAAAGGTGGTGATGATGCCGTCATTGGCGGCAAACACCATGTCGGCCAGATAGCGGCCGGCGTGGCGTTGGTGCCAGGCATCCTCTAAGAGCCGGTACTCGGCATTGGCCTGGTTGTTGAGCAGCGCGGCCTTGGTCTTCATCGCCGCGCCCAATTTTTTATCGGCGGCGGTGGCCTGGGGAAAGAAGTGGTCAGACATACGAAACGGGAAAGAGTAAATGCTAGGCCTAGTATATCACAGGCGGCTGGTTTCGTTGACGGTCTCGTCGGTCATGGTATACTCGATGGTGGCTGCCCTCACTATTATTATTCTATTTTATGGTTACCATTGGCCAAGTCGTTGAGGACTTCGCGCTCGACATGTTCTATCAGGACAAGGAGCAAAAAATGAAATTGTCCGACTATCGGGGCAAGTGGGTGGCGTTGGTTTTTTATCCGGCCGACTTCACTTTTGTCTGTCCGACCGAGCTGACCGAACTCGCCGACCTACACCCGGAGTTTCAGAAGATTGACGCCGAGATCATGAGTGTCAGCACTGACACGGTATTCGTTCATAAGGCCTGGCACGACGAGTCGGCCGCAATCAAAAAAGTGCAGTACCCGATGTTGGCCGACCCGGCCGGCAAGGTCTGTCGCCAATTTGGCACCTATTTGCCTGACGAAGGCCTGGCGTTACGCGGGAGCTTCATTATCGACCCGGAGGGAGTGTTACAGGCCTACGAAATCCACGCCAATAACATCGGCCGCAGTGGCCGGGAACTATTGCGCAAAATCCAGGCCGCCCAGTTTGTCCGCGCCCATGGCGGCGAGGTCTGTCCAGCTTCCTGGCAGCCGGGGGATGATACCTTGAAGCCCGGGCTGGATTTAGTGGGCAAAATTTAACCCGCCGACCCTTGCCAAAACCGCCCAAATCCATTATGCTGGCGGTACTTCATTATCTGTAATACTTTCCTATGCCGGTACCAGCCAAACACCGCCCGAAGTCAAAAACCCGCAAAAATCGCTCTCATTCGGCGTTGATTCCGACCACTGCGACAAGTTGCTCGAATTGTGGCCAGCCGGTTCGACCACACTATGCCTGCCCCACTTGCGGTTATTACAAGGGTCGATCCGTCATGAAGATCAAGAGCCGTAAAGGCCGGGCCAAGCCGACCGAAGCGGCGGCCAAATAATTTTGCTCTGGCTCATTCGTTCATTTTTGTTCATTTGCTCATATGTCCAATCGTCACCTCGCTCGCACGGTGGCCATGCAGTCCCTCTATGAATGGGATTTCAATGGTCAAACCGGCGCACCGCGCGCCATTCTCGAACGTAATCTGGCCGAAATCGCTCCCGGCATGGAGGAGCGCGAGTTTCCGATGCAATTGATGGCTGGCGTGATTGAGAATCGGGCGGCGATCGATCAACTGATTACCGAATACGCGCCCGAGTGGCCGCTGGACAAGATTACCACGGTCGACCGCAATGTCTTGCGGGTTGGCATTTATGAATTAAAATTTGATTCCCAAATTCCGGCCAAAGTCGCGATCAATGAAGCGATTGAAGTGGCCAAAGCGTTTGGGGGTGAGTCCTCGGGTCGGTTCATCAATGGCGTGTTGGGCGCCATTTATAAGAAAATGGTCGAACGCGGCGACATCAAACCGGCCGATCAACCCAAGCCAACGTCAACTCGGTCAGCGGGTCAAACAGCTCAAGAGTAATAATTAATTTCTAGGAACTACGAATCAAGGACGGACGGCTGATCGCCCGAGCTTGATTGGGAGCTCCTGCCTAAACCAGAATGTTTATGCGTGATTTCGCCGCGTTAGAGCAGATCATTGGCGTGACCTTTGTCAATCAAGAGCTACTCAAACAATCCCTCGTCCATCGCTCGTATCTGAACGAAAACCCGACCTTTGCGCTCGACCACAATGAACGGTTGGAGTTTTTGGGTGACGCCGTGCTGGAATTAGCCGTGACCGAATACCTCTTCCGCACCTATCCGAATCCCGAGGGCGAACTAACCAACTGGCGCGCGTCGTTAGTCAACGCCAAGATGCTGGCCAAACTGGCCAAGTTAATCCACATCGAGGGATTGCTCTATTTGTCTCGCGGGGAAGCCAAAGACGCTAACTCGAAAGCCCGCGACTACATCTTGGCCAATGCCTACGAAGCATTGATCGGCGCCATCTATCTCGATGCTGGCTGGGCGGTAGCGGAGAAGTTTGTCCAGCAATTTGTCTTGCCGCAGCTACCGGAAATTTTGGATAAAAAATTGTACCTTGATCCCAAGTCGGCCTTCCAAGAAGCCGCCCAGGACAAAATCGGGGTGACGCCGCGTTATGACGTGATGGAAGAAAGC
>CAYINJ010000057.1:0-2981 GCA_964364745.1 uncultured Gammaproteobacteria bacterium
GCGACCTTGGGCAATCGTCACGGTCATTTCCAGCTCACCTTTCTTATCGGTGATGGTCGCAATCTTCAAATCCGGGTTGACCACTTCGACTTCAGCGTTCTTGCCAAAATCAGCCCCGGTGACTTCTTTTTCCCCCTTGACCTTAAGCGTCAGCTGGATCGGTTCCGAGCTATGGGAACGGACTCGCAGGCGTTTTAAGTTAAGTAAAATTTCCACGACGTCTTCGGCGACATAATCAACAGTCGAAAACTCATGATCCACGCCAGTGATTTTGACGGCGGTAATCGCCGAACCAGGCAGGGAAGACAACAACACCCGGCGGAGGGCATTTCCCAAGGTCATACCATAACCATAAAAGCATGGTTCGATCACCACGATCTGATGGTTGGCATGCTCCCCGGCTTGCCATTCGACTTTGGAGGGAAGAAGAAGTTTGTCCATAGGAGACGAGTAATTTAGGCGACGCGGCCAAGTGCCGGGCCGATCACGGTTTACCGTGAGTAAAATTCAATAATAGCTTTGATGTCGAAGACCGGCTTAATGTCACCCTTGGCTGGCAGGTCGAGCACTTTGGCCGTCATGGTATCCGCATCGAGTGACAACCAGACCGGCTGGTCATGACTCTTCAATCGTTCTGCTAAGTTGGTAAACATTTTTGACTTGGCCGACGACTGGCGAACAGTAATCACGTCATTGGCCTTGACCTGAAAAGACGGCACATCCACCCGCTTGCCATTGACTCGGAAGTGACTATGATTAACCATCTGACGGGCCTGCGGCTGTGATTGACCAAAGCCCAAACGATAAATGACCGTGTCTAACCGGGTTTCCAACAATCGGACCAGATTGACTCCGCTGTCGCCCGGCTGGCGGACCGCTTCGGCATAGTAATTGCGGAATTGTTTTTCTAAAATGCCGTAGACCAGCTTGGCTTTTTGCTTTTCGGCTAACTGCGCGCCATAGTCGGTCATCTTGCCGCGACCTTTCGGGCCGTGTTGACCGGGCGGATAATTGCGTTTGGCCAGCACCCGTTCAGCTTTGGGGTGCAGGGCCACGCCATACCGGCGAGAGGTTTTTACTTTTGGTCCAAGTCGGCGAGCCACAAAGGTAAGAATAAGGTAATTAAACGCGACGCGGTTTTTTCGGTCGGCAACCGTTGTGCGGGATCGGGGTGACGTCTTTGATCAATAGGACTTGAATACCATTGGCGTTAATCGCCCGAATCGCCGATTCCCGGCCGGAGCCGACGCCTTTGACGAAGACGTTCACTTCTTTCAAACCGTACTTCTCGACCCGGTCGGTGGCCGCTTTGACGATCACGGAAGCGGCGTACGGCGTGGATTTCTTCGGGCCCTTGAAGCCGCAGTTGCCGGCGGAGGCCCAAGCCAAGACGTTGCCGTTTTGATCGGTATAAGTCACGATCGTATTGTTATACGTCGCCTGAACATACGCCCGGCCCAGGGAAACCTGGCGGACGGCTTTTTTGCTCTTTTTGGGGGCCGCCGCTGGGGCCGCCTCAACAACCGCGTCAGTCATAGATGGTTTTAGGTCTTTTGCGCCGACGGCTTCTTGCCGCTGACGGTGGTGGCGCGCTTGTTCCCGCGCACTGTCCGGTTGTTGGTCTTGGTCCGCTGGCCACGCACTGGTAGGTGTTTGGCGTGGCGGCTACCGCGATAACTACCGATTTCTTTCAACCGCTTGATATTAGTCATGACTTCCCGGCGCAAATCCCCCTCGACCCGGTGTTCTTTTTCAATCACCGTCCGCAAGGTGTTGGTCTGAAGGTCGGTCAAATCCTTGACCCGGAGGTCAGGACTCGTCTTGGTTTGAGTGAGGATTTTTCGGGCCGTGCTCAAACCAACGCCATAAATGTAGGTCAACGCCACTTCCACCCGTTTAGCGGGCGGCAAGGTCACTCCAGCGATGCGAACCACGTTAGCCATAGATTATCCTTGTCGTTGCTTATGCTTCGGATTTCGCTTGCAAATCACAACCACGCGCCCTTTGCGACGGACGACTTGGCATTCAGCACAGATTGGCGTAGCGGAAGCACCGACTTTCATAAGTTCTAAGGTAGTTTAAAAACGATAGGTGACGCGCCCCTTGGATAAATCATAGGGGGTCATCTCCACGCGGACCTCGTCTCCCGGCAATAATCTAATCCGATTCATCCTCATTTTGCCTGAAAGATGAGCGAGGATTTCATGCCCGTTTTCCAGCTTGACTCGGAACATGGCACTGGGCAGTAATTCATCAACTACTCCCCGAAATTCAATCACGTCGTTTTTGGCTGTCATTGCATTAATTCGCGATTATTATAGGTCATCTAGAAAATAAGTCAAGAATGCTCAAAAACCGGCTGGCAATATCCTCGCTTGGGGCTCCACTGCCTAGAAAAACTGGTCTAATATAAGGTTTTCTGATTGGCTTTAGTATAGTAAAAATGTCTGTCATCGTCAAGGGGAGATCTAAAAACGCTCCCCCCACCGGCTAGTTGCCAGCGGCGAGAGGCGTTTTATTCACTACCAACCAATCCTTACGGGGCCACCGCGCGAATACCGCTGGGGTCGGCCTGTAAAGCACCGGTCAATCCGTTGACCGTCCCTTCGAGGGAAAGCCCAATCGTATAGGTCGTCCCGTCGGCGGAGTTATAAACGTAATCAGTCCCGCCGGGGGTGGGGTTGCCGGGAACCAAGCCCATGTAGGCATCGCCGGCGCAAATGGTCTCAAAGCCGGCGGCACTGTCACAGATCGCGGAATAATTGACCGCGCCCAAGGTAGCGGCGGCGGCCGTCGGGTAGCCCTGGTGATCGGTGTAGTACAGCTCCAAAGCGGTTTGGATCTGGCGAGTGTCCGCCAGCCGCTTGGCGTCGCGGGCCTTTTCCCGGGCGCTGTTGAGCGAGACCACGCCGAGCGTGGAGAGTAGACCGATGATGGCAATCACCACCAGTAACTCAATTAACGTAAAACCTTTTTGTTTC
>CAYINJ010000058.1:0-2980 GCA_964364745.1 uncultured Gammaproteobacteria bacterium
GTTCGTTGTTCTGTGACATCAGCCCCATTCTTTTCGGCCTCGTCAAGTCGGGTTAACTCTAACTGGGCGGCGTTGCGGTCTTCCTTTAGCTGTGACTGTTGATGAAAACGAGTATACTCGTTGGTGGGGATTTTGTTGTCCGCGGCCATTTGATCAAGCTTTTGCTGGGTGGTTGCTTGTTTTTCAGTAAGTTGCTGACTAGCAATCTGCCGCAATTCTGCCGGTGTTAATGCTAACGTTTTGTTGAGCGCCCATTCATTTGCTGCCTTATTATACTCATCTGCACTTTCACTGGAGTGCTGGGCGTTCGTGTCTCGATATTCTTTATAAAATTTTTCTAGCGCCGCGTCTTGACCAATCTCCTTGGGATCTACCGCGCTAGCTGCCGCCTGTTTTTTCGCCGTCTCGGCCTGTTGTTTATAAAACTTCTCGTCTCGGCCATAACTAGTGACCCCATGTGCATCCATCGCCAAAGAATAAGTACTCTTCAAAATACCGTCGTTGAAAAAGTCCTCGGGTGAACCAAAGAGTTGCGAGAGCTTGCCGCGACGCAAGCGCCCATTAGCATTGTGCTCCCCGATGCGTCCGGAGACAATGTCACCTCGCCGCTGGAGATCTTTTTTCTTCTGGGTCTCGCGGGAGGCCTGAAAACCGCGCCAGTAGTTCATCGGGTTGACTGTCAAGCCGGTGTAGGCGCCCTGCTTGCGATCCACCCAGGCCGCGGTGCGAAATGGCGTCTTGGCCGCCCATTTGGCGGTCCGTAAGCCCAGCGCTTGGGCTTTGCCGACCACGGACATGCCGAGTTTGCCACCGGCCACGCCCATTTGACTGGTGATGGTCAAGCCGCCAACCAACAGCCCAATCGCCACGATAAAGTTCACCAAGAAGTCGGGTTGGCCGGCTTCACCCAAGCTAACGTTAATTTTATCACTTTCTGTCTGGTTAGCGGTCGTGCCGAGCGGCTGCGGCGCAGCAAAGCCCTCGACGGATGAACCGCTAAAGGTGGCCATCGACAACCAGATGAAAAAGGCCAAGACCGGACCGACGATGACATACTTGGTAAATTGGCTCGACCACTGCCCGGCATAGCTCTGCCCGCCGGGGAAAGCCATCAGCACATAAAACAATGGCGACAGCACCACCAGCAGCCAGAGCATGACGATGCGGAAAATCAGGACGATCACCATGATGATCAAGACCACCAGCAGCGCGACCAGATACAGCAGGGCGTAGAAATACAAACCCAGCAGTTGATCCGGCAAGTCACTGGGCTCATTGCCCGCCTTGATGCTGTCTTGGTTGAAGGTCAAGACATCCGCCAGCCCCACGCCGGCCATGAAGTTACCCGGACCAACGTCTTTGAACCCGGCCACAAAGGTCAACATCACTACTTGAGCGGCATCGATCGCCAAACCAGCGATGGTTCGCGAAAAGTTGACCAGGACGGCCAAGATGACCACTTTGGGGAGCAGTTTTTTATAATTATAACTATCAATGTTTAAGATGGTGGAAATAGCGATGATCAACAGCACGACCACGAAAAACATGTTGGCCATGTCGCGGACCAGCACCCAACCGTACACCACCGTCGGGGCCAGGATAAACTCGTTGTAACTAGCCACTGACGCCAGGGTGGTAATGACGGTAATGTTTAACCGCCCCACCGCGCTGACTAGCGTCTGTAAAGTGGGGATGAGGACATCTTGCCTCACATCGAAGGCCGCCGCGCCGTGCGGCCACAGTCCGATTAACACCACCAAGAACAGCCCGACGGCCAGGTGGCGGATGAATAGCTTGAAATTGAGGTGAGACAGCAGGGACATACGGATATTAACTTGGCGGTTGGGCGCCGACCGGCAGGATGATCAACTCCGGCCCCGCTTTCCAACCATGATAGGTATTGGTGTCAGCGTTGTCACCCTGACAGCGGTCGACGTTAATCCCTGAACTGTACGCCGTACATGCTCCACCGGGACAACCGCTATCACACACCCCCCAGTTATCAATCACCTGGACTTTTGGCGTGATGCGATTGCAGGGACCATTATACCCATTCCAGGCCGCCATGGGGTCACCGGCGGGGATGCCGGTGATGCCACAGTTTATTCCCAACGGGGGGCCCCCACGCCATCCGGGCTGACTTGGGCCACTCAAGAACAAACCACTAAACTCGAAGTATTGGGCCAGACAACCGTCGCCACCGTCACCGAAGTCATTGTTATTACAGACGGCTTTGCGGTTGGCATAGGCCTCGATTCCGTCACGACCAAATTCTCGGTCGCCTTCGGATTCTTCGAAGCCATTACCCGACCAGTCAATCCGGATCTTGCGTAACGGCATTTGTTCACCGTTGGGGTTGTAAGCATAGAAGCGGATAAAGGCCTGGGCCACACCACCTAAGGCGATGACTTTATTGGCTGGCGCGCCAACGATATTTGGTCGCGGCGGGATAAAGTTAATGGATGGGCCGTCGATATAAGTCACTTCACCAAACCCGTCGACGGTCGGGATGACCGCGCGAATTCGCGGGGCTTGGCCGGTCGTGGCTCGAACATCATACCCCGAGCCATCGATCCAGCTGCCGCTAAGCGACCGTTCCTTCACTTTGAATGTTTTGGCAAATAGGTTACTAATACTGTCGCGCGCGTCCGCCAGGTTTTTACCTTGAACTTTGACTCCGGCCACGGCTGACCCGACACATTTGCCGTTGGGACAGCTATCACTGGCATCACATGCACTACCATCATTGCCCCCTCCCACACAGACATTTTTGCCACAAAACTCCGGTTGAGCCGCCGAACAAGCATACGGCGCGCCGGCGTTAGATTCAGCGCTGTTCTCATCCGGCCAAGTGGCAATTCTGGACAGGCGGCCTAGTCCCAAAACATTCTTACCATAAGTACTGCCGTATGGGGCGTTATGTTTGTCAAAGGCGTATTTGGGATCAGCCAGATCTCGGTTGACACCCGGAATAGCATTG
>CAYINJ010000059.1:0-2979 GCA_964364745.1 uncultured Gammaproteobacteria bacterium
GAGCCGCCCAGCATCGCCCTCCTTAACTCGTCATTGCGAGCCCCGTCTGCGGGGCGTGGCAATCCCAGGACGAGCACATTGACCGGGCGTGGGATGTCCGCTGGGATTGCCGCGTCGCTCGCTGACTCGCTCCTCGCAATGACGATTAATGCCCCTCCATGCCAGATACTACATACTAGCTTTATGCTTTCCACCCTCTTCTCCGAACCAATCTCCTTCCTCCTCTGGATCATGGCCGTGGTCTATGCCATCACGGTCCATGAGTTTTCGCATGTCTTAGCGGCGCACGCCCTCGGCGACAAGACCGGTGAGCAACTGGGGCGATTAACTTTAAACCCGCTGGTGCACATCGATTGGTTGGGCTTGGTGGCTTTACTATTGATTGGTTTTGGCTGGGGCAATCCCGCGCCGTACGATCCGCGGCAACTGCGGATCAAGAAATGGGGCCCGGCCCTGGTCGCTTTGGCTGGTCCGGCGTCCAACATCGTCAGCGCGGTGGTGTTTGGCGTCGCCCTACACTTCCTAAGTACGTTGGCGGGCCTGGGAACAGACAATTTACTGCTCAACGCCTTGCTCCTGCTGGTTTTAGTTAACATCGCCCTGTTGCTATTCAATCTCATCCCCATCCCACCGCTGGATGGCTCCCAGGTCCTGCTCACGCTCCTGCCTGACCGGTTCTTTAGCTTCAAAGTCGCCCTGCTCCGTCAGGGGCCGATGATCTTGATTTTTCTATTAATTTTTGATGGTTTTTTGCCTGGGCTATCAATCTTTGGGCGACTATTTGGGTGGGTCTGGGCCCTGACCAGCAGTTTACTATAGCTTTTTGAGCCCGAGCCCTTGACGGGTTAACTGGCCGATGCTATTCTATGCCTGCCTTATTGAGGCAGTTTTATTTTCAGTTTTGTGCTATGCCGACGATTAGTCAGCTGATCCGCCACGGCCGAACACCAAAAATCAAGCGAGCCAAATACGCGGCAATGATGTCCACCCTGGATACCTTGCATCGGAAGCGCACGCCATTACCAAAGGGCAGCCCAGCCAAGCGCGGGGTTTGTTTGAAAGTATTTACGCGCACGCCGAAGAAGCCGAACTCCGCTTTGCGGAAGGTCGCCCGGATTCGGTTGTCGAACGGTCTGGAGGTCTCCGCCTATATCCCCGGCGAAGGCCACAACTTGCAAGAACACAGCGTCGTGTTGGTCAAAGCCGGCCGCACCAGTGACTTACCGGGTGTCCGCTACAAAGTTATCCGGGGCGTTTATGACGCCCAAGGCGTGGCCAACCGCCGCCGCAGTCGCAGCCGCTATGGCACGCGCCGACCGAAAGCCGCTAAGACCTAAACACTATGCGCGGTAAACCAGCTCCCAAACGAGATATTTTGCCCGACCCGCGGTATCAGAACCTGACCGTGGCCAAGTTTGTTAATTACATCATGAAGGATGGCAAGAAAACCGTGGCCCAGAAAATCGTCTACGGCGCTTTTGATATTATTGCGGAGAAAACCAAGAAAAGCCCCATCGAAGTGTTCGAAACCGCGGTGCGCAACGTCACGCCGCTGTTGGAGATTCGCTCGCGCCGCGTCGGTGGCGCCAACTACCAGATTCCGTACCCGGTCCGCGGCAACCGCAAGCACATGTTGGCCTTTAACTGGTTGGTCGTGGCGGCCAAAGGGCGCAAAGGCATGCCGATGGGTAATCGCCTGGCCTTAGAATTAATTGATGCCTTCAACAAAGAAGGCGCGGCCATCAAAAAGCGCGATGATGTCCATCGCATGGCTGAAGCCAACAAGGCCTTTGCCCACTTTGCCCGTTAATTTTTAATTCACCACCGTACCGGTCACCTGGCTCTTGGCACCTTTAATCTATGCCTCGTCTCTACTCGCTCGCCCAGACCAGAAACATCGGCATCATTGCCCACATTGATGCGGGCAAGACCACCGTGTCAGAGCGGGTTTTGTTTTATACCGGCAAGAAACACAAGATCGGGGAAGTCCACGAAGGCGCCGCCGAAATGGACTGGATGGAGCAGGAACGCGAGCGGGGGATTACGATTACCTCGGCCGCCACGACTTGTTTTTGGAATGATCATCGGATTAACTTGATTGACACGCCCGGTCACGTCGACTTTACCGCCGAAGTCGAGCGCAGTTTGCGCGTGCTCGACGGGGGCGTGGTCGTCTTTGACGGCGTCGCCGGCGTGGAGCCGCAATCCGAAACCGTCCGGCGCCAAGCGGAGAAATATGAAGTGCCGCGGATTGCTTTTATTAACAAAATGGATCGCACCGGCGCGGATTTTTACAAGGACCTGAAGTCGATCCATGACCGCTTGACCAAGCACGCCTATCCGCTGCAGTTGCCGATCGGCGCCGAAGCCAATTTCCAGGGCGTAATCAACCTGCTGACCATGCGGGCCCGCTACTACCTCGATGACTTGGGCACCAAACAAGAAGACCGCGATATCCCGACGGACTTGGTGGAACAGGCCAAAGAATACCGCCACCAACTAGTCGAGGCGATTTCCGAAAACGACGAGAAGTTGATGGAGAAATATCTGGCCGGCGAAGAACTGACCGTTGATGAGCTGAAAGCCGGCTTGCGGAAAGCCGTGATTGCCAACGCGCTCGTGCCCGTGTTGTGCGGCTCGGCGCTGAAGAACAAGGGCGTGCAATCATTGCTGGACGCGGTGGTTGATTTCCTGCCTTCACCGCTCGATATCCCGCCGGTCAAAGGTCATGCCGTCGACAATCCCGAGGAACTAATGACTCGTCCGGCCAGTGATGATGCGCCGTTTTCGGCCCTAGCTTTCAAAATCATGACCGACCTGTTTGTCGGGAAGTTGTGTTTTTTCCGCGTCTACTCGGGCCATTTGGCCGCCGGGTCGTATATCTTGAACACCACCACTGGTGAGCGGGAACGCATCGGCCGGATTTTGCGGATGCACGCCAACAGCCGGGAAGAAGTCGATGAAGTGTTCACCGGCGAA
>CAYINJ010000060.1:0-2663 GCA_964364745.1 uncultured Gammaproteobacteria bacterium
CGCCCCTTTCCTGTTTGTCATCCTGAGTCCGCCCCCTCCCCGTTTGTCATCCTGAGTACGCCAGCAGGCGGACGAAGGATCTCTCTAGGACCACCAGTCATTACTCAGATCGAGCCACAATGGATTTAACATCTGGACTAGGGCTATTTTCTTTCTTCTCAAAAGTCCCTTGAGCTGTTTTTCTCTGGCGATCGCCAGAGAAGCATCATGATACGTTTCATAATAGACCAAGCGATGGCAGTGGTACTTACTGGTAAATCCCTTGGTTAGCCCTTGTTTATGCTCCGTCACTCAACGTTCGAGGTGATTGGTCACCCCAACGTATAAAACTCCTTTGTTCTTATTGGTCATGAGGTAGACATAGTAGGACCGCATAGGGCTACCATTGTGGCATTACTCTTCTAAACTCCACCTAAACTGGAGAGAGATCCTTCACCCCGCTAAGCGGGGTTCAGGATGACAGAAAGAAGAAGGAGCGGAGAGGGATGACAGTCAGGGAGTGGGGGTTTTGGTTACTCAATCACCGCCTCCGGACCGACCACCGTCAGATACCCCTGGGCTGGTTTCAAAAATTGCCGCATAGTGGCAATGGTTTCTTCGTACGTCACGGCCGCCAGGGCCGAACGCCAATCGTCCGGCGTGACCAGCTCGTCAGCCAATAGCGCCTCGCTGCCGAGAAAATTTGCCTCCCCCAGTTGCGTGCCATATACTTGCTGCCAAGTTTTGTTGATCAATCGCTGGACGGTGTGCTGAAACTCTTCAGCGGTTAATAGCGGAGCTGGGTTAATCATCATATCCGTCAATGCCGTCAGGCAAGCAGTCGGCTGGGTGGACGATCCGGACAATTGAATTGCCCCGATCTCCTTAAACGGCGTGTATGAACCGTTTGGATCATAGGTCAATCCGAGCGTGGTCCGGAGTTTTTTCCACATCATTGAACTCCGACCTTGCGCCAACCAGGCCACTAGGACTTCGCCAATACTGCGTTCTCGCTCGGTTGATGATGGCAACAAATAGGTGAGTGAGAAGCAGGTTCGCTGCGCGGTAAAGGCCAGATGATTCCGCCCCGGCCGGGTGGTCTCTAGCGGCACCACCATCTGCCGCTCATCACTGAGATCATTCCATTGACCAAAATATTTCCCAACCAAAGCCACGACTTGCTCGTGATTAAGTGACCCGACCACTGTTATGACGCTATTCTTCGGCCCGACTCGGCGCTGATAATAAGCCACGACCCGTTCCGGCGTGGCACTAGCCACGACGGTTGGATCACCCAGTGGCCAGTGACCGAGCGGATGTGCCCCAAACACCTGGGCCAACATTTGTTTATATAGTATCCACATGGGGTCGTCTTCGGCCCGAGAGATTTCTTGGCTAATCACTTGTCGCTCGTGTGATATCGCCTCTACATCAAATTTAGAATGACAAAGCATTTCAGCCAGTAACGCGACGCTGTCTTCGGCCAAGCTACTGGGCGCTTGGACGTGCCACCAAATACTCTCTTTGCCAGTATAGGCATTGGCCAACGCCCCCAGTCGATCAATCTCTTCACCCACTGCCAGTCGAGAAGGGAAGCGCTTCGTGCCGTCAAAGGTCAGATGTTCGGCAAAATGGGCGTAGCCAAATTCGTCCGGCCGTTCATAGCGCGAACCGGCGGCTACATGGCAGGTGACAGTTGTGACTGGCGCTGCCGGATGATAACTGGAAATAACCTGAAGGCCATTATTAAGCAACGAATGCTCGTAGGCGATGTGATCCATAAATAATATGAAGGGTGAATACCACTACTACTATAGCCCAGCCAGGCCACTGGTATTCTAAACTATTTCTAAAATAGAATTAAAATTACCTGTCTATCACGTGTCCATCAACTCCAAACCAACTTATCCCCAATTTTAACTCTAGTTTAACATTAATTTAGATTTTCGTTACCACCACTCTGATAGATTACTAGTAGTTCATTCCACCCTGTGTCCGGCAAAGCCGGACCAGTTGCCTAAAGGAGGCAAGACATGAGCCAGATTCAGTGCAAAGGCGCCGGCCCGATGAGTGAAGGCGGCAGCGGCGGCCAAGGCCCGGCCGACAACTCCGACACCAGCGGCAACGTGCCCAGCCCCAACGACTGACCGCGCCAGCGGCCTACCCACCAAAGAGGATGTTATGCAATCCTGTCACGACAACCCTGGCTACCCGCCAGTCGGCGGCCCCCATCCGTGGCCACCGCGTCCCGCCCCCGACGATCCATCGATCATTTAATGGATCGCCACCACGACCCTTCCGCTCCACGCGGAGGGGTTTTCCTTATGCTGTTTTCACCCTATGCAAAAGCCCCCTCCGCCATTTGGCGGAGGGGGCTTGATGTGATCCGTCTCCAGCGAGAACTGTCAGCCGATCGGCCGACAGTGGTCACGCTTGTAGCCGGAGACACGGAGTCGCAGCCGCTCGATCAGCGGCAGGACTTCAATCTTCGGCGGTTGGTCGATGTAGTCACAGAGTAAGGCGGCGTGTCGTCTCTCCCACAACACTCGCTGGCGCTCATCGGCCTGCCGCCGCGCTTCGGCGAGCTCGGCCGGAGTTTTTGACGGCTGGGCGGACTTAGCTTTGGATATGAGCGACTGGTCGAGGCGCTTGAACTTCCAGTCGTGGGTGTAATCGACGGCCCG
>CAYINJ010000061.1:0-2427 GCA_964364745.1 uncultured Gammaproteobacteria bacterium
ACTCAATTAACGTAAAACCTTTTTGTTTCATATGTCCCTTAAAAAGAGAAGGATGAGTAAAATAACTGTCTCTCCGGACTGCTTAAGGATACCACAATTAGAACCCGCCGACAATTCGATACATCGGCAAAATCATGGCCGAAACGACAATCCCCACGCCGATACCCATAATCACGATCACCAGCGGTTCAATAAACCCAACCAAGGTGGTGATGGTATGCCGCAGCTGGCTAGTGTAAAAGTCCGTAATCTTCTCGAGGGTTTTCTCTAATCGACCAACTCGCTCACCAACCCGGATCATTTGCGATACCATCGGGGGGATATGTTCACTGTCTGACAAAGTATCCGCCAAGGGGTTGCCGTCTTCGACCGCGGCGGCGGCCTTGAGGATGAGATCACGGTACTCGGTGTTGGACATGACGCCGGCGACGATATGCAAACCGGTCACCATGTCCACGCCACCAGCCAGGAGAATGGCTAAACTATTACTGAACTGGACGATGGCATTGGTTTGGACCACGGACCGGAGGATGGGGATGCCCAACTGGAGCCGGCTCCAGATGACCTGGCCGCGGGGGGTGCGCCGACCAGCCCCGATCCCGATGACCGCCAATCCGATGACCGCGATCAGGAGCCACCACCAGTGTTCAAACCACCCGCTGACGCTGATCAACAGCCGAGTCGATAACGGCAGTTCCACGCCGGTCTCCGCCAAGATCGACAACATCCGCGGCATGACGAAGGCCAGCATGAAGATCACCACCCCCAGCAGGACAGTTAAGACAAAGGCCGGGTAGATCAGCATGTTCTTGAGCTGCTCGCGCAGGTCATAGCGCTTCTCTTCTTCGTCAGCCAGGTACTCGAGCACCTCATCTAGTTTTCCGACCTGCTCCCCCGTTTCGACCAGTTTGATATAAAAATTACTGAACACATCGACGTGTTCGGCCAAGCTCTCCGACAATTTCTTGCCGCCCTCGACCGATCGAGCGACTGACGTCAGCACTTGCTGGAGCCGCTTTTTCGCCACTTGTTTGGCTAAGGTGTCCAGGGCTTCAACTAACGGCAAATCGGCCACCACCAACGTGGCCAATTGGCGGGAAAGACCAACCCGATCCCGCGGGGTCACCCGTTCCCACTGCCAGTTCAGCCGATACCGACCGCCCGGCAAGATGGTTAACACGTCGTACCCCTCACTGACCAACACCTCGGCGGCGGCCGCTTCGGACGTTGCTTCCACTAGACCGGTGAATTGTTGACCGGTTTGGTCTTTGACCCGGTAGCGGAACAGCGGCATAGGCGCGGTTAAGCGGCCGCTTTCCTGGCCGCCAGTACACTTTTGACCTTTTCCACGACTTCGGACGGCATGAAGTGGGCCTTAATCAGGTAGCCGTCCGCGCCGATTTCCAGTCCTTTTTTGACGTCGTCTTTTTGCCCCAGGTTGGTCAGTAAAATCACGGGGATATTTTTCATGTCGTCACTGGCGCGCATGTTTTTCAGCACTTCAAACCCGTCCATCTTCGGCATCATGATGTCGAGCAGCACAATGTCGGGGTGTTCATCTTTGGCCATTTGCAATCCTTGCCAGCCGTCAGTCGCCGTTTTGATTGTAAACCCCTCCAATTCAAATTTGGTTTTATACATCCCCGACAAGAACTGATCATCTTCCACCAACAGAATGGTGATGTTGTTTTTAGCCGCTGGCATAGATGTGGTCCCCCCAAAAAAATGAATGAGTAAAAAACAAAATTATAACTGCGTCACACGCAACACTTCGTCTATTGTGGTCAGACCTTCAACCGCTCGGATCAATCCATCTTGCATCAGGGTCACCATGTGTTGCCGCTGAAGTTCTTGCTTGACGGCTGCGGCGTCATAGTGGGAGACAATTAACCGTCGGAATTCTTCGGTCGCCAAGATAATCTCGGCGATCGCGAGCCGGCCTTGATAGCCCGTCTGGCTGCAGACGGCACACCCTTTACCTTGCATGAATTTCAAATTATTAAGGTTAACCCCCGGTGGCAAAAATTTTGGCTCGATGGCCCCCAGTTCTTTCGTAATCTTCTCTAAGAGATAAGCCGGGACGGCGGCCGGCCCCAGACACTGTGAACAGATCCGCCGCACCAACCGTTGGGCCACCACGACATTCAGCGTCGAGGCCAAGAGAAATGGCTCGACACCCATGTCAATCAACCGCGGCCCGACGCCAATGGCATCATTGGTATGAATAGTAGAGAAAATCAGGTGCCCGGTCAAACCAGCATGGATCGACATTTCCGCAGTTTGGGCGTCCCGAATTTCTCCGACCATGATGATGTCCGGATCTTGCCGCAAGAGCGCCCGCAAGCCAGAAGCAAAAGTAAAATCGACTTCCGGCCGGATCTGCGACTGGTTAATCCCATTGAGGTGAAACTCGATCGGGTCTTCCAG
>CAYINJ010000062.1:0-2354 GCA_964364745.1 uncultured Gammaproteobacteria bacterium
CATCATCTAATTCAACTTCGTGCGTGTTAAGATTAATCGCAAATTGCCAGGGGGCATCTGGCTCGATGCTGATCGGCACCACCTCCACTACTACCGTCCCCTGTTCATCAATTTGCGCTGGCAGTGAATTACTGGTCACCGTAGTGGCCACGGCCAGTGGTGAAATTTCTGGCGAGAACACACTTCGAGATAGGGCCACATATATCACCAACCCGGTAATTCCGGCGATAAAAATTACCCCGACCAACAATCGTGACGTCATATGGAGTGACGGAATAGATACACTTGACGGACGATAAACACAATTCCTCCCGCATTAAATAATAGCCCCACCCAAAATAATTCGATCTGATATTGGGCGATCACGCTAATCACGCCAGTCAGGCCGAGCACGGGCCCGATCGTTACCAGATAATGAGCGCAACACGAGATCATGGCGACAGTGGAAGTCGTGCCCGATACGGCGATCGCTTTCCCCGTACCATGACTATGATGGACGACGTTTTTAAGGTAAACGTATAAGGAAATTTGAACGCCAAACCCGACGGCTAAACTAATCAGATAATACCAATAATCACCAAATTGCCATTGAGCAAAGCGCCAGCCCGATACCAATGTGACCAGGGCAAAATATCCTGCCAGTAACAACCCACTGGCCACGACTCCAGCCACGACTGGTTTGATGAGGCGCCGATTTAGTAACATGGGCGGATATTCAACGATAATATTGCTCGACCAGTACTTAATTTAGTTTGGCTAATTCCGCCACCAACTGATCGTTGTGGAGGGCCATCCGCGGATCGTCATAGACGTGCCGGACGATCCCGTCTTGGTCAATCACCACATAACTATGTCCGGGCAGTGACCCAAAATGCATCGACGACGGTGTCGTCAAGACGCCAAAGGCGGCGGAGACCTTTTTGTTGGTATCAAACACCACGGTCGCTTTGGCCAATTCCGGCATTTTATCAACGGCCCGTTGCCAATCTTTCATCGGATCAACCACGACGGACAATACCACCGTCGTTTGATCCGTGAAGCGGTCATCCTCGGCTAACTGGGCGATTTGGTTCCAGCAAGCCGGATAGCACATCAGCCCTTCATTGAAGAACAAAACCACGTTTTTCCCTTTGCTGGTCTCGTTGTTATATACTTGGCCGGATCGGTCAGTCAGCGTAAAACTAGGCGCCGGCTGGCCGACCAATGCTGCCAGGGCTGCCGTCGACGCCTGGGCGTTATTGCCGGAATGATGACCGGCCATGCTGTCTTGCGCGACTGGCGCGGCGACGGTCGGGGGAGTCGGTGCCGGAGTATTTGACTGACTCAAAAACCAAATCGCCGCCACCACGATAATGGTAAAGCTGACAATTCCGGCCAAAATGATCGTGTTACTACTCTGATTGATTATCTTTCCGCTCATATGTTTCTTTTTTAAATATTTGAATTGCTTTGATAATTAAGCCAATGAATCCTAACGCGAACACCGCCGCCCAGCCAGCTTCTGGTAACAACGTCACGACCCCCTGGAGAGCTTGCCCCAATTTAGTCAGGTAGATATTGATATCGACTTGATAGCCGGCATGAACATTGAGTTGGTTGGTGAAGGCCAAGCTGATGGTCACGATGGCCATGATGACAAACATCACTCCGGAAATTAATTCACCAATCGTTAAACTAATTTGAATCGAGCCCAATGAGTACGACAATGGCTTGCGCACCCCCATAAATTTTTTGGTGATTGCGCTTTTATCCAAAAATGACGCGATGAAAAACAACGGCGTGACCATACCGAGGACATAGCTCAAGGTATAGATGATCCCCCAAAACATTGACCCCGGTAAAATGGAGAGGGCCAGCACGCCCGCCAGCACCGGCGCGCAACAAGTAGTCGCGATGCCGGAAAATATTCCCAGCGTGAACACGGAAAAGGGGTGATGGTTGGTCAGCGTCGGATTGACATGCCACGGCAGTGAATAGTGCCGACCGAGCAACAGCATCAGGCCCAGCATCAGCAGGAACGCGCCGCCGACAACGAAAATTGTGTTGTGATAACGACTAAGCAATTGGCCAAAGGCGGCTGACCCTAAGCCCAGGGGTAAGAAGACCACTAGAATACCTAAGAAAAATATAAAGGTCATGATAAACACCTTCCGGCGCTCCCGAAATATCGATCCCAGGTATGATGGCAACAACACGGTAATGCAGCAGGGCGCAAACAGCGCCGCTACCCCAGCGATATAGGCCGCGACGAGTGATGTGCCAATCAGGAGATTCATATAATATTCGACTCGGGGGGTAAATTTCAGTAAAAACACTAATCGACCGACTGTTGTGCCGGGGTGGTTACTTATTTT
>CAYINJ010000063.1:0-2331 GCA_964364745.1 uncultured Gammaproteobacteria bacterium
TCGATCGGGTCTTCCAGCGTAGTGATATTTTGTTCTTGGCTGTTTAACATGGCCAACAGCGAGTACAAGGTGGTGGATTTCCCGCTGCCGGTCGGACCGCTGATCAAGAATAGCCCGTGCGGTCGATGAATACTGTCCGTCATGATTTTGATCTGAAAATCATGGAAGCCCAAATCGGTTAAGGTCGGTACCTGGTCGGACCCCGGCAAAATCCGTAAGACCACTTTCTCCGTATCGAGGAGGGGCATGGTCGAAACCCGGAAATCGATTGGCCGGCCTTCGACAACCAAACTAATCCGACCGTCTTGCGGAATCCGCGTTTCGTCGAGTTTGAGGTCAGCCAGCACCTTAATTCGGGAAATGACGGAAGCATGGACATGGGTTGGCAAATCCAGCGCGGTGCGCATAATGCCGTCAATCCGAAATCGCACCCGGCTGCCGCCAGCAATTGCTTCAATATGAATATCACTGGCCCGTTGGTTGATGGCCTGTTTAATAATTTCCGAAACAATTTTGGCGACCGGAGCTTGGGAAATAATCTCCGTCAGCGAGGTGGCCGGCTCGTCGCTCGCCACGTGGCGATCTTGTTCGACCACGGCCAAGGCGTCTTTGACCTCGGTGGTAAAGTGCGAGTACTGGCGCAACGCATCAGCATAGCCACGCGGCGAAATCAGCCAATAGCGCACACCTAATTTTTGTTGTTTAACCAAAAACTCAATCGCTTCAATCGCTCGAAAATTATACGGGTCCACTAGGCCGATGGACAGGGTTTTACCAGCTAAGCCAAAAGCGATGCCCTGGTACGTTTGGGCGGTCGCCAGTGGAATTAAGTGGAGGACCGCATCGGAAATTGTTTTGCCGCGCAAATCGGCATAGGGAAACTGCAGCGCTTTTTCCAACACGCCATACAGCGCCGTTTCTTCTTGGCCACCATGATCAATCAGCCAACCAAACAGTTGGCCGCTGGATTCAAAGCTGACCGCCTTGGCCGCAGCGTCAATCGCCGTCGTCCAAACGCCCGCCGCCGCCAGTTCCTGTTTAATTTTTTCAAAACCATTAAAGTTAGGCATAGACAGTGGCCTTTACCGCCTCGGATTGGGCGGCAAGAAAATATCAGCTCGACCAAACGAGACGTTGGCTAGGTTGATCGGCGCAACGTGGTAGCGCAATTGTTTCACCACCGGATGGTTGATGACGACACTGGGTGAAGCGGCCGCCACCCGACTCCCCCGCTGGTTGGCGACTAGCGCCGTGGTCATCGCTTGATCAATCGTATTCGCGACGGTCAGCGTGGTCGGTGGCCGGAAGCGCTGGATGTTTTGGTAGGTCAAATAGCCGCTGATCGCTAACGCCACTACCACGATAGCGGTTAGCGCCCGGTCACGATTGGACATGATTTTTCGATGGGTGCGCATACTTATGGTTGGGTCGGGGCGGCTGGCGCGAAGTAGGCCTGCAGATTCATCGTCAACGTCTGGGCCACTGAATCGAAGGTAAATGAGGTAAGGTCGAGCAGCCGGATGTTGGTTTCAATGTTATCCAGTAACCCCTTCAACTGCGGATATCCCCCCGGGCCAAAAGTCAGCGACACCGCCACGACCCGGATCCCGCTTTGGTCTTTGGTCTTGGGATCTGGCGGCGCGACGGAAAACGATTGCAAAACCAGCCCGCTCTGCCGCGCCAAACCATCAACTTGGGCCAGTAGATTGGGAATGTCCATGGTCGTCGGCAAGATCGCTCCCATCAATTCCCGATCCGCCGCGCTAATCGTCTGCCAATCAGTCACAATTTTTTGGAGCTCACCGCGTTGGCGGTTTAAGTTATTCAGCTGTTCAACTCGCTTGCGATCAGAAAATGTCGCCAAGAAACTCTGCTGGGTAATCCGGGGCAAGAAGAGCTGCCAATAAGCCAGCCCCAGCAGAATAATAATCACCGCCGCGGTCATGACCGTTAACCAGCGGTTGATAGCATAGCCGAAACTGGCCCAGGAAAATTGGTGATCAGTGACCGGCGTCATAGCGGTGAGAATTGAAGAAAGTCCGGTGTCAGCGTCATCGCCACCGTAAAGACCACGCCGCTGGCGGGCGGCTCTCCCGTCGTAACCGGAATCGCCGCGGTCGAGAAATCAACGGCCCCAATGCCGACAGTCGCCTGCCACCGGGCCAATTGCTCGGCGACAGCTAAGTAGTTAGCTCCCGTCGCGGTGATAATAATTCGGCCTTGAGTGTCGACGGCGACACTGCGATAAGCAATCGCCGCACTGGTGTTTTGTTCTAACAGATCAAAGAAGCGTGACCAAAATCGGTGCTGTTCAAATAGCTGCTGCAGTCG
>CAYINJ010000064.1:0-2049 GCA_964364745.1 uncultured Gammaproteobacteria bacterium
GGACGCGCATATAGTTCCTAGTATAGATGCCAACCGGCCTTTTGACAACGGCAAAAATTAGTCAACGGCATCCGCTAGGGGATATAGGGCTGATTGGTTATTGTGGATAATTACTCTCGCCAACGCCATCGCGACGGAGTATACTACCCACACCCCAGGTATGGGTATACTAATTTATCTTTCTCCTCCATATGTCTTTGGCTCCCGCTAAAACGAAAGCATTGCTTAATTTCAAAAAAGCCCACAGCGTGTTGGGTAAGATCATTAGAATGACGACTAGCGGCCAGTATTGTATTGAGGTAATGCAACAAAACCTGGCAGTGATTGGGCTCCTCAAATCAGCCAACCAAATCCTACTAGAGGGTCACCTCGACTCGTGTTTTCAAAAAGCGGTGACCAGTAATAACAAAGCTAAACAACGTGCCATGACGGAAGAAATTTTGCGGGTCGTTCATTTATCCAATAAATAATTATGGCCAAACAGACCGTCCCGATTGTCGGGATGCACTGCGTGGCCTGTGAAGCCCGCATCGCTCAAGAGTTAAAAAAATTGCCTGGCGTGGCTCGGGTGCAGGTCTCACACTTGCGCCAGCGGGCCGAAATCCACTGGTATAATCAACCTGCCGACGCCAATATGGTCCGGGCGGCCGTTCAACGAGCCGGATATCAGCTCGGCGATTCGGCAATAGCTGACCCAGGAAATAAATCGACTCGGCCAGCAACTATTTGGCAGTGGGGTATTTCGCTCATAATCGTTATCGGGCTATGGTTGCTCTATCACTTGATTGTCTCATGGGGAGTGATCAGCCCCACTATCGATCAAAAATCTTTGGGCCTCGGTGTGGCATTGATGGTGGGAGTGGTCGCCTCGCTTTCAACCTGTTTAGTGGTGATTGGGAGCGTCGTCATGTCCTTCGGAGCAAAATATCAAGCCACTGGCGATTTTTATCAAGCCCGGGTGCGACCACACCTGCTGTTCCATGTTGGACGACTGGCGGCCTTTTTCTTATTTGGCGGTTTATTGGGCGTGGTCGGTCAGTGGATTGATATTTCCTTATCGGCTACCGGCTGGCTGATGCTGATCGTGGCCGCCGCCCTCTTGATCCTGGGGCTTAATATCTTAGGTCTGGCGCCATCGCCCAGCGCTTTTGGCCTCCACCTACCGAAACAAGTCCTGCACTGGTGGAAAAAAATTCAGTCCTCGGAACATCGGGCCGCTCCACTCCTGCTGGGGGCGTTTACTTTTTTCCTTCCCTGTGGTTTTACCCAAACCATGCAGTTATTTGCGATGAGCACCGGTAGTTTTTGGCGGGCTGGCTTGATCCTGCTCTTTTTTGCCATCGGCACAATGCCGGTATTATTGGCCATCGGCATCGCCAGTGCCAGCACGCGTCAACGTCGCTTCGTAGTGGCCCAAAAGGTGATTGGCTTCGTCCTATTCTTGTTCAGCTTTAGTGTGTTTGGCAATGGCTTGGCCCTCTTAGGAGTTGATCTTTCTCACTGGGGTACGCGGATCAGCGCTTCTTCCGCCAATGTTGATGCGGCCGCCAACGTCCAGGTAGTGCGCATGACGGTCGGACGATGGGGCTATGAGCCAAACACGCTCACTATTCAAAGTGGCGTACCAGTCCGCTGGCTGATTTCAAGCGATGGTAATGCTGGTTGTGCGAGTTCATTAGTCGTTCCCAGTATGAATATTCGTAAATTTATCGGCGCAGGGAAGACCGAGATTAACTTTACGCCGACTGGTACCGGCACGATTCCTTTTAGTTGTGGTATGGGCATGTACCGGGGCAAGTTTGTGGTGGTGGACGCTACCGCCGCGGCCACCGCTGCGACTCAACCAATAGTTAATCCATCACCGACGACTGACGATATTATTCCGCCAAAATCGTCTTGTTATATGAGGACTGATGGCCAAATCATTTGTCAATAAGCTAACCGCCATATGAAAACCACTCTGGCTATTCAGGGAATGCACTGCGCCTCTTGTGCCGCCCGGATTACTAAGGCCCTCCAGAACACCCCCGGCGTGACGACGGCGCATGT
>CAYINJ010000065.1:0-1865 GCA_964364745.1 uncultured Gammaproteobacteria bacterium
AATCGGCCTCGGGGCTAAGCGCTGGCGTGACGTCAGCCGTGCGTTGCAAAAAATCTACCGCGGCCAGTTTCTGTAGCCACGAACTCTGGCTGGCCAAGGCCGTGACGTCAGTGACTAGATCTTTGGGCTGCTGCCAAACATTTAACGTCTCAATGAAACTGCTAAACGAACTGGCCAGCGCCTGTTGCAGCACGGCTTGTAGATCAGCGCCGACATCTTCATCGCTGGCGATTTTATCCAAAAAGTATTGCCGTTGGACTTCCCAGCCGGCATTTTTCTGCAGCAAGGTCTGGACTGCGGCGTTTTGACGGGCGTCCTCTTGCAAACCTCCCACCCAACCCTCAAACTTGCCGGCGTCTTGTTGGTAGCGATCTAACGTCTTGGTAATAGCCGCTTGAGTGCGCTCGTCCACCTCGCCGTTCATCAGCGCTTGGACTTCGGCCAACCGCTCGTTCATGTGTTCGAGACGGATTTCTTGCTTAGCGATATCATTGAAATGACTGGCGGCCACCATCGCCCACCACCACTCTTTCAAGACATACCACGGGCTGGTGGCGACGATCTTGGGCTCGTGTTCGACAATCGCCACGTTATCACTTAATTCATTAACTGCCCCGTCGGTTTGAGCGCCGACCCTAAACCCGCCGAGCACTAAAGCCGCGGTGATGACGGTCAGGCTACTAATTGTCGCGACGTGTCGCAATTTCATGGGTGACTCGTTCAATAAACTTGGCTCGAGTTAATTCTAACATATCCTCACTACCCCGTACACGCACCGCTAGCTTCTGGCTAGCCAGCTCTTTGTCACCCAATACCAAGACGTACGGCACTTTTTCCCCGGCCGCAGTCCGAATTTTCTTTCCCACGGTTTCGTTAGAACGATCAACGGCGACGCGGATGCCGGCCGACGTGAGGGTCGCCGCCAGTTCATCAGCGCCGACCTGGTGATCTCTGCCGACCGGCACGATTTTGACCTGCACCGGCGCCAACCAGACCGGCCACGCGCCGGCGTAGTGTTCGATCAAAATCGCCATGAACCGTTCCGGTGAACCAACAATCGCGCGGTGGATCATGACTGGCGTCTTGGCTTTCCCATCGGCATCAACGTAAGTTAATCCAAATCGTTGCGGCATGATAAAGTCCAGTTGAATGGTCGAGATTTGCCACTCTCGCCCCAAAGAATCCCGGGAAATAAGATCCATTTTCGGCCCATAGATCGCCGCTTCCCCCACTCCGACTTGATACTCAACGTCCTGTTCTTTCAGAATATCTTCTAACAACTGCTGGGATTTTTCCCAGACCGCCGGATCGCCGAGATATTTTTCCGGATGAGCCGGATCCCACAGTGACAATCGAATGGTGTAACTCATGCCATAAGTCGCCATGGCTTGGTTAATAATTCCCAAGACGGCCAGCCACTCGCCCTTAATTTGATCCTCGCGACAGAAGCTGTGACCATCGTCTTGGCAGAAACAGCGCAGGCGCGCCAAGCCATTGAGTTCGCCCGGCTTTTCGTCCCGATAGAGGTTAGCAAAGTCAGCAATCCGCATCGGCAGGTCCTTGTAGCTGCGCAGTTGGCTGGCATAAATCTGGGTGTGTTGCGGACAGTTCATCGGCTTCAAGTAATACTCCTCTTCGGAATAATTTGAGACCACTCGGAACATGCCGTCGTGATATTTCTCATAGTGGCCAGACACTTTAAACAACTCCGCCCGGTTCATATTCGGCGTATGTACTTCTTGATAGCCAATGGAGGACTGAAGTTCGTTGGAATAATCAACAATTTCCCGCCGCACGGCTGCGCCAGCAAAGGTATACAATGGCAGCCCCGATCCCACTAAATCCGAGAAAACGAACAGCCCCAG
>CAYINJ010000066.1:0-1799 GCA_964364745.1 uncultured Gammaproteobacteria bacterium
GCCGTCG
Source organism: uncultured Gammaproteobacteria bacterium (assembly GCA_964364745.1). Classification (GTDB taxonomy): domain Bacteria; phylum Patescibacteriota; class Patescibacteriia; order JACRDY01; family JACRDY01; genus CAYINJ01. The sequence continues at coordinate 8 of CAYINJ010000066.1, forward strand.
TGGTCAGTGTCGAAGTAGTCGCGTGACCCCACCATGGCGACGATCTGCCCCTGACTTTGCAACTCCCTAATTATCTTAACTTTATCTTCGGGCAGGACTTCCGCTCGGACTTGATCAATCCCCACCTCTTGGGCAATCGCCTCGGCCACGACGTGATTGTCGCCGGTCACCATGATGGTGGTGAGTTTTCGGCGGTGAAGAGCGGCAATAGCGGCCGGTGATGATTCTTTCATCGGGTCTTGGAGACCAAAGAAACCGATTGGTACCCCGCCCTTAGCCACGGCAATAATCGTCTGGCCGTGTTCGGTGGCTTGTTTAAGCGCGGCTGATAATCCAGCGCTATCAGGTGATCCGGCCAGCACCCACGCTGCACTGCCGAGTTGCCACTGCACGCCATTGACTATGCCGGAAATGCCTTTGCCGGCGGTGGCCATCACCGCCGTGGCCTTTAAATCAGCCAGCGCGGGTTGTTGTTCACGGATCCAGCGGACAACGCTGTGAGCCAGCGGATGTTCCGATTGACCTTCAATTGCCGCTAAGGCGGCCCAATCATCAGCCGATAAAGGGCTGGCCGAAAACCATTGCCGCACCACTGGCTTGCCGGCCGTAATCGTCCCGGTTTTGTCAAAGGCCACCGCCGTAATCCGATGCATTTTTTCTAAGCTTTCACCATTTTTAATCAAGATGCCTAAGCTAGCACCCCGACCAGTCCCCACCACAATCGCAATCGGAGTGGCTAGACCGAGCGCGCAGGGGCAAGCGATAATCAGGACGGCCACGGTATTTATAAAGATCGTGTTTGGCGGGGCGCCGACTAACCACCAAGCCACCGCCGTTACGACCGCAATGACCATCACCGCCCAAACAAAATATAGTGAGACCACGTCAACTAGTTTTTGAATGGGCGCGCGGGACATTTGGGCTTGTTCCACTAGCTTGACGATATGGGCCAACAGGGTTTCACTGCCCACTTTTTCCGCCACCATGACGAAACTTTGGTTACCGTTAATCGTCGCGCCGATCAATTTATCCCCAACTTGTTTATCTACTGGAATACTCTCACCCGTGACCATGGATTCATCAATCGTGGCCGTTCCTTCCACCAATGAACCATCAACCGGAATCTTTTCGCCCGGTTTAACTAATAACTGGTCGCCGACTTGAACCTGATCAATCGGGACGTCAGTCATTACGCCGGCGGCGTCGCGGCGATGAGCGACTTTCGCTGACAATTGAAGCAACTTTTTAATGGCCTCTGACGCCTTGCCTTTAGCTCGGGCTTCGAGCCAACGGCCGAGGAGTAGAAAAGTGGTAATAATTCCCACATCCAGAAAGTATTCTTCGCTGGTCGTGGCCCACAAGGTGGTATAACTAGAATAGAGAAACGCCGCACCGACCCCCAGCGCGATTAGCGAATTCATTTCTGGACGGAGTCGGAATAAGGCGGGCAGACCAACCCGGAAAAACTCGGCGCCGGTCACCACCACGCCGATGGCGGCTAGTAGCATTAAAAATCGACCATTCGGCAAGCTGTCCATGTTCAGGCCAATGCCAATAATCACCACACTCAAGGCCAACGATATCACCGTCCGCCCCAGACGCGCCGCAATTAGTTTGGCTGATTCAGCCGCTTGATGTTCATGATGATCCATTCCCTGGTGATTGGTCATTGCTGTTGATGCCCCGACACCTTCCACTGTCGCCTGATAGCCACTTTTGGCCACCGCGGCCAGAAGCGTTTCCACTGGCGTGGTGGTCGCGTCATGCTCGACGTGAGCTTTTTCTAGGGCAA
>CAYINJ010000067.1:0-1710 GCA_964364745.1 uncultured Gammaproteobacteria bacterium
GTCGAACCGACAACCTCTCCCTTACGAAGGGATTGCTCTGCCAGTTGAGCTATATCGGCTTAGGCCATGGCGGGCAGGTCTACCAACTGAGCTAAGGCGGCCAATCAGCGGGTGAAGGGAGTCGAACCCTCTTTCCTAGCATGGGAAGCTAATGTAATAACCGTTATACGACACCCGCGAAACGTTGTTGAGTATATATGAAAAAAATCAAAAAAGCAATTTCGCTGGTCATGCTGGCCGGACTGCTATTGGTCAGTCAGCCAACGCTGGCGGCTGACTTAGAAATTGTCACCCAGTCCTTTGATCGGCAGGCGGTCGCGGCTGGCCGGACTATTACTTCGACTGATCTGGCGTTGCGGCTCGGCGTTTTTCCGAAGGTATTGCAACAACCGACTGACATCGTGGTCAAACGGCGAAGTATTGAGACCCGGCCGCCGCTACCCACTGGCGCGACCGCCCGGTCGGATTATTGGGAATATGACATCACTACCCAGGGGGCATATAATGGTCGGCGGCCACTGATTGTGCAATTAACTTATCAACCAACTGATAACGCCTATATCCGGGTGATGACTTTCAATGGCAAAAAGTGGCAAGCCGTGACGAGTAAAATACTCAAGCCCATGACCGGCACCATCCGAGCGTGGTTGACGGTGCCGTTTGCCCGCCTGGCCGTCATTGCTACGCCGGCCATGGGGGAGGGGCTGGCCTCGTGGTATCGGTATAAAAATTGTGATTGTGCGGCTTCACCGGATTATCCCAAGGGGAGTAAATTAAAAGTTACTAATCCCGACAATGGCCAGTCAGTGGTGGTGACGGTCAATGATTTTGGTCCGGATCGGACCATCCATCCTGATCGAGCGATTGACTTGGATCTGGTGGCGTTTCAAAAAATTGCCGCTAAGAGCGCGGGCGTAGTGTCGGTCACGGTAGAATTTGTCGCGCCCCCGACGGCATTATCGCCACCATCATGACAAGCCGCCTGACGACATGGTATACTAGCGCCATCCATTGACGTATGATCCACCTCAAAGCAGTGACCAAAATCTATCCGCCGGAAATGGCGGCCGTTGATAATGTCACACTCCACATCAAGCCGAAAGAATTTGTCTCGATCGTTGGTCAAAGTGGGACTGGGAAAACCACCCTGGTCAAGTTACTGATCGCCGAAGAACGCCCTGATCACGGTGAGATAATCATTGGTGGCTGGAACATCACCGATATTCGGCGCAGCGAAGTGCCGTGGTTGCGTCGGCAAATCGGGGTGGTGTTTCAGGATTATAAACTTCTGCCCGCCAAAACCGCCGCCGAAAACGTGGCTTTTGCGCTAGAAGTTTGTGGCACACCCGGTGCGCGGATTGCCGCCATTGTCCCCCAAGTATTAAAAATTGTTGGTCTGGAAGGCAAAGAACACCGCTACCCCCGGGAGCTGTCCGGCGGTGAAGCCCAGCGGGTGGCCATTGCGCGGGCGCTGGCCCATCGGCCGAAAATCCTGGTGGCTGATGAGCCGACCGGCAACCTCGACATGATTAACTCCCGAGAAATCGCCGACTTGTTGCTGAAGATCAACGAGTTCGGCACCACGGTTGTCTTGGTGACCCATGATCCGAGTATGGTAGATTACGTCAAACGGCGCGTCATCACCATGGACAAAGGGAAGGTGACTGGCGACCAAAAAAGCGGGAAATACGTTTTGTAATTTTTCATCTT
>CAYINJ010000068.1:0-1695 GCA_964364745.1 uncultured Gammaproteobacteria bacterium
GATTGCCACGGCTTGCCGATCGAAAACATCGTCGAAAAGGAATTGAAGATTAAACACAAGAAAGACATCGAAGCAGTGATTGGCGTCGGTAAGTTTAATGAAATCTGCCGCAGTAAAGTGTTGACCTATGCTGACGAGTGGCGGCAGGTCATCCGCCGGATCGGCCGGTGGGTGGATATGGACCACCCCTACCGCACCATGGACGTCGAGTACATGGAAAGCATTTGGTGGGTCTTTAAGCAACTCTGGGACAAAGGTTTGATTTATCAGGGCTATCGGGCGATGCACATCTGCCCGCGTTGTGAGACCACTTTGTCGCAATCCGAAGTCACCGAAGGGTACAAGGACGTCGAAGATGTCTCGGTGACACTGAAGTTTAAATTAATTGATCAGCCCGACACTTATATCTTGACCTGGACCACCACGCCGTGGACCTTGCCGGGCAACGTCGCGCTGGCGGTTGGCGCCGATGTGGAGTATGTCCAAGTCAAAGTTGGCGACAATCATTTGATTTTAGCCGCCGCGGCGATGGCAGGAGTGTTGGCTGGCCAGCAATATAAGGAAGAAAAGAAATTGACCGGCCAAGACCTTGTCGGTTTGGCCTACGAGCCGTTGTTCCCCTATTTTGATACTGCCAAAAATCGCGAGAAGGGATTTAAAGTGTACGCCGCCGATTTTGTCACCACTCAAGACGGCACGGGCATAGTTCATATCGCCCCTGGTTTCGGGGAAGACGACATGAATTTGGGTAAACAGCTGGGCCTGCCAATGATTCAACATGTCGGCCTTGATGGCCTGTTTACCGCTGACGTCACTGATTTTGCCGGTCAGGCGGTGAAGTCCAAGGCCGCGCCGACCGCCACGGACGAGGCCGTGGTGGCCTGGCTGGCTGAACACGGTAAGGTGTTTGCCACAACCCGCTACACCCACAGCTACCCGCACTGCTACCGTTGTGATACGCCGTTGTTAAACTATGCCACCAGCTCCTGGTTTGTAAACGTGACTAAGATCAAGCCCCGGGCCTTAGAATTGGTTAAAACCATCCACTGGGTGCCGGAGCACATCAAAGAAGGTCGGTTTGGTAACTGGCTGGAGGGCGCCCGGGACTGGTCGATTTCACGCCAGCGCTACTGGGGTTCAGTCATGCCGATTTGGCAGTGTGATCAGTGCAGTCGCCAGCAGGTGTTCGGCTCCCGTGCCGAGTTAGAAAAGGCCAGCGGTGTGGCGCCGGATGATTTGCATAAACACATCGTTGACCCGATTACCTTCGCTTGCGGCGGCAGTTGCGCCGGCACGATGCGGCGCATCCCCGATGTTCTGGACTGTTGGTTTGAGTCCGGTTCGATGCCCTACGCCCAGCTCCACTACCCGTTTGAGAATAAGGAACTATTTGAGAAAAACTTTCCCGCCCAGTTTATCGCCGAAGGGTCCGATCAGTGTCGGGCGTGGTTCTATTATTTGATTATTCTGTCGGTGGCCCTGTTTGATAAAGTGGCGTTTCAAAACGTCATTGTCAATGGTATCGTGTTAGCCGAAGACGGGCAGAAGATGGCCAAACGGCTGAAGAACTACCCTGATCCGATGGCGGTGATCGAGCGCTGGAGTGCCGACGCGTTGCGTTATTGCTTGATTACCAGTCCCGTGATGAAGGCCGACACTCTGAATTTTTCGGAAAAAGGCGTGGAAGAAGTGTAC
>CAYINJ010000069.1:0-1538 GCA_964364745.1 uncultured Gammaproteobacteria bacterium
CCACTAACTGCTGATCCTGATAATCCAGTTCCTCCGATTTATAACCGCGATAGCCACCTTTGTTGACTGTTAAATAATATTTATTTGGTCCGACCAAAAAGTTGTATTTACCGCCGGCGTTAGCCACTTGGGTAGCCAGCAGTTTATTGTACTGGACATCAAACACCCGCACGACACTTTGCTTGAGCGATCGCTTGGTCTGGTGATCAAACACCACCCCGTACGACTTCGGCCGATGGACAATGGCCAATCGTCGGAAGAGCGCGTAAAGCACCAAGTGGGTGACAAAGATCAAACCGGTTTTCCATGACGGCACAATGGCCAGAGCCACCAAGGCCAGGAGCGGCCCCAGATAGGCCACTTGACGTTGAAGTTTTTTCAATTGGGCCTTGCGAATGACGACCGCGTCCGGCTCGACGGGGAAGTTCGGATCGAGCGGAATATTTAAGTTAACCAGGTCTTCTTCATTAGTCAGGCGGAGCGGCGCACCATAATACAAGTCAGCATAATCATGGTCGCGAATGGCCTGCCCCAAAGTACCCGACGGGAAAACATAATTGCCTTTTTGAATTTTCAAATAGTACTCGCCCGGATCAGCCAAGAGTGAATAGCGTCCCTTCACATCCGTCACCTTGGTCGCGACTAACCGATTGGTCGCGTTGTCGTAGAGCCGCACCACGGCTAAGTCAATGGGCTGTTTGGTAATGCTGTTGTAGACCACCCCATATTTGCGCCGCCGCCAGAACAAAAACCGGAATGGTTCGGTAAAGACGTAGGCCAAATAGGGCAAGAAACCCAGCGACGGCAACGCCGCGGCGGTGTTGACCGCCACAATTGAGATCATGGTCGGGGTGCCAAAAGTGTCCGTCACCCGTTCCACCGCTGGATTATTGAGCACTTCTTTTTGGAAAAACTGGACTGGAGCAGAATTGATAATCGACTGAACCGCTGGCAATGCTAAAATTGTCCGCGCCACTTGTTGGGCGGTCTCGGTAATTTGTTTAAGTTCAACAATGGTGGTGGTACAACCGGCACTGCAACCGTCACCCCCGTCACACTGTTCACCTGATTCAATCACGCCATTGCCGCAGACGGCCGTAACCTCTGGCAGGACGATCCACACACAATTCGCGGTACAATTATCTCCCCCGTCACACTGCTCTCCGGTTTCCACAATGCTGTTGCCACAAATCGGGGTGGGTTCGGGCAAAATAATCCAGGCACAACTCGCCGAACAACCGGCCTGGCCGTCACACTGCTCGCCAGCTTCCACCGTACCGTTGCCACAACTGGGCGGCACAATGGCGGTACAGCTAGCCGAGCAATTGGTGCCGCCGTCACACTGCTCACCGGATTCAACCACTTCATTGCCACAAACGGGCAATTGTAAAATGGTCGTACAGGAGGATGAACAACTCGTGCCACCATCACACTGCTCACCAGAGTCAATTACGCTATCGCCACAGCGAGCGGCCTGACAGGTGGTGCGACAAGCATTGGCCGCCGTATCACTATTGGCCGATCCGGCGTCGCACTGC